>NZ_AVCH01000036.1 GCF_000747075.1 Arenimonas malthae CC-JY-1
AGCCGTCGCCGCTCAGGCCGTCGGCGGCCACCGCGCCGCGGTGGGCCAGCCGCGCCAGCGCCTGCAGGCCGGCGTCCACCAGCGCCCGCGACGGCCGGTCGTCGAGCTGCGCGATCAGCCCGAAACCGCAGCTGTCGCGCTCGAACGCCGGGGAATGCAGGCCCGGGGCCGGGGGTGCTGGCATGCGCCCTCCGCGAGGTGGAATGGGGCCGGCGCGGGCTCGCCACGGCCGGTCTCCGCACCGTCACACAGCGGCCTAGAGTTTCTGCTCGGCCGCCTTCCTCGCCCGCGCCGGGCGGGGTAGAGTGCAAGGCAGTCCCGGTAGCGGAGGCACGGCATGCGCACGATCCTGGTCGCGAGCTCGAAGGGAGGCGCCGGCAAGTCCACGGTCGCCACCCACCTTGCCGCGCACTTCGCGGTGGAGGGCAAGGCCACCGCCATCCTCGACGCCGACAAGCAGAAGTCCTCGACCCACTGGTGCGAAAAGCGCGCCCACCTGGAAACCGCGGTGCTGCCGCTCGACGGCTGCAAGCGCAACTGGGACAAACAGCTGCCGGAAGGCATCCAGCGCCTGGTCATCGACGCCCCCGCCGGTGCCATGGCCGACGACCTGCAGGCTTTCCTCGACATGGCCGACGCGGTCGTCGTGCCGGTGCTGCCTTCGGCCATCGACCTCGAGGCCACGGTGCCCTTCCTCAACAGCCTGGTCACCCACCCGCGGGTGAAGAAGGGCAAGCTGCCGGTCGGCATCGTCGGCAACCGCCTCAAGCCCTGGACCGGCGCCTCCCAGCAGGCCATCGCCCAGCTCAAGTCCTGGCCCTACCCGCTGGTGGCCGAACTGCGCGACACCCAGGCCTACGTGCTGCTGTGCGGCCTGGGCAAGAGCATCTTCGACTACCACTCCGAACAGGTGCGCAGCCACCAGGAAGACTGGGCGCCGCTGCTTCGCTGGCTCAAGAAATCCCTCTGACGCGACAAGGAAGGTCATGCGCGAACTGATCCTGCTCCGCCACGCCCACGCCGAACCGCCCGCACCGGGCCTGGACGACCTGGACCGCCCGCTGTCGCTGCAGGGCCAGGCCGAGGCCGAAGCCGCCGGCCGCTGGCTGCGCGACCACGGTTACCTGCCCGACCGCGTGCTGTGTTCGCCGGCCCGCCGTACCCGCGAGACCTGCGAAACCGTCATGGCCGCGCTCGGCTACGTCGAGTGCAAGCAGGAGCCGCGCATCTACGACGCCACGCCCGGCCGGCTGATCCAGGTCGCCGACGAACACCGCGACCTGGCCCGCGTGCTGATGGTCGGCCACAACCCCGGCTTCGAACAGCTGGCGGCCCTGCTCAGCTCGGGCCAGTCCGGCGACTTCCGCGGCATGCCCGCGGGCGGCGTGGCCGTGCTGACCATGCCGGCCGACGCCGCGCTCGAACCCGGCATCGCCCAGCTCACCGCCTTCTGGTGGCCGTGACGGGATGAGGGCGGCCCGGGCCGGCGCCTGCCTGGCCTTGCTGGCCGCCGGCTGGCTGGCGGCGCCCCCCGCCGCCGCGGACACGCCCGTGCCTGAAATCGACCCGCTGGCCTCGCGCGCCGCCATCACCGTGGACCTGCGCGTCGGTGGCCGGGTGCAGGGTCGCTTCCAGGATTTCGACGGGCGCCTCGAGCGCCACCCCGACGGCCGCCTGCAGGTGCACGTGCGCCTGGACGCCACCCGCCTCGTGCTCGAGGGCCCGGGCTGGATGGACCGCTCGATGCGTTCGGAAAAATTCCTGGACGTGGCCCGCCATCCCGCCATCCGCTTCCGCTCCGAGCCCTTCCCGCCCGAGCTGTCCCGCGAGGGCGGCTGGATGGCCGGCGAACTGGAGCTGCGCGGCGTGGCGCGGCCCGTGCGTTTCCAGATGGACCCGTCCGGCTGCGAGGCCCCCGGCTACGACTGCGACATCCACGTTTCCGGCGTGGTCAGCCGGCGCGAATTCGGAATGGTGGCTTACCGGGTGTGGCTGCAGGACGGCGTGGGCTTCGACTTCCGGGTGCGTCTGCGGCAGTCTGGGCAACCATGACCCCCCGCCTGCTCCTCCCCCTGCTCCTGCTGGCGCTGGCCGGCTGCACCACCCTGCCCAAGGCCGAAATGCGCGCCGCCGCCGGTCATGCCGAGGCCGGGCGCGCCGCCGCCCCCTCCTGCGACGGTTCGGCCGA
>NZ_AVCH01000037.1 GCF_000747075.1 Arenimonas malthae CC-JY-1
CGCCCCTGCTCGACCTGGGCGAACAGGCCATGGCCGCGTCCACGCCGGAGGCGCCGCGCCACCACGTCACCCTGCTCGACCGCGGCCAGGACGCGCTGATCGCCCGCGTCCACCTGATTCGCGCCGCGCGCCGCAGCATCGACCTGCAGAGCTTCATCTACGACACCGACGACACCGGCGCGCTGGTGCTGGAAGAGCTGCTGGCGGCCGCCCGCCGCGGCGTGAAGGTGCGCGTGCTGCTCGACCAGCTCTACGGCCTGCCCGACCCGAACCTGCAGGCGGCCCTGGCCGGCGCGCACCCGAACTTCGAGCTGCGCCTGTACAACCCCACCTTCAACGAGGCGCGTACCCAGTCGCTGCAGTACGCGGCCGGCATCCTGTGTTGCTTCCGCAAGTTCAACCGGCGCATGCACACCAAGCTGCTGCTGGTGGACGGCACGGTCGGCATCACCGGTGGCCGCAACATCCAGGACCGCTATTTCGACTGGGGCGAGGGCTACAACTACCGCGACCGCGACATCCTCGTCGCCGGGCCGGTGGCCCGGGCGATGGAAGCCAACTTCGAGGCCTTCTGGAGCTTCGAACGCAGCCGCCCGGCGCACACGCTCAAGGACGTGGCCCGCCGCCTGGTGCGCGCCGGCGGCGTGCCGGCGCACCGCCTGCTCGACCCCGCCCGCGAGCGCCCGCCGCGGGTGCTGGCCATGGCGGCCATCGCCGCCGACGGCGCCGCGGTGCACGAACGGCTGGCGCCGCTGACGCTGTCGGTGGGGCGCGTGGACTTCTTCGCCGACCTGCCGGAGAAGCACACCGGCGAAACCACCGCGCACGAGGACGCCTCGCGCGCCATGCGCGACCTGGTGGCCTCGACCGAACGCGAACTGGTGCTGCAGACGCCCTACCTGGTGCTGTCGCGGCCGGCGCGCCAGCTGTTCCGCGAGCTGCAGCGGCGCGAGCGGGCGCCGGTGGTGGAGGTGTCCACGAACTCCCTTGCCGCCACCGACGCCTTCCCCGTGTACGCCATGAGCCACAAGTACAAGCGCATGTACCTGCGCGAGATGGGCTTCCGCATCCACGAGTACAAGCCCTACCCGACCGACGCGCCCATCGACGTGGCCGCCACCGGCGCGCTGGGCCCCGAGCGCGCCATGCTGCCGATCTTCGGCTCGGGTTCGGCCGGCTCGGCCTCGGGGCCGGTGCCGCTCAAGCGCGCCGGCATCCGGGTCGGCCTGCACGCCAAGTCGATGGTGCTCGACGACCGGGTCGGCGTGGTCGGCAGCCACAACTTCGACCCGCGCTCGGACAACCTCAACACCGAATCCATGGTGGTGGTGCACGACCGCCAGTTCGCCGGCGCCCTGCGCGCCAGCATCCAGCGCGACATGGCGCCGGAAAACGCCTGGATGGTCGCGCGCCAGGAGAAGCCCCCGGTGTTTTCCGGCCTGAACTACAGCCTGGGCAAGGTGTCGGAAAAATTACCGATTTTCGACCTGTGGCCTTTCCCGTACGCCAGCAGCTTCGAGCTCAAGCCCGGCTGCAACCCGACCGCGCCGCCGGACCCGGCCTTCTACCGCTGCTACGAGGACGTGGGCGCCTTCCCCGAAGTGGACCTGCCGCTCAAGACGGTCTACACCCGCATCCTGACCGCCTTCGGCGCCGGGCTGGTGCCCATCCTCTGAGCCGGGCGCGGGCCAGGCCACGGGCTTCGATTGACGGGGAATCCGCCCCGGCCTAGGCTGCTCGTTCTCGTTACCGACCGCCGGAACCGCCCGCATGCCCCTTTCGCTCAGCTTCGAACTCTCCGACCGCGACCTCGCCCACTTCACCCAGGCCATGGAGTCGGCGCGCGCCGCCGCGGGCAACAAGAGCGCCGAGGAAATCATGTCGGCCGCCTCCGCCCTGCTCAAGGGCGCCGACCAGATCGAGCTGCCGGACTTCATCGCCGAGCGCCTCGACCGCCTCGACGCCATGATCGCCATGCTGCGCGACGACGGCTGGCACCTGCCGGAGGAAGACAAGCAGCGCGTGCTGTCGGCCCTGGTCTACTTCGCCGACCCGAAGGACGTCATTCCCGACAACGTGCCGGTGCTGGGCTACTTCGACGACGCCATCGCCATCGAGATGTGCGTCAAGGACCTCAAGCACGAGCTCGACGCCTACGACGAGTTCTGCGAATTCCGCCAGGGCGAGGCCGAACGCCGCGGCCTGGACCCGGCCAAGGTCGGCCGCGCCGACTGGCTGGAAGCCCGCCGCGACGAGCTGATCGACCGCATGCACCGCCGCCGCAACCGCCAGACCGGCAGCGGCTACGGCGACAGCTCGGGCTACGCGCGCCGCGGCTACACCACGGCCTACCGCCCGGGCATGATGCGCGTCCGCTGAGGCGGCGCATCGCCCGATGGCCGACCCGTTCAAGCACCGGCCCGGGCTGGAGCAGCTCAACGCCATGCTGTCCGGCACCGCGCCGGGCACGCTGGGCATCCGCATCATTGAGCAGGGCCCGGACTTCCTCCGGGCCACCATGCCGGTGGACGAACGCACCCGGCAGCCCTTCGGCCTGCTGCACGGCGGCGCTTCGGTGCTGCTGGCCGAAACCCTGGCCAGCTTCGGCGGCTACCTGTGCCTGGACCCGGCGTCCGGCCAGCAGACCGCCGGCCTGGAAATCAACGCCAACCACCTGCGCGCCGTCACCGAGGGCGTGGTCACCGGCACGGCGCGGCCCATCCACCTCGGCCGTACCACCCAGGTGTGGGAGATCCGCATCGAGGACGAGCGCGGCCGGCTGGTGTGCATTTCGCGCATGACCGGGGCCGTCGTCGGCCGCTGAAGCCAGCGTACCCCGGCGTCGGGTGTTTCCCGCCGCGCGCTGCGGCACAATGCAGGCAATGTCGAATCCCACCGAAGCGGCGCGCCCGTCGCGCGACTGGCGCCGCCCGCTGCGCTACCTCTGGCGTCTGCCGTTCCTGGCCCTGCACCTGGGCCTGGGGCTGCCGTTCACGCTGCTGATGATCAACCCGCTCAGCGCGCGTTTCGAACTGCGCGGCGAGCGCCTCGACCACCGCGTGATCCGCTGGTGGTCGGGCACGCTGGTGCGCATCTTCGGCATGCGCGTGCGCCGCTACGGCACGCCGCTGCCGGGCGCGGCGCTGTTCGTGGCCAACCACGTGAGCTGGATCGACATCGTGCTGATGCACAGCCAGCGCATGATGGGCTTCGTGGCCAAGGCCGAGATCGCGCGCTGGCCGCTGGTGGGCTGGGTGGCCAGCCGCGGCGGCACCATCTACCACCACCGCGGCAACAACGACTCCCTGCACGGCGTGATGCACCAGATGGTGCAGCGGCTCGAGGCCGGGCAGGCGGTGGGCGTGTTCCCCGAGGGCCGCACCACGCGCGGCGACGCCATCGCCGTCTTCCACGCGCGCATCTTCCAGCCGGCCGTGGTGGCCGCGGTGCCGGCGCAGCCGGTGGCGCTGAAGTACGGCGCGCGCGGCGACGCGCAGACCCTCGTGGCCTTCGGCGAGAAGGAAAGTTTCTTCGCCAACTTCGTGCGCCTGCTGGGCGAGCCGGCGCGCCCGGCCGAGGTGCATTTCCTCGAGCCCGTGGCGGCCAGCGAAGACGGCCGCCGGCGCATGGCCGACACCTGCCGCGAGCGCATCATCGCGGCCATGGCGGGCTGAGGCCCGGCATGGCGCACCCGGCCGACTACCGCCCGCCGCGCTGGCTGCGCAACGCCCACCTGCAGTCGGTGCTGAGTTCGATGCCGCTGCGCCGCGCCGCCGGCGAGCGCGCGCTGCGGCGCCTGGGCGCGGCCACCACCGAACACGTCATCGAAGTCGAGGACGGCGTGCGCCTGCAGGGGTTCCACAGCGCCGTGCCCGGCACCGCGCCGCGCGGCCTGGCCCTGCTGCTGCACGGCTGGGAGGGCAGCGCCGCCTCGGGTTACATGCAGCACACGGCGGCGACGCTGCTGGCGCGCGGCTTCGAGGTGTTCCGGCTCAACTTCCGCGACCACGGCGACACCCACCACCTCAACGAAGACCTCTTCCACTCCTGCCGCCTGGCCGAAGTGGTGCAGGCCGCGGGCGAGGTGGCGCGGCGCTTCCCGGCGCGGCCGATGGTGGCGGCCGGCTTCTCGCTGGGCGGCAACTTCGCGCTGCGGCTGGCGCTGGCGGCGCCGGCGGCCGGCGTGCCGCTGGTGCATGCGGCGGCGGTGTGCCCGGCCATCGACCCGGCGGCGGTGCTGCGCGCGCTCGAGCAGGGTTTGCCGCTCTACCACTGGTACTTCATGCGCAAGTGGCGGCGCTCGCTGCAGCGCAAGCGGGCGCTGTTCCCGCACCGGCACGACTTCGACGATTCGGTGCTGGCCCTGGACATGCGCGGCCTGACCGGCTGGATGGTCCGCCGCCACACCACCATGGCCGGCATCGAGGACTATTTCGAGGGGTACGCCGTGGCCGGTGGCCGCCTGGCCGGGCTGCAGGTGCCGGTGAGCGTGCTGGCCGCCGCGGACGACCCGGTGATCCCGGTCGACGGTTTCCCGCGCCTGCAGCTGCCGGACCATTCGCGGCTGGAGATCGCCGATTTCGGCGGCCACTGCGGCTTCCTCGAAGGCGCCCACCTGGGCGGCTTTTCCGAGCGCTGGGTGGCCGACCGGCTCGAGGCCGCGGCCGAAGCCGCCGGGGCGGCTACAATGGCCGTTTCCGCGCCTGCCTGAAGACTCCCATGCTTGCTGACATCACCGAGGCCCTGCGCCGGGGCGACGCCGCCGCCGCGCTCGCCGCCGCCCGCGCCACCGTTGCCGCCGAACCTGAAAACGCCGCCGCCCACCACCTGCTGGGCGTGTGCCTGCAGCGTGCCGGCGACGCCACCGGCGCCCGCCAGGCCTTCGGCCGCGCGCTCGAAATGGCCCCCGACGTGGCGGCCCACCACTTCAGCCTGGCCACGCTGGCCCTGTCCGAGGGCGACGCCAAGGCCGCCGTCCAGGGCCTGCAGCAGGCCCTGGCGCTGGACCCGAACCAGCTCGGCGCCTACGTGATGCTGGCGCACCTGGCCCTGGGCCGGGGCGACCAGGCCGAGGCCGAGCGCAACCTGCGCCTGGCCCAGCGCGTCAGCGCCGAGCACCCGCAGGTGCGCGTGCTCGAGGGCTACCTGGCCCAGGCCAAGGGCGACAGCGAGCGCGCCCTGAAGTGCTTCACCCTGGCCGTCGAAGCCGACCCGAACCTGGCCGCCGCCCACCTGGCGCTGGGCCAGGCCTTCCTGGCCCGCCGCATGTGGCCCTTCGCCGAGCAGGCGCTGTCGAACGCGCTGCGCCTGGATCCCTCGCGCGCGCCGTCCACCCTGCGCGCGCTGGTCGAGGCCCGCCGCCGCCAGGGCAAGGCCCAGGAAACCCTGGACACCCTGGGCGAGCTCATCGCGCTGGTGCCGGGCGACCCGGTGGCGCGCGTGCTGCGCGCCGAGGTGCTGCTGGAAATGGGCCGGGGCGAGGAAGCCGCGGCCGACCTGGAAGCCGTGCTCGACGCCCACCCCACCCACGCCCCGGTGCTGTCCCAGGCCGTGGTGCTGCTGTCCCGCCTGGGCCGCCCCGAGGAAGCGCTGGCGCGCGCCGAGGCCGCGCTGGCCAAGGCCCCGGACAAGGACGAGCTGTGGAAGGTGCGCCTGAACGTCTCGGGCCTGCTCGGCGAAGACGCCAAGGACGTCCTCGACCGCTGGCAGGACGCGCTGCCCGATTCGACCGCCTGCCTTGAAATGTTGACCGCCTTCCACGACACCCGCGGCGAAGACGCCCTGGCCGAGACCTACGCCGACCGCGCGCTGTCCATCGACCCGGACCTGTACGCGGCCAACCTGTACAAGATTCGCGGCGAATTCCCGCAGGACCCGGCCCTGGCCCTGGCCCGCGTCAGCCGCCTGCTGCCGCTGGCCACCGACGCCATCGCCCAGCGCACCCTGCTGGGCTGGCGCGGCCTGGCCCTGGACGCCCTGGGCCGGCACGCCGACGCCGCCGCCAGCTGGCGCGAGATGATCCGCCGCCCGGCCACCGGCCAG
>NZ_AVCH01000038.1 GCF_000747075.1 Arenimonas malthae CC-JY-1
CGCCGCCTGGTGCGCGCCGAGCTGGCCAGCGCCATCGCCGGCCAACCCGCCGTGGCCTGGCGCCGCGACCCCACCGGCGCGCGCCTGCTGCTGTCGGCGGCGGTGCCGCTGGTGGTGGACGGCGAAGTGCGCGCGGCGGTGCTGCTGGAGCGTTCGAATTCCGAAGTGCTGCTGCTTACCGACCGGGCCTTCTCGGGCCTGCTGGGCGTGAGCGCGGTGGCCTTCCTGGCCTCGGGCGGCGTGATCCTGCTGTTCGCCACGCGCCTGGGCCAGCGCATCCGCCGCCTGCGCGACGCGGCCGAACATGCGCTCGACCGCGAGGGCCGCGTCACCCCCTTCCCGCGCACCACGGCGCGCGACGAGATCGGCGACCTCTCGCGCAGCTTCGCCCGCCTGCTCGACCAGGTGGCGGCCTACACCGACTACCTGCGTTCGCTGTCGGGCAAGCTGTCGCACGAACTCAACACGCCGCTGGCCATCGTGCGCACCTCGCTCGACAACCTCGACGCCGCGGCGCTGCCGGCGGAAACGCGCCCCTACCTGGCCCGGGCCCGCGACGGCGTGGAGCGCATGGGCACGCTGGTGCGCACGATGAGCGAAGTGACGCGCATCGAACACGCCATCGAATCGGCCGAGGCGGAGTCCTTCGATCTGCGCGAACTGCTGGCCGATTGCGCCGAGGCCTACCGCGGCTTGCTGGCGCCGCGCGAACTGCGGCTGGAGCTGCCCCCCGGCCCCCTGCCATTGCGCGGCGCGCCCGAGCTGGTGGTGCAGGCGCTGGACAAGCTGGTGGACAACGCCCGCGGCTTCACGCCCGAGGACGGCTGGGTGCGGCTGTCGGCGGCGGCGGAAGGCGAGGGCGTGGCCATCACGCTGGCGAACCGGGGCCCGGTGCTGCCCGAGGCCATGCGCGGCCGCCTGTTCGATTCGCTGGTGAGCCTGCGCGGCAAGTCGCAGCGCGCCGAGGGCGCCGCGCACCTGGGCTTCGGCCTGTACGTGGTGCGCCTGGTCGCCGACCTGCACCGCGGCCACGCCGAGGCCCGCAACCTGCCGGGCGGCGAGGGCGTGGCCTTCACGCTGCATCTGCGCGGGATGCCCTGAAAGGCCGTGTAGGAGCGGCTTCAGCCGCGACCGCCCTTGGCGAGGAACGGTCGCGGCTGAAGCCGCTCCTACAGGGGCTGGGCCCGCGGCTATACTCGGGCCTCTGGTAACGACGGACGCCGTGCGTGATCTCCCTTGACGAATTCGAGGCCCTCGCCCGGGCCGGCCACAACCGGATCCCCGTGGTGCGCGAGGTGCTGTCCGACCTCGACACGCCGCTGTCCGTGTACCTGAAGCTGGCCGACGGCCCGCACACCTACCTGTTCGAATCGGTCGAAGGCGGCGAGACCTGGGGTCGTTATTCCATCATCGGCCTGCCGGCGCGCCGCACCTACACCTTCCGCGGCAACACGATGCAGGTGCGCGACTACGGCGACCTGGTGGAAACCCGCGAGCTGGCCGACCCGCTGGCCGAAGTCGATCGCCTGCGCGAGAGCTTCCGCGTGCCGCAGTTGCCCGGCCTGCCCGCGTTCACCGGCGGCCTGGTCGGTTATTTCGGCTTCGAGACCATCGGCTGGATCGAGCCGCGCCTGGCCGGCGGCGACAAGCCCGACCAGCTCGGCACGCCCGACGCGCTGCTGATGCTCAGCGAGGAAGTGGCCGTCTTCGACAACCTCAAGGGTCGCCTTTACCTGGTGGTGCACGCCGACCCGGCGCAGCCGCAGGCGTATGCGCGCGCCCTGCGCCGGCTCGACGAGTTGGTGCACCGGCTGCGCCACTCCGGCCGCAGCTACCCCGACGTGCTCGACCCGTCGCTGCTGGGCGAGCAGGACTTCGTGTCCGGCTTCACCAAGGAAGGCTTCCTGGCCGCGGTGGAGAAGTGCAAGGACTACATCCGCTCCGGCGACATCTTCCAGGTGGTGCTGAGCCAGCGGATGAGCGTGCCCTTCCGCGCCCGCCCGGTGGACGTGTACCGCGCGCTGCGTGCGCTCAACCCGTCGCCCTACATGTATTTCCTCGACCTCGGCGGCACCCAGGTGGTGGGCAGCTCGCCCGAGATCCTGGTGCGCCTGCAGGGCGGGGAAGTCACGGTGCGGCCCATCGCCGGCACCCGCCCGCGCGGCGCCACGCCCGAGGCCGATGCCGCGCTCGAGGCCGAGCTGCTGGCCGACCCGAAGGAGCGCGCGGAGCACCTGATGCTCATCGACCTGGGCCGCAACGACGTCGGCCGCGTGTCCGAGCCGGGCAGCGTGACCGTGCCCGACCGCTTCATCATCGAGCGCTACTCGCACGTGATGCACATCGTCAGCGAAGTGCGCGGCAAGGTGCGCGGCGGCGTCGGTTTCGCCGAAGTGCTCAAGGCCACCTTCCCGGCGGGCACGGTGAGCGGCGCGCCGAAGATCCGCGCGCTCGAGGTGATCCGCGAGCTCGAGCCGGTGAAGCGCAACATCTACTCCGGCGCGGTCGGTTACCTGAACTGGTGGGGCGACGCCGACACGGCCATCGCCATCCGCACCGCGGTGATCCAGGACGGCCGCCTGCACGTGCAGGCCGGCGCCGGCATCGTGCACGACTCCGACCCGCAGAAGGAGTGGGAGGAGACGATGAACAAGGGCCGCGCGCTGTTCCGCGCGGTTGCGCAGGCGGCGGGCGGGCTGTAGCCCCGGGTGGCCGGTACGCTGGCGAGGCTCGTCGAACGGCTGCGGCCGCGCAGCGCCGGCCTGCGCACCTGGCTCGGCCTGACCTACGGCCTGATGACGGTGGTGCTGGTGGGCGTGCTGTCCTTCCTGGTCGAGCGCGCCGCCTCGCAGAAGCTGCAGGACGACATCGGCCTGCGCCTGCAGGCCAACGCCCTGGCGCTGGCCGACCACATGGACGAGGGCCTGTACGAACGGCTCAACGACATGCGCGCCTTGGCCCTGCTGCCCGGCGTGGATGACCCGGTGGCGAACCAGGCGCTGCTGCGCGACCTGTTCGACCTGATGCAACTCAACTACTCCGACTACGCCTGGATCGGCGTGGCCGATGCCGGCGGGCGCGTGCGGGTGGCGAGCCGCGGCCTGCTCGAGGGCGTGGATGTCTCGTCGCGGTCCTGGTTCGTTTCGGGCCGGCGGGAGCCGCATGTCGGCGACCTGCACGAGGCGGTGCTCCTTGCGAACGTGCTGCCGGCGCCCGAAAACGAACCGCTGCGCCTGATCGACATCTCCGCGCCTATCCACGACGACCACGGCGTGGTGATCGGCGTGATGGGGGCGCACCTTTCCTGGCAGTGGGCCGAGAACCTGCGCCAGGCCCTGGTGCAGCCCATGCTGGCCACCGACCCGGTGGAGGTGTTCTTCCTGGACAAGGACGACACCATCATCCTGGGCCCGCCGGAATGGCGCGGCCGGCGCCTGGACGTGCCCAGCGCGCTGGCGGTGCGCGACGGCCGGCGCGGCTCGGTGCTCGAAACCTGGCCCGACGGCCAGCGTTACCTCACCGGCTACGCGCCCACGCTCGGCCGCGACACCTACGAAAGCCTCGGCTGGACGGTGCTGGTGCGCAAGGACGCGGCGCTGGCCTTCGAGCCCATCGCCGAGCTGCGGCGGCAGATCCTGCTCGCGGCGGCGGCGCTGACCCTGGTCTTCCTGCTGCTGGGCGGCGTGATGGGCCGGCTGATCGGCGCCCCGCTGCATTCGCTGTCGGTGGCGGCGCGACGCATGCAGGCGCGCGAGCCCGGCGCGCGCTTCCCGCGCGAGCGCGGCTACCGCGAGGCGCGGGAGCTCACCGTGGCGCTGCGCGGGCTGGTGGACGACCTGACCCAGCACGAGCGCGAGCTGACCCAGCTGACGGCGGAGCTGGAACAGCGCGTCCGCCAGCGCACGCTGGAGCTCAGCGACGCCAACGCCCAGCTCGAAGTGCTGGCCATGACCGATGCATTGACGGGACTGGCCAACCGCCGCCACTTCGGCGACCAGCTGGCGCGCGAAGCCAACCGCGCCGGCGACACCGGCCGGCCGCTCAGCCTGTGCGTGATCGACATCGACCACTTCAAGGCCATCAACGACCAGCACGGGCACCCGGCCGGCGACGCGGTGCTGCGCCGCGTGGCGCTGGTGCTCGAGGAAGTGGTGCGCGGCAGCGACTTGCTGGCCCGCATCGGCGGCGAGGAATTCGCCGTGCTCGCCGTGGATACGGGCATGGTCGAAGCCGCGCAGCTGGCCGAACGCCTGCGCGCGGCGGTGGAGCGCGCCGCACCGGTGGCGGTGGGCCATGCCGCCGTGCCGGTGACCGTGAGCGTGGGCGTGGCGACCCGCCGCGTGCATGCGGGCGAGGTGGTAAAGGCGCCCGAACACTTGCTCGCCGCGGCCGACGATGCCCTCTACCGGGCCAAGCGCAACGGCCGCAACCGGGTCGAGGTGGCGACCAGCTGAGCCGCGGGCCTCAGGGCCGCGCGGGCGGGCGCGACGCGACCGGGCGCGTCGCCGGCGGCGCGATCGGGTCGCCCCGCCGCCAGGCCATGGCCGCCTCCACCAGCGCGGCGCCGTTCTCCAGGCCGAGCTTCCGCTTGATGTTCTCGCGGTGGGTTTCGATGGTCTTCACGCTGCGGCCGAAGTGCGCGGCGATCTGCTGGTTGGATTCGCCCAGGCCGATGCGCAGGAACACCTCGTGCTCGCGCGCGGACAGGGGAAGCGGCGGCGGGCGCAGCGAACCACGCAGCGGGCAACTGGTGCAATAGCCGTCGCCCAGGCGCGCCGAGTTGCAGCTGCCGATGATCTTGAGCGCGGCGCGGATGTGCCTCAGCGGCGCGCTGTCGGGAACCAGGCCGCAGGCGCAGTCCGAGCCGCAGGCGGGTTCGGTGCCGACGTGCTGGCGGTTCGAGAGCAGGAGCACGCGCGGATGGTGCAAGACGCGCGAACGGCCGGCCACGGCATTGGCCAGGTCCTGGTCGAGCACCAGGACGTCCGGCTGGTGCTGGCCGAGCGCGTGCACCAGGCCGTCGGCGTCGCTGGCGGTGCCGACGTGGTGGTACTGCGGCAGTTGCTTGAGCAGCGAGCTGATGCCCGCCTGCACGATGCCCCGGCGCGAAGCAAGCAGCACGGTGGTGTCGGCCGCCGCAGGCGTCCGTGCCGCGCCGCGCCGCGCGCGCCCCGGCGGGATCGATGTCGTTTCATGGCGAGGCATCAGAATATTTCCCCTTGCGCCCAGCCGGCTGGCCAATGCGGCGCCGATTCTCGCAGGACTCTACTTGCATCGGGTGTGCCAAAAGTGTGCGGTTTGCCGCACTTTGGTCCTCCCGGCGGGCGCAAGGATGGGGGAATCCCCGGATGCGGAGGAATCAGGGATTCCCCGATTCGCAAAGCAATTTTCAGCAGGGATTATCCGTTAGCCCCGCGGATGCCGGCGTCGCCGGACAGCCACGACGACGCGGCGCGCGGGCGCGCTGGAAAAGGAAACGGGGGGTTTCCGTGCTGGTAGTGCAAAGGCTCTGCGTGCGCCGCGACCACCATGTCGTGGTGCAGCACGCAACGCTGCGGGTGGACAGCCCCGGCGTGCTGTCCGTGGTGGGCACCGGAGGTGCGGGCAAGTCGTCGCTGCTGGCGACGCTGGCCGGCGCCGCGGCCCCGCTCGGCCTGCGCTGGACCGGCACCATGGAGCTCGACGGCGAACCCCTGGGGCAGGGCGGGAGCCGCGTCGCCTGGGTGCCGCAGCACGCGAAGCTCGACCCCGGCGTCGCCGTTGGCGCGGCGCTCGGCCACCTGCTTGGCCGCCCTCCCGGGGACGTGGCGCGCTGGCTGCAGGTGCAGGGCCTCGACGAACTGCTGCCTTTCCTCGGCGAGCCGGCCTCGGCGCTGGACCGTGCGCAGCGCCGCGAGTTGGCGGTGCTGGCGCGGCTGGCCAACGAGGCTTCGATCTACCTCGTCGATGAACCCACCAGCGAACTCGGCGAAGCCCAGCAGGCGCGCGTGCGCGCCCGCCTGGCCGAACTGGCCCAGCGCGCCTGCGTCGTGGTGGCCACGCACAACCGCCAGGACTGCCTCGCCCTGGGCGGGCTCACCGCGCTACTGGCGGGGGGCACGATCCAGGAGTGCGCGCCGAGCGAACGTTTCTTCAGCGAACCGGCCACCGCCGCCGGCCGCACTTACGTGGATACCGGCAACTGCAACCTGCCGCTCGAGCCGCGCCTGGGGCATACGCGCGACGGCATCTGGTGGCTGGTGCCCGGGCTGCTGTGCGGCATGAGCCGGCCGGGCCTGACCGCGCGCCTGGCCGACCAGCTGCAGTGCCTGCACCTGCACGGCGTGCGCCACCTCGTCTGCCTCGAGGAGCGCGTCGCCTACGCCACCAGCCAGGCGCGCGCCGCCGGCCTGCAGCTGCACCACTACCCGGTGCCGGACATGGCGCCGCCCGCCTTCGGCCAGGCGGTCGACCTGTGCCGCGCGGTGGAAGCGCCGATCCGCGCCAACGCCGGCGTGGCGCTGCATTGCCGCGGCGGGCTGGGCCGCACGGGCACCGGGCTCGCGGCCATCCTGGCCTGGTTCGGCGACGAAGCCGAGGCCGCCGTCGCCAAGGTGCGGCGCGCCAACCCGCTGGCCATCCAGTCGGTGGCGCAGGCGCGCTTCGTCCATGAATTCGCCGACCGCATCCGCGGTTGGCATGTCAGTGAGTCACTCAACAAGGAGATGTCGGATGTCGTTGGATAAAGCGTTGGCGGCCGCCCAGGCCGAAATTCCGGAATGCGTCGCCACCGGTTACGTGGACATGGTCAGCGGCCTGCTGCTGGGCGTGAAGACGGTGGATTCCCACCCGGGCGAGGTGCTGGACCTCGTGGCCGCCGCCACCGGCGACCTGTTCCAGGGCAAGAACGTGACCGAGATCGAGCGCCTGTTCGACAAGTCGCGCGGCATCGAGGGTCGCAACCACCACTACTTCAACGAGATCGTGGTGTTCTCGACCAACCTGATCCACGTGTTCGTGCGTTCCAAGCGCAGCCCGAACCAGGCCGGCGTCTTCATCACCCGCAACTCGGCCAACATCGGCATGGTGCTGGTGAAGTCGCGCGCGGCGATGGCCAACTGCGAAGCCGCGGCCTGATCCGCACGGGGCGGCCGGTGGACCGGCCGCTCCCCTGGTGACCGCAACGGAGTCCCCGACGATGGCTGCCCTGCGAATGCCCCGGCGTGCCTACCGGCTCGCCTGCCCGAATTTCGGCGCCGACGAGATCAAGGCGTTGCGCTCGATGTTTTCACTGCTCCAACACCACCTCAAGCAGCCCTGGGAAATCGTCCAGGACGACGAGGCCGATTTGCTGATCGTGAACCTGGATTCCGGGCCGCCCGGTTCACTGCCCCCCGAAGTGCCCGTGATCGGCTGCGCGCTGAAGCCGCGCCAGCACCCCAGCGGCACCTTGCACCGGCCGCTGCGCGCGGGCGAGCTGCTGGCGCTGCTGACCGAACAGGCGGCGCAGGTGCCCGTCCCCGCCGAAGCGGCGCCGATGGCCGCCGAGGGCCTGGCCGAGCGCCGATTCCGGCTGCTCGGCTGGCCCGCCGGCTTCGAGCAGTGGCCGGCCGGCTGGCACCGCGTGCTGG
>NZ_AVCH01000039.1 GCF_000747075.1 Arenimonas malthae CC-JY-1
CCATGCGCCGCCTGGCCGAGCGCGGCCTGGCCGAACGCGTGGAGCTCGATGGCCCGGGCGACGCGCCCGCGCCGGCCGCGCCGCCGGTGCTGATGCCGGGCCAGGCCGAGGCCCTGGCGGTCCTGCGCGAGGGCAGCGGCTTCCGCCCCATCCTGCTCGAAGGCGTCACCGGCAGCGGCAAGACCGAGGTCTACCTGCAGGCCATCGCCGACTGCCTGGCCGCCGGCCGCCAGGCCCTGGTGCTGGTGCCCGAGATCGGCCTGACGCCGCAGACCCTGGCTCGCTTCCGGGCCCGGCTCGGCGTGCCCGTGGCCGCCTTCCACTCCGGCCTGGCCGACGGCGAGCGCGCCCGCGCCTGGGCCGCCATGGCCAGCGGCCACGCGCGCGTGCTGGTGGGCACGCGCTCGGCGGTGTTCTGCCCGCTGCGCGAAGCCGGCCTGCTGGTGGTGGACGAGGAGCACGACGGTTCGTACAAGCAGCAGGACGGCATCCGCTACCACGCCCGCGACCTGGCCCTGGTGCGCGCCAGCAAGCTCGGCGTGCCGGTGCTGCTGGGCAGCGCCACGCCCTCGCTGGAATCGCTGCACAACGCCCTTTCCGGCCGCTACCGCCACCTGCGGCTGGCGCAGCGCGCGGGGGGCGCGCGGCCGCCGTCGGTGCGCGTGGTGGACGTGCGCAAGCGGCCGCTGCGCGACGGCCTCTCGGAAGCACTGCTGGAGGCCGTGGGCGCCTGCCTGGCGCGCGGCGAGCAGGCGCTGGTGTTCAAGAACCGCCGCGGCTACGCGCCGGTGCTGATCTGCCACGACTGCGGCTGGAGCGCGCACTGCAAGCGCTGCGACGCCGCCATGACCGTGCACGCCGGCGGCCGCCGCCTCATCTGCCACCACTGCGGCGCCCGCGCCACGCCGCCCAACGCCTGCCCCGACTGCGCCAGCCTGGCGCTGCAGCCGCAAGGCGCCGGCACCGAGCGCCTGGAAAAGGCGCTGGCCGAACGTTTCCCCGCGGCGCGCCTGGTGCGCGTGGACCGCGAGACCACCCGCCGCCGCAACGCGCTCGAGGAACACCTGGCCACGCTGGGCGACGAGCCGGGCATCCTGGTCGGCACGCAGATCCTGGCCAAGGGCCACGACCTGCCGCGGCTCACCCTGGTGGCAGTCGTGGGCGTGGACGAAGGCCTGTTCAGCGCCGACTTCCGCGCCGGTGAAAAGCTGGCGCAGCTGCTGATCCAGGTCGCCGGCCGCGCCGGCCGCGCCGCGCTGCCGGGCGAGGTGCTGCTGCAGACGCATCACCCGGACCACCCGCTGCTGGGCACGCTGCTCAATGGCGGCTACCCGGCGGTGGCGGCGCTGCAGCTGGCCGAACGCGAGGCGGCCGGTTTCCCGCCCTTCACCCACCTGGCCATGCTGCGCGCCGAGGCCGGCACCGAAGCCGAGGTGCAGGGTTTCCTCCAGGAGGCGCGCGCGGCGCTGGACGGGCGCGAGGGAGTGTCGGTGAACGGCCCCATGCCGGCGCCCATGGCCCGGCGCGCCGGCATGGCGCGCGGCCAGCTGCTGCTGGAAGCGGCCCAGCGCGGCCCGCTGCATGCGGCGCTCAACGCGGCGCTGCCGGCATTGCACGCGCTGCGTTCGGCGCGTCGGGTGCGCTGGTCGCTGGACGTGGACCCGACCGACCTCTACTGAGCCGGCAAGTCCTGGCGCACCAGCAGGTGCAGCCGCAGGCCCGGCGACAACTGCCGCAGGTGCAGCGCGCCGTTGAGCGCCAGCACGCGGTCGCGCATGCCGGTGAGGCCGTTGCCGGGGCTGAGCCCCTCGACCCGGCCATTGCCGTCGTCGCGGATGTCCAGGAACACCCACAGCGCGCCGTTGCGCCGGTTGATGCGGATGCGCAGCGAGCAGCGGGTGGCGCCGGCATGGCGCACGATGTTGGTCATCGATTCCTGCGCCATGCGGTAGATGGCGGTGGAATGCGTGGCGTCGAGCGCCGAGAGCAGGCGCGCGTCGCCCTCGAGTCGCACTTCCAGGCTCAGGCCGGCATCGTCCACCAGCCGGCGGATGCTGCCGCGGTCGAGCTCGCCGAACAGGCCCAGCTGCTCCAGGCCCGCCGGGCGCAGGTCGCCCAGCACGCGGCTGATGTTGCGCTGCATGGTGCGCGTCAGCTCCAGCAGCAGGTCGGCCATGCCCGGCCGGCCGGATCCGGAAAGGTGCGGCGCCGCCAGCTTGAGGTGGGTTTGCAGCGCGGCGAGGTTCTGGCCGAACTCGTCGTGCAGTTCGCGCGCCAGCCGGCGGCGCTCGCTTTCCTCGAGCTGCAGGTTGCGCAGCGCCGCCTCCTGCAGCTCCGCCAGCAGGCGGTTCTCGCGCCGCCGGGCGTGCAGCAGGTCGGCCGCCTGCCGTCGGTAGTCGTCCACCGAGCCGCCGAAGAGCAGCATCATCGTGCCGGTCACCACCAGGTAGGTCTGCAGCAGGATCGGCGTAAGCATCGGCAGGGCCAGGTAGACCTCCAGCGCGATCGCGGCGGTGAGCATCTGCATCGACACCACCGCGCCGCGCCAGCCATGCCACATGGTGAAGGCGGCGATCACCGCCACCAGCAGCCGCCGCAGCAGTTCGGCGAACTCGGAGGTCGGGAACTGGATGCTCAGCGCCACGAACAGCGCCATCGCAGGCGCCATCAGCAGCAGCGCCCAGCCCACCACGCGCGAGGACGGCGACGCCGGCCTCGGCGCGAACAGCCACAGCACCAGCGGCGTCAGCATCAGGATGCCGATCATGTTGCCCAGCACGTGGGTGGTGGCGAATTCGCCCAGCAGTGGCCACATGCCCTGCCCGCGGATCGGAAGCGCGTCCACCACCATGGCCAGCCTCACGTCGGCGACGATGCCTTCGTTGAGCACATAGGCCAGGTCCTTCAGCGTCACCGCCAGCGACGACACCAGGGCCGCCAGGTGCACCTTGCCCTCCACGCGCATGCCGACGCGCATGCCGGGCTGCACGTGCCAGGCCCGCAGCAGGAGCGCGCCGGACATCACCAGGAAGGGTTCGGGCAGGTTGCCCAGCACGAACTGAAGCGGATCGGCCCAGTAGCCCAGGAACCCGCCGTGGTAGCCGCTGCGCTCGCC
Source organism: Arenimonas malthae CC-JY-1 (assembly GCF_000747075.1). Classification (GTDB taxonomy): domain Bacteria; phylum Pseudomonadota; class Gammaproteobacteria; order Xanthomonadales; family Xanthomonadaceae; genus Arenimonas; species Arenimonas malthae. The sequence goes on from NZ_AVCH01000039.1 coordinate 3,116, forward strand.
GATGACGACGCCCATGGCGATGCGCGAAGCGATGGTGCCGCCGGCCAGCCAGGGCCACCAGCGGATCGGCAGGCACCAGGCCAGCACGAACAGCACGCCGGTGGCCAGGTTCCAGTGGTAGCGCTGCACGAAGGACAGCGGCATCAGCAGCGCCGCCGTCGCGACCGCCAGCCCGGCGCCCAGCGCCAGGAAACGCGCACGGCTGGTGGCGCGGGCGGCCAGCCAGCGCGCGGGCCAGCCGTCGATTTGCCCAAGGGTCGCCATGGTCGGCAAGCTTAGCGGCCCCATCCCGCCATCGCTGGGAAATTTTCTCTGCGGCTACCCCCCGGCGTTTGCGAGACTTCGCGCATGCACCGCATCCTGCTGATCGACGACCATGCCATCGTCCGCGAGGGCTTCCGTCGCCTGCTCGAGGAGGCCGACGGCTTCGAGGTGGTGGCCGAGGCCGGCACGCCCACCGAAGCCCTGGCCGCCGCGCGCCGGCATTCGCCCGACCTGGCCCTGGTGGACCTGAGCCTGGGCACCGAGAGCAGCGGCCTGGTGCTGCTGATGCAACTGCACGAAACGTTCCCGAAGATGCGCTGCGTGGTGCTGAGCATGCACGACGACCCCGGCCTGGTGGTGCGCGCGCTCGAGCGTGGGGCGCAGGGCTATTTCAGCAAGGCCGTGGCGGCCGAGGAGCTGCTGGGCGGCCTGCGCCGCGTGCTGGCGGGCGAACGCGTGCTCAGCTCCGACCTCTCCCCCACCTCGTCCACGCCGCCGGCCAGCACGCTCACCGCGCGCGAGCGGGAAACCCTGCGCGGCCTGCTCTCGAACCTGCCGCCGAAGGTGGTCGCCGCGGCGCTCGGCATCAGCGACAAGACGCTGTACCGGCACCGCGCCAACCTGATGGAAAAGCTCGGCGCCCGGCACCCGGGCGAACTGGCGCACATCGCCCGCGAGCGCGGCCTGCTGGTCGACCCGGACTGACCCCGGAAACAACGACGGCCCCTTGCGGGGCCGTCGGTTCTTGCCGTGCGCTGGCGGCGGTCAGGCCGCGAACAGCGCCCGCATCTTCTTGAGCGCGTTGGCCTCGATCTGGCGGATGCGCTCGGCGGAGACGCCGTACTCGTCGGCCAGTTCCTGCAGCGTGGCCTTGGGCTCGCCCAGGAAACGGCGCTTGAGGATGTCGCGCGAACGCTGGTCGAGGTCGGCCAGGCCTTCGCGCAGCAGGTCGAGCTGGTCTTCCTCGTGCGAGGCGCGCTCGTAGGCCAGGGCCGGGTCGTCGCCGGCGTCGCGCAGGTAGGCCACCGGCGACGGCGGGGCATCGTCGTCGGAATCGTCCGGCGCGTCGAAGCCGATGTCGCGGCCGCTCAGGCGCGACTCCATCTCCAGCACCTCGCGCTCGGAGACGTTGAGGTCCTTGGCCACCGCGCGCACTTCCTCGGCGTTCATCCAGCCCAGGCGCTTCTTCGACTTGCGCAGGTTGAAGAACAGCTTGCGCTGCGCCTTGGTGGTGGCCACCTTGACGATGCGCCAGTTGCGCAGGATGAACTCGTGCATCTCCGCCCGCACCCAGTGCACGGCGAAGCTGACCAGGCGCACGCCCTGGTCGGGGTCGAAGCGCTTCACCGCCTTCATCAGGCCGATGTTGCCTTCCTGGATCAGGTCGCCCATGCCCAGGCCGTAGCCCTGGTAGCCGCGGGCCACGTGCACCACGAAGCGCAGGTGCGACATGACCAGGGCCTTGGCGGCGTCCAGGTCTTCCTCGTCGCGGTAGCGGCGGGCCAGGGCCTGCTCGTCCTCGACGGTCAGCACCGGCACGCGGTTGACCGCGGCGATGTAGGCGTCCAGGGAACCCAGCGCGCTGGGAACCGGCAGGTTGTTGGCGATCAAAGCCGTGGTGGTCATTCGATCCTCGCTCATGGATTCAGTTTAGCACCCGGGTCATTCGAGTGCTAAATAGGCCGAAAGTTCCCTGTCTGTTCCATAAACAGAACAGCCGCTCCCCGGGCCGTCTGCCTGTTCTGGGGGTGGCCCGGCCGTGTTCAAGGGCCGGGGTGGACTTAAGCGTGGCGAAAGCCTGGCCCCTACACTGGAAGGATGGCCAACCCCGCCTTGCCATGAAAGTCCTGGTCGTCGAGGACTCCGAGCGCCTCCGCGAGGCCCTGCGCACCGGCCTGGCCGCGGCCGGGCTGGCCGTGGACGTGGCCGGCGACGGCCGCGCGGCCCTGCCCTTCCTCGACGCCGGGGACTACGACGTGATCGTGCTGGACCTGATGATGCCCCACCTCGACGGCCGCAGCCTGCTGGCCGAGATCCGGCGCCGGCGCCTGGCCGCCCGCGTACTCGTGCTCTCGGCCCTGGACGCCGTGGGCGAGCGCGTGGGCGCCCTGGACGCCGGTGCCGACGACTACCTCGTCAAACCCTTTTCCTTCGACGAGCTGCGGGCGCGGGTGCTGGCCATGGCGCGCCGCCATCCCGGCCAGCCGGCACCGGTGCTGCAGCACCTCGGCCTCGAGATCGACACCGCCCGGCGGACCGCCTCGGGGCCGATGGGCGCGCTGGGCCTGACACCCAAGGAATACGCCCTGCTCGAGGAACTGGTCCGGCATCCGGGCCGGGTCTATAGCCGGACGCAGCTGTTCGAGCGCCTGTACGCCAGCGACAGCGAGGCCTCGGACAAGGTGATCGAGGTCCTGATGAGCACCCTGCGCACCAAACTCGCGCGCGGCGGCCTGGCAGACCTGATCGAAACGCGGCGGGGCTTCGGCTATGTGGCGCGCTAGGCCGGGCTCGCTGCGCCAGCGCATCGGGCTCGGGGTGGCCGGCGCGCTGGTGCTGGCCCTGGGCGGGCTGTTCGTGTCGCTCGACGCCATGGTGGACGGCGAGATCTACCGACGCTTCGACGACAGCCTGAGCTCGCGCGCGAACGCCATCGCCGCCTACCTGGGCGCACGGGTGGACCGCGCGCAGCCGATCGAACGCTGGATGCCGGAGTTTCGCGAAGAAGGCCACCGCGACTTCTTCCAGGCCTGGGACGCGCAGGGCCGCGTGGTGGCGCGCTCCGCCTCGGCGCAGTCGGCTGACCTCGACCGCCCGGCCGGCCTGGGGCCCGACGGCTTCCTCCACTACGACCTGCCCCTGCCGGACGGCCATCGCGGCCGGGCCGTGGCGCGGCGTTATGCGCTCGGCGCCGACGACCCGCGCCGCCACCTGCTGCTGGTCGTGGCCGAGGAGCGGGAGCAGATCGACGCGCTCGAACAACGCCTGCACCTGCTGACCGGTGGCACCGTCACGCTCGCGCTGGCGCTGGCGATCCTGCTGGCCTGGCGCGGCACCAGCCTGGGCCTGCGCCCGCTCGACCAGCTGGCCGACCGCATCGCCGCCGTGCGGCTTACCGACCCCGGGGCTGCGATCGCCGATGACTCCCTGCCGAGCGAGTTGCAGCCGCTGGCGCGGCGTTTCGACGAAGTAATCGGCACCCTGCTGCGCAACCTGGCGCGTGAACGCCGCTTCGCGCAGGACCTGGCGCATGAACTGCGCACCCCGGTCGCCGAATTGCGCGCGATCACCGAAACCAGCCTGGTGGTCCAGGACCCCGCGCAGCAGCGCCGTTCGCTCGAGGAGCTCGCGCGGCTCGGCGGCGAGATGGAGCAGACCGTCGAGGCCCTGTTGAGCCTGGCTCGCCACGAAGCTGGGCTGGTGCAGCCGGAAGTCGAGCCGGTGGAACTGGCCGCGACCCTGGCCACCGCCTGCCGCCGCCTCGAAGCCCTGCGCGAGCGCCGTGGCATCGCCTGTGCGATGGCCCTGCCCGCCGAACACTGGGTCAACGCCGATGCCTCGATGAGCGCCCGCCTGGTCGCCATCCTGCTTGGCAATGCCTTCGAGTACGCGCCCGAAGGCAGCGCGGTTCGGGTGACCCTCCAGCCCCGGCCGGGCGCACTGTGGATCGAGAACGAAGCCCCGGAGCTGGCCGACGCCGACCTCGAACACCTCGGCACGCGCTTCTTCCGCGGCGGCCGCGCCGCCACCGGGATCGGCGGCGTCCCGCACGCCGGCCTCGGACTGGCGCTGGCGCACGCGCTGGCGCAGGCGCAGGGGCTTCGACTGGAGTTCTCGCTGGCATCGGGGTGGCTCCGGGCCACCGTATCGGGCTGGAAGGCGCTGGAAAACGGCGCGGCTTAAGCGGCACCAAAGCTTGTCGCGGGATCGTGGGGTGAAACGACCCCGGAGACCCGCCCGTGCCCCGCCTCCCGACCCTGCTGCCCCTCGCCCTGGCCCTCGCCCTCGCGGCGGGCCCGGCGGCCTCCACCCCGCTGCCGATCACCCCTGCCCAGGCCGAGGCCATGGGCCTGGCCTTCGCGCGCGCCGAGCCGGCCGACTGGATCCCGGTGGCGACGATCCCCGCGCAGGCCGACCTGGCGCCCGGCGCCCGCGCCATCCTGCC
>NZ_AVCH01000040.1 GCF_000747075.1 Arenimonas malthae CC-JY-1
CCAGTCCGGCTCCGCGCCGGGCGGCAGGTCGGGGGCGTCGCCGGCGGCGGCGTCGAGTGAAGCAAGCAGCGCCGGCTGGCGGCACAGGGTGTCGACGGCGAAGTCGCTGCACAGCGCCAGCCGCGCCAGCGCCTCGCGCCGCTTCGGCGACGCCAGCGCCTGCGGCGCGCGTTCGAGCAGGCGCGCGAGCGCGCGTTCAACCAGGGCGTCGGTCGCCGCGTCGGGCGAAGGAAGAAGGGCCATGGCCCGATTCTGTCACGCGCGGCGGCGCCGGAAAAAAAGAAAGCCCGCAGCGCTGAAGCAGCTGCGGGCCTTCCGCTCCCTCCCCCACGTCGGAAGCGCGAGCATGGTTGCCCGGCGGCGGGGGGCGTTGCACGTTGCAGTGCAGCAAGACGCCCCGGTCAGAGCAGCAGCCAGGTCACCAGGCCCAGGAAACTGCCCATGCTGACCACGTCCGTCATGGTCGTGAGGAAGATGCTCGAGGCCGTGGCCGGGTCGGCGCCGACGCGCTTGAGCACCAGCGGGATGGTGGACCCGGCCAGGCCGGCCACCATGCAGCTCAGCGACATCGCGCCCAGCGTGATCAGGGCGAGGGCCAGGGCATCGTCGCCACCGTCCTTCGACACCACCCAGTACATGGCCGCACCGGCAATCGCGCCGGTGACCGCGCCGTTGAGCAGGCCCAGCAGGCCCTCCTTGGTGATGATCTTCGCGACCCGGGTGGCCTTGAGCTCGCCCAGCGTCATGCCGCGCAGCATCACCGCCAGCGCCTGGCAGCCCAGGTTGCCGCTCTGCCCGCCCAGCACCGGCAGGAACACCGCCAGCACCACCACGCGGTTGATGGTGTCCTCGAAATAGCCCACCACCGCCGCCGCCACGAACACCGTCAGCAGGTTCACCAGCAGCCAGGGGTTGCGGAACTTGAAGCTGCGCCACAGCGGCGTGGCCAGGCGCTCTTCCTTCTCGACGCCAACCATGGCGCCGGCCTGCGCGGAGATCTCGAAGGCCTGCTGCTCGAACAGCACCTGCCCGCGCACCTGCCCCACCAACCGTCCGTCGGCTTCGCAAACCGGGTACACGGGGTAGTGGCGCAGCACCACCTCGCGCATCGCGTCCACCAGCTCCATGTCGGGGCGCAGGCAGAAGGGCGAGCGGATCATCACGTCGTCGAGGCTGCGCTCGCGCTCGCCGTAGAGCAGGTCGCGGAAGGCCACCACGCCCAGCAACCGCTGCTGCGCGTCCACCACCCAAAGGTAGGTGACCAGGCGCTGCTTGACCACCTCGCGCAGCGCCTCGATGGCCACGGCCACGCGCGTGCCGCTGGGGAACACCGCCGGCGGGTCCTCGATCAGGCGGCCCACGCTGCCTTCCGGGTAGCGCTGGCTGTCGGACCAGTCGGTGCCGGCGGGCGCGGCGGCCATGACGCCGGCGCGGCGCCCGGGCTCCATGGCCGCGAGCAGGTCGTTGGCGCGGGCCGGCGGCAGGCCGCCAAGCAGCCGGGCGACGTCGGCCGCGGCCACGTCCTGCAGGCGCGAGAGCGCCGATTGCGTATCGAGGGCGGCGATGCGGTTCGCCAGCTCGGCGGTGGCGTCCTGGGTCGGGGTGCTTGCAGTCACGACGGTCTCCGGGTGAAGCCGATGTAAACGGCCTTAGCCTAGCCCATGGGACAGGCCCGCCACCATGTCGCGGCCGCGCACGATTCTGGGACAATCGCGGCTTCGCACCCCACGGCGACTCCCCGCATGTCCTTCCGCGCCACGCGAGTCCTGCTCGCAGTTCCCTTCTTGCTCCTGCTTTCCGCCTGCGCCGGCGACGAGGCCGCCCCGGTCAGCACGCCCGCACTCAGCGTCAGCATTGCCATGCCGCAGCGGCAGTCGCTGCCCGAGCGCATCCCGGCCTCGGGCTCCATCGCGGCCTGGGAGGAGGTGGTGTTCGGCGTCGAGATCTCCGGCCAGCGCGTCGCCTCGGTCAAGGTCGAGGTGGGCGACGTGGTGCGCAAGGGCCAGCCGCTGCTGCAGCTCGACACCCGCACCCTGGCGATGGAACTGCGCCAGGCCGAGGCCAACCTCGCGGTGGCCGCCGCCAATGCCCGCCGCGGCGAGCGCCTGCTGCGCGGGAAGCTGGTGGCCGCCAGCGACGCCGAGCAGCTGATCGCCGGTGAAGTGACCGCGCGCGCCCAGGCCGAGAACGCCCGCCTGCGTTTGGACTTCGCCACGCTGCGCGCGCCGCACGACGGCATCGTTTCCGCGCGCAGCGTGCAGCCGGGCCAGGTGGTGGCCGCCGGCGCCGAACTGCTGCGCCTGATCCGCGACCAGCGCCTCGAATGGCGCGCCGAGCTGCCCGAGGCCCAGCTGATCCGCGTCACCCCGGGCGTCGAAGTCCGCCTGCAGGGCCCCGACGGCAAGCCCGTCGCCGGCACCGTGCGCAAGGTCTCGCCTTCGCTCGACAGCCGCAGCCGCACCGGCACCGTCTACGCCGACCTGCCCGCGCCGGGCGCCCTGCGCGCCGGCATGTATGCCGAGGGCGACCTGCTGCTGGGCGCGCGCGACGTGCTCACCGTGCCCGCCGCGGCCGTGGTGGAACGCGACGGCTACCGCTACCTGTTCGTGCTGGGCGAGGGCGACGTGGTCGCGCAGCGCCGCGTCGACACCGGCGCCCGCGAGGGCGGCGTGGTGGAAGTGCGCAGCGGCCTGGAAGCCGGCGAGCGCGTGGTGGCCGAAGGCGCCGGTTTCCTCGGCGACGGCGACCGCGTGCGCGTGGTGCCGGCCGGGAACTGAGCCATGGCGATCAACTTCTCCACCTGGTCGATCAACCGGCCGCTGCCGGCGATCCTGGCCTTCGTGCTGCTGGGCATCGTCGGCCTGGTCGGCTTCAACCAGCTGGCGGTGTCGCGTTTCCCCGACATCGCCTTCCCCGGCATCACCGTCACCATCGCCCAGCCCTCGGCCACGCCGGCGCAGCTGGAAACCGAGGTGGCGCGCAAGATCGAAGACTCCATCGCCACCCTGCCGGGCATCAAGAACCTGGTGTCCACGGTGGTCGAGGGCCAGTCCACCACCTTCGTCGAATTCCGCATCGGCAAGGACCTGGGCGAGGCGCTGGACGAAGTGCGCGACGCAGTCACGCGCGTGCGCACCGACCTGCCACAGGAAGCCGAGGAACCCATCGTCGCCAAGATCGACGTGGTCGGCGGCACCCTGGTGACCTACGCGGTGGCTTCGGACCGCCTGGGCGAGGAAGAGCTCAGCTGGTTCGTCGACAACGACGTGTCGAAGGTGATGTTCGGCGTGCCCGGCGTGGGCCGGGTGACGCGCGCCGGCGGCGTGGACCGCGAAGTGCAGGTGGACCTGCGCCTGGGCACGCTGGCGGCCTACGGGCTGAGCGCGGGCCAGGTGTCGCAGCAGCTGGCGGCGAGCCAGCTCGAGCGCTCCGGCGGCCGCACCACGCTGGGCAGCGGCGAACAGGCCGTGCGCGCGGTGGGCACGGTGGGCAACGCCCAGGACCTGCGCCATTTCCCCATCCGCCTGCCCGACGGTGGCCAGGTGCCGCTGTCGGCGCTGGCGGACGTGACCGACGGCCACGACGAGCGCCGCCAGGTGGCCCTGCTCGACGGCAAGCCGGTGGTGGCCTTCTCCATCACCCGCACCCGCGGCAGCAGCGAGATCGAGGTCGGCGAAGGCGTCGAGGCGGCCGTGCGCCGGCTCGAGGCCGAACACCCCGGCATCCGCATCACCGAGGTGTTCTCCACCGTGGACGAGGTGCGGGCGTCGTATTCGTCCTCGATGACGATGCTGTACGAGGGCGCGCTGCTGGCGGTGCTGGTGGTGTGGTGGTTCCTGCGCGACTGGCGCGCCACCTGGATCTCGGCGGTGGCGCTGCCGCTGTCGATCATCCCCACCTTCGGCGTGATGTGGCTGTTCGACTTCAGCCTCAACATGGTCACGCTGCTGGCGCTGGCGGTGGTGGTGGGCATCCTGGTGGACGACGCCATCGTGGAAGTCGAGAACATCGACCGCCACCTGGGCATGGGCAAGCCACCCAAGCAGGCCGCCACCGACGCCGCCGACGAGATCGGCCTGGCCGTCATCGCCACCTCGGCGACGCTGGCGGCGGTGTTCGTGCCCGTGGCCTTCATGCCCGGCGTGGCCGGCAAGTTCTTCCTGGAATTCGGCTGGACCGCGGCCACCGCGGTGCTGTTCTCGCTGCTGGTGGCGCGCCTGCTGACGCCGATGATGGCCGCCTACCAGCTCAAGCCCAAGCCGCACGTCGAGCGCGAAGGCAGGCTGATGCGCTGGTACCTGGGCGTGGTCGAGTGGGCGCTGGCCCACCGCGCCAAGACCCTGGTGGGCGCCCTGCTGATGTTCGTCGGTTCGCTGGCATTGGTGCCGCTGATCCCGGCCACCTTCATCCCGGGCTCCGACCTGGGCCGCAGCAACCTGAGCCTGGAACTCGCGCCCGGCGCCCGCCTCGACCAGACCGTGGCGGTGAGCGAACGCGCCCGCGCCCTGCTGGCCGACCTGCCCGAACTGCGCCAGGCCTACGCCACCGTCGGCGGCATCGTCGATTTCGGCGATCCGAACGTCAGCGGCATCCCCGACGTGCGCAAGGCCGTGATGGTGCTCGACTGGGGCCCGGGCGACGAACGCGAACGTTCGCAGAAGGAGCTCGAGCGCGAGGTGCGCGAGCGCCTGGCCGCGCTGCCGGGCGTGCGCCAGCGTTTCATCAGCAGCGAACCGGGCGAGCAGATGCAGGTGGTGCTGGCGGGCAACGACCCGGCCGCGCTGTACCAGACGGCCCAGTCGCTGGAACGCGACCTGCGCACCATCCAGGGCCTGGGCACCATCAGCTCCACCGCCTCGCTGCTGCGCCCCGAGATCGTGGTGGTGCCCGACGCGCGCCGCGCCGCCGACCTGGGCGTGTCCACGGTGGGCATCGCCGAGGCCGCGCGCATCGCCACCAGCGGCGACTACCGCCAGCGCCTGTCCAAGCTCAACCTGCCCGACCGCCAGGTGCCGATCCGCGTGCGCCTGGACAACGCCGCGCTGTCCGACGAAACCATGCTGGCGCTGATGCGCGTGCCCAGCGCCAACGGCGGCACGGTGCCGCTGTCGGCGGTGGCCGACATCCGCACCGGCGCCGGCCCGTCGGTGATCAACCGCCTGGGCCGCGCCCGCCAGGTCACCTTCACCGCCGAGCTCAATGGCCGCCCGCTGGGCGACGTGATGAACGAGGTGAACGCGCTGCCCACGCTCAACAACCTGCCGCCGGGCGTGCGCACCCAGCCCTACGGCGACGCCGAGATCTTCGTCGAGCTGTTCGTCGGCTTCGCGCTGGCCATGGCCGCCGGCCTGTTCTGCGTGTACGCGGTGCTGCTGTTGCTGTTCAACCACGCCAGCCACCCGCTGATCATCCTGATGGCGGTGCCGCTGTCGGCGGGAGGCGCCTTCGGCCTGATGCTGCTCACCGGCACCCTGCTGTCGCTGCCGGCGCTGATCGGCCTGCTGATGCTGATCGGCATCGCCACCAAGAACTCCATCCTGCTGGTGGACTACGCGGTGATCGCCGAGGACGAGCACGGCATGAGCATGCACGACGCGCTGGTGGACGCCTGCCGCAAGCGCGCCCGCCCGGTGATCATGACCACCATCGCCATGAGCGCCGGCATGCTGCCGATCGCGCTGGGCCTGGGCGCCGACGCCGCCTTCCGCCAGCCGATGGCGGTGGCGGTGATCGGCGGCCTGATCACGTCCACGGCCCTGAGCCTGGTGGTGGTGCCCGCGGCCTTCGCCGCCCTGGAAACCCTGACCCGGCGTTTCACCCGCTAAGAAACGGGGTCAGGTTCACTTCCAGCGGGAGCAGGTTTCCGATCCGCGGCAGCACGCATTGACGATAGTCCGCCGCCCGCCAGGGTGGCGGACTGGGCACATGGCCCGCCTCCCGCGCATTGACCTCGCCGGCATCCCCCAACACGTCGTGCAGCGTGGCAACAACCGGCTGCCGTGTTTCCTCGACCACCGCGACCGATGGGAATACCTGGCGCTCTTGCGCGAGGCGCTGCAGGACACCGGCTGCCAGCTGCATGCCTACGTGCTGATGGAGAACCACGTGCACCTGCTGCTGACGCCGCCGTCGGCCGGCGCCGTGGGCAGGATGATGCAGCGGCTAGGGCGCCGCTACGTGGCCCGGTTCAACGCGCGCCATGAGCGCACCGGCACTCTGTGGGAAGGGCGCTACAAAGCCTGCCTGGTCGACAGCGAAACCTACCTGCTTCGCTGCGCCCGCTACATCGACCTCAACCCCGTGCGGGCCAAGCTGACCAGCGACCCGACGAGCTACCCGTGGTCAAGCTGCGCCGCGCTCTGCGGCCAGCGCGACGAACCGCTCCTGACCCTGCACCCCGCACAGCAGGCGTTGCAGGCGTCATCGCAGCCCACGGGAAGCGCCTATCAAGCCCTGCTCCGGGAAGCGATGCCCGACGAGGAGCTGGACGCCATCCGCCTCTATCTCCGCCAACAGCGCGCTTGGGGCCGCGACGACTTCCGAGCCATGGTGGAGGCGAAGACCCAACGATTCGCCAGCGCCAGGCCCGCCCATCGCCCGCGGCGTGCGCGGATCGACGGGAAGTGAACCTGACCCCGTTCTTATTCCATCCAGGGGTTGCGCAGGGGCGGGACGTCGGCGGCGGTGATGCCAGGTTGGGCGAGGCGTGCGAGCTGGGCTTCGAGCTGCGACTTCGCCAGCGGCTCGACCGGCATGCCCTTCTGTTCCAGCGGCACCCGGTAGGCGGCGCGCGCCGCGGCGGCGTCGCCCAGTCGCAACCGCGCATTTCCCAGCTCGATGGCGGCACCCAGGTGCCAGGGCATCTGCGCCAGCACTTCCTCCAGGCGCGCGGCCACCACCTCGTCGCGGCCGCCGCCGAGCTTGTACAGGTGCTCGAGCACCTTGTCGTAGACGTCGGCGGCGCGCCCCTGCGGATCCTGGCGCCGTCCCTTGTACACCGCGACATACCCCAGCCGCGCCACCTGCTCCAGGCCCTTGAGGCCCACCGCCGGGTCCCAGCCCCAGTCGGGCCAGGGCAGGGTCATGTGCATGCTGTAAAGGAAATAGCCCTCGTACACGCCGTCGAGGTTGCTGTCGTCGATGCTGTCCACCTTGCGCCGGTAGTTCGTGCGGGCGGCGATGGCCTGTTCCTCCATGAACCAGTAATCCGAATACAGCGTGGCGCCCTCGGGCGCGATCACCGCATCGTGGTAAGCCTTTATTTCCGGCCAGCGCTGGCCCAGGTCGAGGCCTTCGTTGCCGAACTGGCGGTAGGCCTCTTCGGTGCCGCCGGCCAGCTCGTTGTGGTACTCCCACAGCCGCGGTTCGGTGATGGTCATGCCCAGCGCGAGCGCCAGCGGCGCCACGGCGGCGGCGCGCAGCGCGGCCCCGCCCCGGTGCCAGGCGGCCGCCACC
>NZ_AVCH01000041.1 GCF_000747075.1 Arenimonas malthae CC-JY-1
CTTCCGCCGTGGCGACGGCGCCGATCCCGGACTTGGGTGAAGTACCAAAAAAAAGGGCCGGCAAGGCCGGCCCGGAGTCAACAAGAAGGGAAGGACGCGGGCTTAGTAGTACAGCCCGTACAGCACGTCCAGGATCAGGCCGGTGGCCGCCGCGACCAGCACCACGTCGCGGTCCACGCGCACCCAGTGGTAGCCGTAGGGCGGCGGCGGCAGGCGGTAGTGGCGGTAGTCCACGTAGTACGGGCGGCCGTAGTAGGCCGGCGGCAGGCGGTGGCCCACCTGCCAGCGGTAGCTGCGGTAGCCCGACGGGTAGACGTAGCGCGGCGCGCGGTAGCGGTATTCCGGACGCCAGTGGTAGCCGCTCCAGCGGCGGTCGTCGTGGCGCGAATAGCGGTGGCGGTAGTCGTCCCGGCGGTCGTGGCGCCAGTCGCGGCGATCGTCCCGCCAGTCGCGGCGGTCGTCACGCCAGTCGCGGCGGTCGTCACGGCGCTCGGCGCGCCAGTCCTGGCGGTGGTCGCGGCGGTCCTCGCGGATCTCGCGGCGGTCTTCGCGCCAGTCGTGGCGGTCGTCGCGGCGCTCGGCGCGCCATTCGCGGCGGTCATCGCGGCGATCCTGGCGATCGTCACGACGGTCCTCGCGGCGCTCCTCGCGATCCTCGCGCCAGGGACCCTTGCCACCCTGCGTGGCGTAGGAGCCGCCCACGCTGCGCTTGTCGTCGTCGGCGAACGCCGGCACGGCGGTGGCGCCGGCCAGGAGCAGGGTCATCGAAGCCAGCATCAACTTTTTCATTTCGGGTCCCTCGGGGTTCGGGCGTGGCGGCGGTTGCCGTCCACGGGGCCGATACTTGGGCCGGGGCACTGAATTCGCGTTGAATCCGCCGTTTCGACCATGTGAACGTTTGCGGCCATTCAGCCCGGTGCGGCGGCCGCGCGGGCTCGGCTAGAATCCGCGCAGGCCCCTCACCACCGATATCGCCATGCCCTCCTTCGACGTCGTCTCGGAAGTCGACAAGCACGAACTCACCAACGCCGTGGACACCGCCAACCGCGAACTCGGCAACCGCTTCGACTTCAAGGGCCAGGACGCCAGCTTCGAGCTGGACGGCTTCGTGGTCACCCAGAAGGCGCCCAGCGATTTCCAGCTCAAGCAGATGCTCGACATCCTGCGCGGCCGGCTGGTGGCCCGCGGCATCGACATCCGCTGCCTGGACGTGGCCGAGCCCGAGGTGAACCTGGCCCAGGCGCGCCAGAAGGTCACCATCAAGCAGGGCATCGAGCAGAAGCTGGCCAAGAAGATCGTGGCCACGCTGAAGGAAGCCAAGCTCAAGGTCGAGGCGCAGATCAACGGCGACAAGCTGCGCGTCAGCGGCAAGAAGCGCGACGACCTGCAGGACGCCATCGCCCTGCTCAAGAAATCCGACTTCGAGATCCCGCTGCAGTTCGACAACTTCCGCGACTGAGCGCGCGGCGCATTGCGTCGCCGCAACCGTAGGAGCGGCTTCAGCCGCGACCGATTTTCGCGAAGGGCGGTCGCGGCTGAAGCCGCTCCTACAAGGGCACGTTCGGCGAAAAGAGGGTGGCGCGGTCGGCCTCGCCCAGGAGGCGCCACTGCCCCGCCGGCAGCTCGCCCAGGCCCAGCCCGCCCAGCGTGTGGCGGTGCAGGGTTTCCACGTGGTTGCCCACCGCGGCGAACATGCGCCGGATCTGGTGGTAGCGGCCCTCCACCAGGGTGATGCGCGCCCGGCGCGGGCCCAGGGCCTCGAAGCCGGCCGGCGCCAGCGGCGTCTTTTCCGATTCCAGCATCAGCGTGCCGCTGCCGAACACCGCGGCCTCGTCGCCGCGCAGGTCGTTGGCCAGCGTGGCCTCGTACACCTTGGGCAGGTGCGACTTCGGCGACGTGATCCGGTGCAGCAGCGCGCCGTCGTCGGTCATCAGCAGCAGGCCCGAGGTGTCGCGGTCGAGCCGGCCCACGGTGGACAGGATCGGGTCGCGCAGGCGGAAGCGCGGCGGCAGCAGGTCGTACACCACGCGGCCCGGGTCCTTGGTGGAGCAGGTGTAGCCCACCGGCTTGTGCAGCATCAGCAACAGGCCCTGCGGCGGGTCCAGCGGTTCGCCGTCCACGCGCACGTCGGCATGCGCCACCGCGTCGTCGGCGTACAGCACCTCGCCCGCGGGGTCGGTGACGCGGCCCTCGCGGAACATCAGCGCCACCTGCTTGCGGCTGCCATAACCCAGGTTGGCGATCAGCTTGACCAGTTTCATGCCTTTCCCTTCACCGCTTCGATCACCTTGAAGCCGTCGGCGTCGGCCACCTTGCGCACGCTGGAAAAACCCTCCGCCAGCGCCTGCTCGTAGGCCAGGTGGCGGTTGGCCACCAGCCACAGCCGCCCGCCCGGCCGCAGCGCGGCGCCCGCGGCGGCGATGAAGGCGCGGCCCAGCTCGGGCTGGTCGGCGCGGCCCTGGTGGAAGGGCGGGTTGCTGACGATGAAGTCGTAGCGGCCCGGCAGGCCGGTGGTGACGTCATGCCAGTGGAAGCCGGGCGCGATCCGCGCGCCGGCCAGGTTCTCGCGGGCCAGCGCCAGCGCGCGCGCTTCGGCCTCGAACAGGTCGAGCGCGGTGACGCCCGGGCAGCGCGCCAGCACTTCGCCCGACAGGTAACCCCAGCCCGCGCCCAGGTCGGCCCCGTGGCCGGCCAGGTCGGCCGGCAGGTGCGCCGCCAGCAGCGCCGAGGCGGCGTCGATGCGGTCCCAGGCGAACAGGCCGGGCCGGCTGCGGAAGCGGCCGCCCAGGATGGGCCGCGGCGCGTCCAGCGCCCGCCATTCCTCCAGCAGCGCGCGATCCACCGCGTCGCCCAGCGGCGCGGTCCAGACGGCGCGGCAGTGGTTCTTGCTGAGCACGTGCACGGGGCCGGCCAGGCGTTCCAGGTCGTCCTGCAGCGAACGCCCGCCCTCCTTGTTCGGGGCGCAGGCCAGCACCACGCCGCCGCGGCGCGCCTGCGCCACCGCCCGCGCCAGCAGCGCGCGCGATTCCTCGCGCTGGCGCGTGGGCAGCACCAGCACCAGCGGGAACTGGCCGCCGTTGGCGTCCGACACCGCGAAGCCTTCCTTCGCCAGCACGTCGGCCCAGGGCTTGAAGCCCTGCTCGCACACCGGCCGGTGCACGCGCGCGGCGTTGAGCGCCTCGCCGGCGCGCGCCCGCAGGAACAGGGTTTCGCCGGGCGCGGGCCAGGCCAGCGCGCCGCTGTCGAGCGGCAGGAACAGGGTGTCGAGCGCGGGGTCGGGGTGGCCGTGCGGCACGGTCGGTCCCAGGAAGCGAGGGGCCCCGAGTTTAGCGCGGCGGGCTCAGCCGCCGACGGCGACGCGGTCGCGGCCGTCGGCCTTGGCGGCGTAGAGCGCCGCGTCCACCGCGCGGTAGAGGCCGTCGGCATCGCCGTGGCGCACGGGGTCGAAGCCGCCCACGCCGATGCTCACGGTCACCGGCAGGCGCTGGCCTTCGACATCGAGCAGGCCGCTCGCCAGCGCATGGCGGAAGGCTTCGGCGGCCTGGCGCGCCTCGGGCTCGGGGCCGTCGAAGAGCACGCCGAACTCTTCGCCGCCCAGCCGCGCCAGCAGCGCGCGCGGCGGCGGGAAGGCGCGCTGCAGGCGGTCGGCGATCGCCTTCAGGCAGGCGTCGCCGACGGCATGGCCATGGCGGTCGTTGACGTGCTTGAAGTGGTCGATGTCGAGGATGAGCAGCGTGAAACCCGGCCCGCCCTGCCCGGCCGCCTGCGCCAGCGCGTCGAGCCGGGCGGTGAAGTGGCGGCGGTTGTGCACGCCGGTCAGCGCATCGGTGCGGCTCAGGCCTTCATAGAGGTCGCGCTGCTGGCGCAGGGCCAGGTCGAGGTCCAGGCGGCGGCGGTATTCGGCGTGCGTGCGCAGCAGCGCGCCGACCAGGTACAGCGCGTAGAAGCTCATCGCCACCGCCAGCGCGCGCTGCGAGGGCTGGCTCCACAGCAGCGCCAGCGCCGGCAGGAACAACGCGCCGGCGCCCACGGCCGCGAAGCTGCGCACGGTGGTGTAGACGTTCACGAACACGGTGGCGTAGCCGATGGTGGCGATCAGCGACACCATGCGCACCTGCTCGCTGAAGCGCGGGTCGAGCAGCATCCAGCCCTGCACGCCCGACCAGGCCAGCGGCGCCAGCGGCAGCACCCAGGCGTAGTGGCGTAGCCAGCGGCGGTTGGCGTCGGCGTCCTCGGGTGGCGGCGGCCGCAGGCGCAGGCGCAGCACGCCCAGCAGCAGGAAGCCGCCCGCCATGGCCAGGGTGGGCATGGGCGCGAAGTCCTGCGCACCGGCCAGCCAGGCCACCACGGCCCAGCCGAACAGGTAGAGGAACCCGGCGAACTTGGAGCGGTCGTAGGTGTCGCGGACGACCTGGGAAAGGCGCCAGGCGCGCAGTTCTTCCCGCCCTGCGAGGGCAGGCGTGGTCTTCACGCGGTGGCGGGCGCGGCGGGCATCGCGCCGCCACAGTCCGACAGGCCGCCGCGCCAGTCAAGCCGCGGGGGCGGGCACGCGACGGCGGTTCGCGGTGGCCGGGTTGCGCAGCACGGCCGGCAGGTAATAGGCCAGCAGTTCGGCCGCCTGTTGGCGCGCGGCCGCGTCGGGGAGCAGGGACTGCGCGTCGGCCTGCCAGCCGGCGATGCAGCCGGCCTCCGGCGTATCGCTGGCCGCGCAGTCGAGCAGTCGCCCGAACGCCTTGCGCCACGCGGCGAACCCGGCGCGGTCCATCGGCGCGCCATGGCCGGGCACCAGGCGCGTGAAGGGCGTCGCTTCGAGCCGGTCGAGCGCGGCGCGCCAGCGTTCCGGGCAGGCGGTGTCGAAGAAGGGGGCGGGCAAGGTGACCAGGTCGCCGGCGGCCAGCACGCCGCTGGCGGCATCGAACACCCACAGGTCGCCCTCGGTGGCGGCCGCGGCGAAACCGACGCGGAATTCGCGGCCGCCCACCACCAGCACGGTGTCGCCGCGCAGCTTGCGGTCGGGGCGCAGCGCATCGCCCCGTTCGATGCGCGCCAGTTCGGCGCGCCAGTCGGCGGCCGCGGCTGCGCCGGGTTCGCGCGCCAGCAGCATGCGCAGCTGCGCCGCATAGTCGGCGAGGAACCCGCCGAGCGCGCCGTCGATGGCCGGGCTGGCATAAACGCGCAGGTCCGGCGCGGCGGCGCGCAGCGCCGGGTTGCCGCCGACGTGGTCCAGGTGCCAATGGGTATTGAGCAGCGCGCGCAGGGGCCGGCCGGCCGCCGCCGCGAGCACGGCGCGGGCGTGCGCGGGGTGCCGTCCGCTGTCCACCACCAGCCAGCCGCCGGGCGTTTCGAACAGCACGGAGTTGCCGTCGGGCTGGCGCGGTGGCGCGTACGTGCCTTGCACCCAGTGCACGCCGGGCGCGAGCGCGGTGGCGAACGCGGGCGCCGATAGCCACGACAACAGCAGCAGCCAGAAGCAGGGGCGGACCATCGGGCAACTCCCGTGAATGCCCCACGCTCGCGCGCGTCAGGCGCTGATGCAATAGGCCATCGGTCAGGCGCCACGGCGGCGTCCTGCTGCCGGATAATCGGCCTCCCCCCGCGGAGACGACGATGCCCGCCTTCCTGCTGCTTGCCGCCACCCTTGCCGCCGCGCCGGCCGACACCGCGCCGATCGAATGCGGCGCCTGCGCCGAGTGGAACCAGCCGCAGGCGCCGTTCCGGCTGCACGGCGACAGCTGGTACGTGGGCACCAAGGGGCTGAGCGCGGTGCTGGTGGCCACGCCGGAGGGCCTGGTGCTGATCGACGGGGCACTGCCGCAATCGGCGCCGCTGATCGCCGCCAACGTCGCCGCGCTGGGCTTCGACCTCCGCGACGTGCGCTTCCTGCTCAATTCGCACGCGCACTTCGACCACGCCGGCGGCCTGGCCGCGCTGCAGCGTTTGAGCGGCGCGCCGGTGCTCACCACGAGCGCGGGCGCCCGGGCCATGCGCCGCGGCGCCACCACCCACGACGACCCGCAGGCCGGCTTCGGCGACAAGGCCAACGGCTATCCGCCCATTGCCGTCATCCAGGTCATCGAAGACGGCGGCAGCGTGTCGGTGGGCGACGTGGTGTTCCGCATGCACGCCAGCCCGGGCCACACGCCCGGCGGCACCACCTGGACCTGGCGCAGCTGCGAAGGCGGCGACTGCCGCGACCTGGTCTACGCCGACAGTCTCACCGCCGTCTCCGCGCCCGGCTTCCGCTTCAGCGACGACCCGCCGCGCGTGGCCGAATTCCGCGCCACCATCGCCCGCGTCGCCGCCCTGCCCTGCGACCTGGTGGTGTCGGCGCACCCGGGCTTCTCGGGCCTGTTCGACAAGCTGGCCGAGCGCGAGGCCGACCCGTCTCGCAACGCCCTGCTCGACCCGAAGGCCTGCCAGGCCTACGCCCAGGCCGGCGAAGACTGGCTGGCCCGCCGCCTGGCCGAAGAGGCCGCGGCCACGCCGGGCGACTGAGCCCGGCTCAACCCACCGGCCGCTGCGCCGCCAGCAGCGCGCGCAGTTCGGCCAGCTTGGCCTTCACCCGCACCGCGTGGTCGGGGCCCAGGCGCCACAGCGCCTTGTGGCCGATGGAGGCCTGCTCCAGCCGCGGGTCGGCGAACTCCCAGCGCGGCTTGCCCTCGGCCGGCACCAGGGCCAGCGGGCCGGGCAGCTCGGGCGCGGCCAGCAGGTGGTCGATCACTTCCACCAGGCGGTCGTTGAAGGCGCGGTCGGGCGGGCCCACTTCCCGCCAGGCCTGCTGGAACAGCGGGTAGAAGCGCACGTAGGCCGACACCAGCCGGCGCGAGTCGAGCGCTTCGAAGGTCTTCACCGCGGCGTCGTAGCGGGCGAAGTTGGCCGCGTCGAGATAGCGGCCGCCGCCCGATTCCGCCACCACCAGGGTGCCGGCCACCGGCCGCGCCACGTAGGCCTGGCGCGGGATCTCGCGGCGCGGCAGGTGGTCGATCGTGGTCACCAGGCGCTGCACCAGGAATTCCGGCACCAGCCAGGTGGCCAGGTCGCCGCCTTCCACCAGCGCCGACAGCGCGGCCCAGGCGCTGGCGTCGCTGTCTTCGAGCGCCGGCAGCGGCTCGGTGGGTTCGCCGGGCAGCACCGGCACCTGTTCGATCGGGTGCTCCGCGGGGGTCGGCACCGGGGCTTCGGCCACGGGCGCCGGCGCGGGCGCCACCGCCGGGGCGGGCGC
>NZ_AVCH01000042.1 GCF_000747075.1 Arenimonas malthae CC-JY-1
GGCGGCCTGGCGGTCGCGCTCGCGTTCGCGCTTGTCGCGGGGCTGGGACGGCGGGCCGCGGTAGGGGCCGGCGCCGCGCGGAGGACGGTTGTCGTTCATGCCGCCAGTCTAGCGGACGGCCCGGGGTCCCGGGCCGCCCGCGCCGGCTCAGGCGTGGCCGCCGACGACCGGGGTGTCGCGTTCGAGCTGCTCGAGCTTGCGCGCCACCGCGTCCGGCGAACGCGTGTAGGGCGCCAGCAGGGCATAGAAGGCCGGCACCACGAACAGCGACAGCAGGGTCGAGAAAGCCACGCCCGAGATGATGACGATGCCGATGGTGGCGCGGCTGGCCGAACCCGGGCCGCCGGCCACGACCAGCGGCACGGCGCCCATGATGGTGGCGATGGAGGTCATCAGGATCGGCCGCATGCGCACCGACGCCGATTCCAGGATGGCGTCGCGGATGGCCATGCCCTCGTCGCGCAGCTGGTTGGCGAACTCGACGATCAGGATGCCGTTCTTGGCCGCCAGCCCCACCAGCATCACGATGCCGATCTGGCTGAACAGGTTGAGCGAGCTGCCGAACAGCCACAGGCCGATCAGCGCGCCCAGCACCGCCAGCGGCACCGTCAGCATGATCACCAGCGGGTGCAGGAAGCTTTCGAACTGCGCCGCCAGCACCAGGTAGACCACCAGCAGCGCCATCGCGAAGGTGAACAGCACCGCGCCGCCGGCGCGCTGGTATTCGCGCGACTCGCCCTTGTAGTCGAGCTGGGCGCGGTCGGGCAGCTCCTCGTCGGCGGTCTTGCGCACCCACTCCAGCGCCTCGCCCAGCGTGTAGCCGGGCGCCAGCGCCGCCGAGATGGTGATCGCGCGCAGGCGGTTGAATCGGTTGTACTGGCCGGGCTCGGCGAGCTCGCTGAGCGTCACCAGGTTCGACAGCGGCACCAGCTCGCGGGTCGTGGTGGAGCGCACGTAGAGGTTGTTGAGGTCGGCCGGGGAACCGCGGTCCTCCTGCTGCGCCTGCAGGATGACGTCGTACTCCTCGCCGTCCTCGACGTAGGTGGTGACGCGGCGCGAACCCATCATGGTCTCGAGTGTGCGGCCGATTTCCTGCACCGGCACGCCCAGGTCGGCGGCGCGGTCGCGGTCGATTTCCACGCGCAGCTGCGGGCGGGTTTCCTTGTAGTCGGAGTCGGCGGCGAACAACCTGGGGTTCTCCTCCATGCGCGCCAGCATGCGGTCGCGCCACTCCGCCAGTTCCTGGTAGTCGGGGCCGCCCAGGACCACCTGCAGCGGCTGGCCGCCGCTGCGCACCAGGCCGGTGCGCACCTGCGGGCGCGCCACCACGCCGGGCAGCGCGGCCAGGTCGGCGCGCACCTTCTCCACCAGCTCGGCCGTACTCTCCTGGCGCTCGTTCCAGGGCTTGAGCAGCACGATGGCCTGGCCGGTGTGCATGTCGCCGCCCGGGCCGAAGCCGCCGGGCACGCGGGTGTTGGCGCGGTCGATGGCCTGGCCTTCGCCGATGTACTTGAACAGCTTCTGCTCCACCTGCTGCATCTGCTGCACGGTGTAGTCGAAGCCCGCGCCCTCGGGGCCCGACACGCTCACGAAGAAGGCGCCGCGGTCCTCGGGCGGCGCCAGCTCGGCGGGAATGCGCTGGAGCAGGAAGAAGGACGCGCCCAGCGTACCCAGCAGCACCAGGCCGAACAGCAGCGGCCGGCCGACGGTGCGCGCCACCGCGCCGCGGTAGGCGCGGCCCAGCGAATCCAGGTGCCCCTGCACCCAGGCGTTGAACCCCTTGGGCGCCTCGTGCGGCCGCACCAGCAGCGAGCACATCATCGGCGTCAGCGTCAGCGCCACGAAGGCCGAGATGATGACCGCGCCGGCCAGCGCCACCGAGAGTTCCCGGAACAACCGGCCGGTATTGCCTTCCATGAAGCCGATGGGCAGGAACACCGCCGCCAGCACCGCCGTGGTGGCGATGACCGCGAACGCCACCTGCTGGGTGCCGCGGCGCGCCGCCACCAGCGGGGGTTCGCCCAGGTCGGCGCGGCGCTGCACGTTTTCCAGCACCACGATGGCATCGTCCACCACCAGGCCGATGCACAGCACCAGCGCCAGCAGGGTGAGCAGGTTGATGGTGAAGCCGAAGGCCCACAGCGCGATGAAGGCGGTGACCAGGCACACCGGCACGGTCACCGCCGGGATGAGCGCGGCGCGCACGCTGCCCAGGAACAGGTAGATCACCACCAGCACCAGCAGCACGGCTTCGGCCAGCGTCCAGTACACGCGGTCCACCGCCGCGTCGATGAAGATGGTGCTGTCGAAGGCCACGAAGATGTTGGTGCCCTCGGGCAGCGTGGCCTGGATGGCCGGCAGCGCCGCCTTCACCGAGCGCGCCACGTCCAGGCTGTTGGCGGTGGAGGTCTTGATGATGCCCAGGCCGATGTTCGGCTGGCCGTTGCCGCGGAAATAGGCGCGGCGCTCGGACGAGCCGCGCTCCACCCGCGCCACGTCGCCCAGGCGCACGAGGTAGCCGTCCTCGCCCTTGGCCAGGGTGAGCTGGGCGAAGTCGGCGGGCTCCTGGTAGCCGCGCATCACGCGCAGGGTGAAGTCGCGATCCTGCGATTCGATGCTGCCGGCCGGCAGTTCGACGTTCTCGCGGCGGAGCGCGTTCTCCACGTCGTTCACCGTCAGCCCGCGCGCGGCCAGGGCCTCGCGGTCGAGCCAGACGCGCATCGAATAGCGCTGCTGGCCGCCGACGCGCACCTGGGCGACGCCGTCGACGCTCGACAGGCGGTCCACCACGTAGCGTTCGGCGTAGTCGCTGAGCTCGAGCGTGTCGAGCCGCTCGGAGTTCATGTTGAGCCAGAGGATGACCTCGGCGTCGGCCTCGACCTTCTCGATTTCCGGCGGGTCGGCCTCGTCCGGCATGCGGTCGCCGACGCGGCTGATGGCGTCGCGCACGTCGTTGGCCGCGGCCTCGATGTCGCGCCCCAGCGAGAACTCGATGGTGACGCTGGCCTCGCCGTTGCGGCTGCGCGATTCCACCGTCTCGATGCCCTCGATGCCGGCCACGGCGTCCTCGAGGATCTGGGTGATGCGCGTTTCCACCACCGCCGCCGAGGCGCCGGGATAGGCCACCTGCACCGAGACGATGGGCGGGTCGATGTTGGGCAATTCGCGCAGCGTGAGCCGGGTGAAGGCGATCAGGCCCAGCACCACCAGCAGCAGGCTCATGACGGTCGCCAGGACCGGGCGCTTGATCGAGATGTCGGACAGGACCATGGGCGGCCTCCGGGATCAGCCGGCGTTGCCGGCGGCAGGCTCGGGCGCCTTGGCGGCGGGCGGCGCTTCGGCCACCTTCTGGCCGGGGCGCAGCTTGACGGTGCCGTCCACGACCACGCGGTCGCCGGCCGACAGGCCCTCGAGCACTTCCACCTCGCCGCGGCGGCGCTGGCCCAGGCGCACGTCCACCTGCTCCACCGTGCCGTCGTCCTTCACCCGGAACACGTGCGCCTGGCGCGCGACCTGGATGACCGAGATCTCGGGCACCACCAGCGCCTGGCGCTCGGGCTGGAACACGCGCACGGTGAGCAGCATGCCCGGGCGCAACTTGCGCTCGGGGTTGGGCAGCATGGCGCGCACCGTCACCGCGCGGGTGACCGGGTCGACGCGCGAGTCGAGCGTGGCCACTTCGCCGGTGAATTCCTCGCCCGGGTAGGCGGCGCTGTGCGCGGTGATGGCCTGGCCGGGGGCCAGCACCGACAGGAAGGCTTCGGGCACGCTGAAATCGAGCTTGATCACCGACACGTCGTCGAGGCTGGCGATGGTGGTGCCGGGCGTCACCAGGGTGCCGGGGCTGACCTGGCGGAAACCCAGCACGCCGGCGAAGGGCGCGGTGATCACGCGGTCGGACAGGCGGGCGCGGGTGGCGTCGAGGCGGGCGCGGGTGGATTCCATGGTGGCGCGCTGGGCGTCGAGCTGCCCGGCCGGGATCAGCTTGCGGGTGGCCAGCTGCTGCTGGCGCTGGTACTGGGCCTGGGCCTCGCGGTAGGCCGCGGCGGCTTCTTCCAGCCCGGCCAGTTCGGCGCGGCCGGAAAGGTCCACCAGCACCGCGCCCGCCTCGACCAGGTCGCCGTCCTCGAAATTCACCCGCACCACGGTCTCGGTGACCTTGGCCGTGACCAGCACCGATTCGTTGGCGCGGGCCGTGCCCAGGGCCTCGAGCGTGTCGCTCCAGGGCCGGCTGGCCACCACCGCCGTGGTGACGGTGGCGGGCGGCGGGGCGCTCCCGGCGGCCGGTTCGTCGCCACAGGCGGACAGCAGCAGGGCGAGCAGGAGCGGGAGCAGGATTCGACGGCCGGACGTCATCTCGGGGGCATTCCTTCAAGGGGTGGCGGCGCCGCGCGCGCGGAGTGGCCTGACAGGGACCGGGCGGATCGGCGAAAGTTCGCCGGGGCACGGCCGGCGCGAACCGGTTCATGATTGTATGCGCCGGGCGTCATGCGTGTGTGCAGGGGATGTCGCGACGGGGGGACGGGGGCATGAAGGCGATCAGCAGGGACGACGGCACCGGCCTGGCCGGCATCCTGGGGGCGAACGCGCTGACCCTGGTGCTGGCCCTGTGGCAGGACTGGAGCGTGGCCCTGCTGGCCTGGCCGTTCTGGCTGCAGAGCGTGGTGATCGGCTGGTATGCCCGCCGCCGCATGCTGGCGCTGAAGGACTTCAGCGTCGAAGGCTTCCGGGTCAACGGCCGCCAGGCCGAGGCCACGCCGGAAACGCTGCGCAGCACCGCCAACTTCTTCCTGATGCACTACGGCTTCTTCCACCTGGGCTACCTGGTGTTCCTGCTGGCCGAGGGCGACCGGCTGGCGCCGCTGGACATGGCGCTGGTGGCCGGCACCACGGTGGCGTTCTGGCTGGGCCACCGGCGCTCGCACGAACTCAACCTCGAGGCCGACACCCGCAGCCGGCGCAACCTGGGCGCGCTGATGTTCCTGCCCTACGTGCGGGTGGTGCCCATGCACCTGGCCATCCTGCTGGGCGCGGCCAGCGGTGATTCGGCCTGGGCGCTGGTGTTCTTCACCGGCCTCAAGACCGCCGCCGACGCGGCCCTGCATGCGGTGGAACACCGCTGGCTGCGGGCGCCGGCGAAAACCTAGGCCCGGAAACGGAAACGCCGGCGCGAGGCCGGCGTTCCGATGATGCTTTGGCGCGCGGGCGCCCCGGCGATTACGCTTTCTTCCACTTGCCCAGCGCGGCCAGGCCGTTGTCGCGGGCGCGGGCGTAGACGGTCTGCTGCGCGGCGGCGACGTTGCCCACCAGGTCCTTGGACCAGATCTTGAGCGCGGCCGACTGCATGGCGCGGCCGTAGCTGAAGCTCAGCGGCCACGGGTTCGGGCCCATCTGGTTCATGGCGTTGAGGTGCGCGGTGGCGTCCTCGTCGCTCTGGCCACCCGACAGGAACACGATGCCCGGCAGGGTGGCCGGCACCGACGACTTCAGGCAGCGCAGGGTCATCTCGGCCACTTCCTCGATGCCGGCCTGCTCGGCGCAGTCCTTGCCGGACACGACCATGCTGGCCTTGAGGATGGTGCCCTCGAGCATGATGTTGTGCTCGTACAGCGAGCCGAACAGCGAGCGCAGGGTGACTTCGGTGATCTCGTAGCAGGTGTCGATGTCGTGGCTGCCGTCCATCAGCACTTCCGGCTCCACCATCGGCACGATGCCGGCTTCCTGGCACAGCGCGGCGTAGCGGGCCAGGGCGTGGCAGTTGGCCTCGATGCAGGTGCCCGACGGCATGTCTTCGCCGATGGTGATGACGGCGCGCCACTTGGCGAACTTCGCGCCGAGCTTGGCGTATTCCTTCAGGCGGTCGCGCAGGCCGTCGAGGCCCTCGGTGACCAGCTCGCCGGGGAAGCCGGCCAGCGGCATGGCGCCCTTGTCGACCTTGATGCCCGGCAGGATGCCGTTGTCCATCATGACCTTGGTGAAGGGCACGCCGGCCTTGGTGGACTGGCGCAGGGTCTCGTCGTACAGGATGGCGCCGGAGATGTAGTCGCCGAGCTTCGGGGTGGTGAGCAGCATCTCGCGGTAGGCGCGGCGGTTCTCTTCCGTGCACTCGATGCCGACGCCGTCGAAGCGCTTCTTGATGGTCGCGTTGGACTCATCGATGGCGATGATGCCCTTGCCGGCGGCCACCATGGCCTGGGCGGTTTCGGCGAGTTGGTCGATGCTCATGGCGGGATCCCGGGGGTTGTGGCTGGGTAGCTTTCCATTATAGCCCATCCGGTTTTTCGCGCCGGGATCGGCCTTGGCGCCGGGACCGGTCCTGGCGAGGGGCCGCCGCAAGCAAGCGCCCATGCCTGGGACGCCGTGAACCCATCCATGGGGGCTTTTCGAAAACGTCCCTGTTTTCGAAACCCCGGCATGGGCGCTTGCTTACGACGGCCCCCGGCGGGATGTCAGGACCGGAAGATCGACTTTGAGGAACTCGCGAGCCGAGAAATTTTCAGCCCTCCCCGCCCCGGGCTGCCCGCCACTCCCGGGCTGGCGATTCCCCAGCCGAATGCCATCAACCGGCCCATACAAGTCGGAGGGTCGTCGTGCGCGAGGGCGCGTGCCGGGGTTTCGAAAACAGGGATGTTTTCGAAAAGCCTACATGGACGTATCCACGGCGTCCCCGGCACGCGCCCTCGCGCGCGGCGACCCATCGCCGGGAACGATCCCGGCGCAGAAGCGCCAACCACCAAGGTCAGAGTTCGCCCAGGCCTTCGGCCTTGCCGCCCGGGCCCACCTGCAGCAGGCGCAGGGTGTTGGTGGCGCCGTGCAGTTCCATGTGGTCGCCGCTGGTGATGATGACGCGGTCGCCCTCGGCCAGCAGGCCCAGGTCGAACAGGTGGCGGATGGCGCCGCGGGCGGCTTCGCGGGTGGCCTGGCCGGCGCTGTCGTAGTTCACCGGGAACACGTCGCGCACCAGGGCCATGCGCCGGCGCGCGCCGTCGTGGCGGGACAGGCCGTAGATGGGCACCGCGGAGCGGAAGCGCGACAGGTAGCGCGCCGTGCCGCCCGACTCGGTGAGCGCGATGATGGCGCGCACCTGGATGTGTTCGGTCAGGAACATGCTGGCCATGGCGATGGCCTGGTCGGCGCGCTCGAGGTTGCGCGGCGCCTTTTCGAAATCGGTGTCGTGGTCGAACTGGCGCTCGGCGCCCAGGCAGATGCGCACCATCGCCTCCACGGCCTTCACCGGGTAGCTGCCGGAGGCCGTTTCCGCCGACAGCATCACCGCATCGGTGCCGTCGATGACCGAGTTGGCCACGTCCAGCACTTCGGCGCGGGTCGGGATGGGGTTGTCCACCATCGACTGCAGCATCTGCGTGGCGGTGATGACCGTGCGGTTGAGCTCGAGCGCGGTGCGGATGATCTTCTTCTGCAGGCCGGGCAACTCGGCGTCGCCGATCTCCACGCCCAGGTCGCCGCGCGCCACCATCACCACGTCGGACGCCAGGGTGATTTCCACCAGGTTCTCGATGGCTTCCGCGCGCTCGATCTTGGCCACCATGAAGGCGTCGGAACCCGCGGCGCGGGCCAGTGCGCGGGCTTCTTCCATGTCGGCCGCCGAGCGGCAGAAGGAGACCGCGATGAAGTCGACGCCCAGGCCCGCGGCGATGCGGATGTGCTGCTTGTCCTGCTCGGTCAGCGCGCCCAGCGACAGGCCGCCGCCCAGGCGGTTGAGCCCCTTGCGGTTCGACAGCGTGCCGTCGGTGAGCACGCGGGTGCGGATGTTCGCGCCCTCGATGGCCAGCACTTCCACCGCCATCAGGCCGTCGTCGAGCAGCAGGGTGTCGCCGGCGTGCACGTCGTTGACCAGGCCCAGGTAGCTCACGCCCACCTGGCGCGCGTCGCCGTCGGGCGCGTCGGCGCGGCAGACCAGGGTGAATTCCTGGCCGGCGGAGAGCAGCACCTTGCCCTCCTCGAACTTCTCGATGCGGATCTTCGGGCCCTGCAGGTCGGCCAGGATACCGACCTCGCGGCCCAGCTTCGCCGCCGCCTCGCGCACCGCGGCCACGCGCGCGGCGTGGTGCTCGGGGCTGCCGTGGCTGAAGTTCAGGCGCACCACGTTGACGCCGGCGCGCACCAGCTCCTCGAGCACGCCCGGGGCGTCGGTGGCGGGGCCGAGGGTGGCGAGGATCTTGGTGCGGCGAAGCGTCTGGCTCATGGCGTGTCGTGTGGTCCGGATGGCGACACGCTAGCACACCGCTGTGGCGGCGAATCAGCCGAAAAGCGCGGCCAATTCCCGCGGCGCGGCGGCCAGCCGGGTGGCGCCGGCCCCGCGCAGTTCGGCCTCGCCGCCGAAGCCCCAGAGCACGCCCACCGACGGCATGCCGTGGTGGCGGGCGCCGTGGATGTCCATGTGGCGGTCGCCGATCATCCAGCAGCCGTCGGGCGGCAGGCCCAGGCGCGCCAGGGCTTCGCCGATGAGTTCGGGCTTGTGGCTCAGGCGGCCGCAGGGCGTGGCGCCCACCACGTCCTCGAAATGGTGGCCGAACGGCAGGTGGCCGATGATGCGGCGCGCGTGCGGTTCGTTCTTCGCCGTGACCACCGCCAGGCGGTGTCCGGCCGCGGCCAGGCCGGCCACGGTTTCGCCGATGCCTTCGTAGACCTCGTGCTCAAGCCAGCCGTGCGTGTCGAAACGCTCGCGGTAGTACTCCACCGCGCGTTCGGTTCGGCCGGCGTCGCCCAGCAGCGGCCCGAAGCTGTCGCGCAGCGGCGGGCCGATCCAGCGGCGCAGCTCGTGTTCGGCCGGCACCGGTTCGCCCAGGCGCTCGAAGGCGTGGGCGACGCAGCGGGTGATGCCGACGGCGGAATCGATCAGGGTGCCGTCGAGGTCGAAGAACAGGGTCGCCACGTCAGGCCGCGCGCGCCTTCAGGGCCGCCACCGCCGGCAGTTCCTTGCCCTCGCAGAATTCGAGGAAGGCGCCGCCGCCGGTGCTGATGTAGCTGATGCCGGCTTCGACGCCGTACTTGTCCACCGCCGCCAGCGTGTCGCCGCCGCCGGCGATGGAGAACGCGCTGGACGCGGCGATGGCGCGCGCCAGGGTTTCGGTGCCCTTGCCGAAGGCGTCGAATTCGAACACGCCGACCGGGCCGTTCCAGATCACGCTGCCCGCCTTGGCGATCATGGCCGCGTAGGCGGCGGCCGTGTCCGGGCCGATGTCGAGGATCATGTCGTCGGGGCCGACCTCGGAGACCTTCTTCACCGTGGCGGGGGCGTCGGCGGCGAAGGCCGGGGCCACCACCACGTCGGTGGGCAGCGGGATGTCGGCGCCGCGGGCCTTGGCGTCGGCCATGATCTGGCGCGCGGTGTCGAGCAGGTCGGCTTCGCAAAGCGACTTGCCCACCGGGTGGCCCATGGCCGCGATGAAGGTATTGGCGATGCCGCCGCCGACGATCAGCTGGTCCACCTTCGACACCAGGTTCGACAGCAGCTCGAGCTTGGTGCTGACCTTGGAGCCGGCGACGATGGCCATCAGCGGCCGCGCCGGCGCGTGCAGGGCCTTGGCCAGGGCGTCGAGCTCGGCCATCAGCAGCGGCCCGCCGCAGGCCACCTTGGCGAAGCGGATGGCGCCGTGGGTGGAGGCCTGGGCGCGGTGCGCGGTGCCGAAGGCGTCCATGACGAACACGTCGCAGAGCGCGGCGTACTTGCGGGCCAGGGTTTCGTCGTCGGACTTCTCGCCGACGTTCATGCGGCAGTTTTCAAGCAGCACCAGCTGGCCCGGCTGCACCTGCACGCCGTCCACCCAGTCCTTCACCAGCGGCACCTCGCGGCCCAGCAGCTCGGACAGCCGCGCGGCCACCGGCGCCAGCGAATCCTCGGCGGTCCAGGTGCCCTCCTTCGGGCGGCCCAGGTGCGAGGTGACCATCACGGCGGCGCCCTTCTCCAGCGCCAGCTTCATCGTCGGCAGGGCGGCGGTGATGCGCTGCTCGGAGGTGATGTGGCCGTCCTTGACCGGCACGTTGAGGTCTTCGCGGATCAGCACGCGCTTGCCGGCCAGGTCGAGGTCGGCCATGCGGAGGATGGACATGGGGGGCAGCTCCGGAGCGGGAAAGCCGGCATTTTCCCCCGCCCGGGCCGGCGGCGGCAAACGCCGCGGCCGCATGGGAGAATGCCGGCATGTCCACGCCCCCGCTGCCCACGCTGGAAAGCCCGCGCCTGCGCCTGCGCCCCTACCGCCAGGACGACGCCCGGGCCATCTACGCCCTCTACAGCGACCCGGTGGTGACGCGTTACTGGAGCTTCCCGGCCTGGACCCGGCGCGAACAGGCCAGCGACTACCTCGCCGCGCGCATGGCGCTGGAAACCCCCGCGGTCTACGCCTGGGCCCTGGCCGAGCGCGAATGCGACCGGCTGATCGGCACCACCACCCTGTTTTCGCTCAGCGGCCCGCACAAGCGCGCCGAGATCGGCTATTCGCTGCTGCCGGCCCGCCAGGGCCAGGGCCTGGCCACCGAGGCGCTGCGCACCGTGCTCGGACACGCCTTCGGGCCGCTGGGCCTGGAACGCATCGAGGCCGACGTGGACCCGCGCAACGAGCCGTCCTGGCGCCTGCTGGAAAAACTCGGCTTCCGCCGCGAGGGCCTGCTGCGCAACCGCTGGCGGGTGGACGGCGAGGTCTGCGATTCCTTCCTGTACGGCCTGCTGCGCGAGGATTACGTCGCATGAACGCGCGCACGGAACTCGACGAGGCCCTGGCCGCGCTGCGCCGCGGCGAGGCCATCGGCCTGCCCACCGAAACCGTGTACGGCCTGGCCGCCGATGCCTCCAACGCCGCCGCGGTGCGCCGCATCTTCGCGCTCAAGGGCCGGCCGGCCGACCACCCGCTGATCGTGCACGTGGCCGGCGCGGAGGCGCTGGACGACTGGGCGCGCGACATCCCGCCCGCGGCGCGCACCCTGGCCGCCGCCTGCTGGCCCGGCCCGCTCACGCTCATCCTGCGCAAGCAGCCCCGGGTGCCCGACGAAGTAACCGGCGGCCAGCCCACCGTGGGCCTGCGCTGCCCCGACCACCCGCTGGCGCTGGAACTGCTGCGCGCCTTCGGCGGCGGCCTGGCCGCGCCCTCGGCCAACCGTTTCGGCCACGTCAGCCCCACCCGCGCCGCGCACGTGCGCGCCGAGTTCGGCGAGGCGGTGCCGGTGGTGCTCGACGGCGGCGACTGCGCGGTGGGCATCGAGAGCACCATCCTCGACCTTTCCGGCGCCACGCCGCGCATCCTGCGCCCCGGCATGCTGCCGCGCGAGCGCATCGAGGCGCTGGTCGGCCCGGTGGAAATGGGCGTGGCCGGCGACAGTCCGCGCGCCTCGGGCACGCTCGACGCGCACTACGCGCCGCGCACGCCGCTGCTGCTGCTGCCGCGCGCCGCACTCGTGGCCGAAGTGGCGGAGCAACAGGCGCTGGGCAAGCGCGTGCAGGCGCTGGTGCTGGGGCAACTGCCGGAGGGCGTGGACGGCCTGGCGCTGCCGGCCTCGCCGGCGGGTTATGCGCACGACCTGTACGCCGCGCTGCGCACGCTGGACCGGCGCGGCGCCAACCTGCTGGTGGCGGAGCGGCCGCCGGAGTCCGGCGACTGGGTGGCCATCCACGACCGGCTGCGGCGGTCGGCGGCGGGCGCTGGGCTGGACGCCGAGGCAACCTGAAAAGCAGAAGCCCCGGCGGGGCCGGGGCTTCTGGTCGCGGCTGAAGCCGCTCCTACGGGGGAGCGGCGGGGCCGCAGTTCCGCATCAGCGGATTACTTGGCGGCCACCAGCGCCAGGGTGGTGTCGAGCATGCGGTTCGAGAAGCCCCACTCGTTGTCGTACCACGAGCAGACCTTCACCAGCGTGCCGCCCATGACCTGGGTCAGGGTGGAGTCGTAGACCGAGCTGTGCGGGTCGTGGTTGAAGTCGATCGACACCAGCGGCTTGTCGTTGAAGCCCAGGATGCCCTTGAGCGCGCCCTCGGAAGCGGCCTTCACCACGGCGTCGATCTCGGCCTTGGTGGTTTCGCGGGCGGCGACGAAGGACAGGTCGACGACGGACACGTTGATGGTCGGCACGCGCATCGAGAAGCCGGTGAGCTTGCCGTTGAGCTCCGGCAGCACCAGGCCCACGGCGGCGGCGGCACCGGTCTTGGTCGGGATCTGCGACATGGTGGCCGAACGGGCGCGGCGCAGGTCCTTGTGGAAGACGTCGGTGAGCACCTGGTCGTTGGTGTAGGCGTGGATGGTGGTCATCAGGCCGTGCACGATGCCGATCTTCTCGTGCAGCACCTTGGCCAGCGGCGCCAGGCAGTTGGTGGTGCAGGACGCGTTCGAGATGACGGTGTCGCTGCCGCGCAGCACGCCGTGGTTCACGCCGAAGACGACGGTGTTGTCCACGTCCTTCTCGCCCGGGGCCGAGATGATGACCTTCTTCGCGCCGGCGGCGAGGTGGGCCGAGGCCTTGGCCTTGGAGGTGAACAGGCCGGTGCACTCGAGCACCACGTCCACGCCCAGCGCGCCCCAGGGCAGCTTGGCCGGGTCGCGCTCGGCGCAGACCTTGATGCGGTCGCCGTTGACGATCAGGTCGCCGCCGTCCACCGACACGGTGCCCGGGAACTTGCCGTGGGCGGTGTCGTACTGGGTGAGGTGGGCGTTGGTCTCGGCGTCGCCCAGGTCGTTGATGGCCACCACCTGGATCTCGTGGGTACGGTTGGACTCGTACAGGGCGCGGAGGATGTTGCGACCGATGCGGCCGTAGCCGTTGATGGCGACCTTGATGGACATGACTGCTCCTGGAGACCGGCCCTGGCCGGATAGGGGGTGGGTGGAAACCCCGCATTTTAGCAACCCCGGGGCCCCGGTCCCAGCCGGTGGCCGATTTGACCATTCTCAAGGCCGGGCCCGCGGACCGGGGGGAGACTGTGCCCAGTTTCCCGACCCTCCAACGGAGTTCCAACATGCGTACCGCCCTGCTTGCCCCGCTCGCCGCCGCCGCGGCCCTCGCCTTCGCCACCCCCGCCCTGGCCCAGGAGGCCGGTGACTGGACCTTCTCGGTCGGCGCCCACGTGGTGGCCCCGAAGTCCGGCAACGGCAGCCTCGCCGGCGGCGCCCTGGACGCCGACGTGGGCAACGACTGGAAGCCGACCATCACCGCCGAGTACTTCTTCAGCCCGAACCTGGGCCTGGAGATCCTGGCCGCGCTGCCGTTCAAGCACGACATCGAGCTCAACGGCGCCAAGGCCGGCTCCACCAAGCACCTGCCGCCGACCGTGACCCTGCAGTACCACTTCCGCAACGACTCCAAGGTGACGCCGTTCGTGGGCGCGGGCGTGAACTACACCCGCTTCTTCTCGACCGACTCCACCGGCCCGATCGACGGCACCGACCTCGACCTGTCGAGCTCGTGGGGCCTGGCCGCCCACGCCGGCCTCGACTTCGCGATCGCCGACAACAAGTGGATCCGCGTCGACGCCCGCTACATGGACATCGACACCGGCGTGAAGGTGAACGGCGCCGACGTCGGCACCGTCAACATCGACCCGATGGTGTACGGCGCGGCCTTCGTCTGGTCGTTCTGAACCCCGTGATGGCGAAGTTCATGGCCGCTGGCGTAAAGTCCGCGGCCATGAACCGCAGCCTCCTTGTTTCCGCGCTGGCGCTCGCGCTGGCCACCCCCGTCGCCCACGCCTGGAGCCGCCAGGGCCACCAGCTGGTGGGCGAACTGGCCGAGCGCCAGCTCACGCCCGAAGCGCTCGCCGAAGCCCGCGACCTGATGGAAGGCGAAGCCGATCCGAACCTGGCCGGCGTCTCCACCTGGGCCGACGAAATCCGCGCCGAGGAAAACGAGCTCGGCAAGCTCAGCAAGCGCTGGCACTACGTCAACATCCCCGGCAAGCACTGCGACTACGCCCCGGCGCGCGACTGCCCGGACGGCGAATGCATCATCGGCGCCATCAACGCGCAGGCCGCCGTGCTGGCCGACCGCGGCCAGCCGCGCCAGAAGCGCCTGGAAGCGCTGAAGTTCGTGGTGCACTTCGTGGGCGACGCGCACCAACCCATGCACGCCGGCTACCCGCACGACCGCGGCGGCAACGACTACCAGCTCAACTACCGCGGCAAGGGCGCGCCCGACGGCCAGGGCACCAACCTGCACGGCACCTGGGACTACTGGCTGCTGCAGAGCGCCGGCCTGGACAATGCCGCCTACGCCGACCGCCTGATGGCCCTGCCGCCGCCGGCCGACACCGCCACCGGCGCCGAAAACCGCCCGCTGGCCTGGACCCTGGAGTCCTGCCGGCTGATCCATTCCCAGGCGCTCTACCCGCGCGGCCACCGCATCACCGACGCCTACCTCGACCAGCACCGCCCGCTGGCCGAAGCGCGGGTGCAGCTTGCCGGCGCGCGGCTGGCGGCGCTGCTGAACCAGGCGCTGGCACCGGGCGGCTGACGCCGCCTGCACGGCGCCGGAAGATATACTCCCCGGGGTACCCATCGGAGCCAGGCCATGCGCCATCCCCTCGTCCAGCCCTACTACCACGATGAATCCGGCACCTGGAGCTACGTGGTCAGCGACCCGGAGACCCGGCGCGCGGCCATCATCGACCCGGTGCTCGATTTCGACCCCAAGGCCGGCCGCACCAGCACGCCCACCGTGGAAAAGCTGCTGGCCGACGTGCGCGCCGCCGGCCTGCAGGTGGACTGGATCCTCGAGACCCACGCCCACGCCGACCACCTCAGCTCCGGCCACTGGCTCAAGCAGCATTTCCCGCAGGCGCGGCTGTCGATCGGCCAGGGCATCCGCAAGGTGCAGAAGACCTTCCGGCCCATCTTCAACCTCGGCGACCACTTCCCGGTGGACGGCTCGCAGTTCGACCACCTGTTCGCCGACGACGAGATCTTCGCGGTCGGCGACATTTCCGCGCGCGTGATCCCGGTGCCGGGCCACACCAACGACAGCGTCGCCTACCTGGTCGGCGACGCGCTGTTCGTGGGTGATTCGCTGTTCATGCCCGACGGCGGCACCGCGCGCTGCGACTTCCCGGGCGGCGACGCGGCCACGCTCTACCACTCCATCCAGCGCCTGTACCTGCTGCCCGACGAGACCCGCGTCTTCGTCTGCCACGACTACGGCCCGGGCGGCCGCGAGCCGCGCTGCGAAACGACCATCGGCGAGCAGAAGCACAAGAACATCCACGTGCGCGTCGGCGTGGACGAGGCCGCGTTCGTGAAGATGCGCACCGAGCGCGACGCCACCCTGTCCATGCCCGTGCTGATCCTGCCGGCCGTGCAGGTGAACATGCGCGCCGGCGAACTGCCGGAGCCCGAATCGAACGGCGTGCGTTACCTCAAGCTGCCGATCGACGCGCTATAAGGGCGGCTCGCCGCCGCCCGGCGAGGGCCGCTTGGCGAGCTTTCGCTGCAGGGTGCGGCGGTGCATGCCCAGGGCACGGGCGGTGGCCGCCACGTTGCCGCCGTGTTCGGCCAGCACGCGCTGGATGTGTTCCCACTCGATGCGGTTCCAGGGAATCGGCCGCGGCGCCCCGGGCGCCGGGGCCTGCGCTTCGGCGTCGGCCAGGCCCAGCGCGCGCAGCACGGCGGCGGCATCGGCCGGCTTGGCCAGGTAGTCGTCGGCGCCCTGCTTGATGGCTTCGACGGCGGTGGCGATGCTGGCGTAGCCGGTGAGCAGCAGCACGCGCAGGCCCGGCGCGCGTTCGCGCAGGCGGCGCATCAGGCGCAGGCCGTCGTCGCCGCCGCCCAGCATCAGGTCCAGCACGGCATGGGTGGGCGTCGCTTCGGCGCAGGCGGCCAGTGCTTCCTCCGCGCCGCCGACCGCGCGCGCCGCGAAACCGCGCCGCTGCAGCGAGCGCGCCAGCACCTTGCCGAAGCTGGCGTCGTCGTCCACCACCAGGATGTCCACGCGCGGGCTCACGCGCCCTGCCCCAGCCGCGCCACCGAAAGCGTGGCTTCGACGCCGCCCGGCACCGGCGCCAACGCGCCGCCATGCTGTTCGCACACGCGCGTCGCCAGCGCGAAGCCGAGGCCCAGGCCGCCGGGTTTGTCCGAGCGGAAGCCGGGCGGGCTTTCGGCCAGGCCCGGGCCTTCGTCCAGGAATGCCAGCGCCAGGACATCGCCGCGGCGCCGCACCCGCAGCGCCACGCGGTCGCTCCCGGCCGAGCGCGAGGCGTCGGCGGCGTTGTCGAGCAGGTTCAGCACCAGGTAGTCGAAACCGCGGTCGGCGGTGACGGGCAGCGCGGCCGCGTCATCGGCCACGTCGAGCCGGGCCTCGAAGCCGGGGCGCAGCAGCTGCCAGCGCGCGAGCGCCTGCCCCAGGCGCGCGTCAAGCCGCGACGGCGGCACGCTGCCGGCATCGGCGCGCGCGTCCGACACCAGCTGGCCCACGGCGCTGCGGCAGGCGTCCACCTGCGCGGCCATCAGGGCCAGGTCGTCCTGCAGCGATTCCCGGTCGAGCCCGGCGACGCCGTCGCGCAGGTCCGACAGCACCACCGACAGCGTCGCCAGCGGCGTGTTGAGCGCGTGCGCGGCGCCGGCGGCCAGCGTGGCCACGGCCATCAGCCCTTCGTCGCGCGCGCCGCGTTCGCGTTCGGCCGCCAGCGCCGCGCGCTGCCGCGCCAGCTCCGCCGCGATGCGCGTGCCGAAAAAGGCCAGCACCGCCGCCGTGAGCAGGAAGTTGAGCCACATGCCGAACAGGTGCAGGTCGAATTCGCCGTGCACGTGCGGCAGCGGCTGGTGGCCCAGCCAAAGCAGGCTGTAGGCCAGCACCGCCAACGCCGCGGTGGCCAGCACGCCGCGCGCCGGCAGCAGCGACGTGGCCAGTGCGATCGGCACGATGAACAGCGACACGAACGGGTTCGCCGGCCCGCCGCTCCAGTACAGCTGCCAGGCCAGCACGGCGATGTCCACGGCCAGGTGCCCCAGCACCGCGGCGGGCGACGCGGCGCCCGCACGACGCCGTGCCCAGAGGTTGAACGCGAGCAGCGCGGCCACGCCCGCCGCCATCGGCGGCCAGGGCAGGTGCAGCGGCAGCGCCAGCGGCACGCCCGCGATCGCCAGCGCCTGGCCGGCGACCGACAGCCAGCGCAGGCGCACCAGCGTCGCCAGCGCGCCCGGGTGCGACATCTTGTCGCTCCCGGCCAGCGGCCCCGCTTCCCTAAGCTTCGCGCCCGACGCCACGCCCGCCTCCTTCCCCTGCTTCGCGTGCATTGTCGCGCAGCCGCGGGCGGGGCGTCGCCTTCCCCACTTGCCGGAGCCGCCCATGCTGTCGTTCGCCATCGCCGCCGCCCTCGCCGCCCAGGGCGCGGACCTTCCGCCGCAACTGCCCCAGGTCGAAGTGATCGGCCAGCGCATCGACGTGCCCGGCGAGGAAGCGGTGGCGGGCGACGACCTGCGTTCGCCCGCGGCCGGCGACCTGGCCGAGCTGCTGCGCGACGTGAACGGCGTGTCCGCCGGCCGCATGGGCGGCCACGGCCTGGAGCCGGTGATCCGCGGCCAGTCGCAGGGCCAGCTCAATGTCCGCACCGACGGCGGCCTGGTGGTGGGCGCCTGCCCGAACCGCATGGACCCGCCCAGCGCCTTCACCGTGGCCGCGGCGGTGGACCGGGTCATCGTGGTCAAGGGCGTGCAGAGCCTGGCCCATGGCACGGGCGGCACCGGCGGCACGATCCTGGTCGAACGC
This sequence comes from Arenimonas malthae CC-JY-1, assembly GCF_000747075.1. Lineage (GTDB taxonomy): Bacteria > Pseudomonadota > Gammaproteobacteria > Xanthomonadales > Xanthomonadaceae > Arenimonas > Arenimonas malthae. Next base: position 17,698 of record NZ_AVCH01000042.1, read on the forward strand.
GAACTGCCGTGGTCGGCGACCGCGGGTGTTACCGGCCGCGCGGGTGCCGGCGCCGGCGACAACGGCCTGGACTGGCGCGCCGATTCGCAGCTGCTGTGGCGCGGTGAACGCGCCGCGCTGCGCCTGGACGCCAATGCCGCCGAGTACGGCGATTACGTGGACGGCGACGGCGAAGCCGTGCGCAGCGGCTTCCGCCGCCGTTCGCTGCACGCCATGGCCGGCCACGACTTCGGCGACGCGGGCGTGCTGGAAGTCGGCGTCGAACGCGCCGAAACCCTGGACGCGCGTTTCGCCGGCGCCGGCATGGACGCGCCGCTCGACCGCATGACCGGCGCCCGCCTGGCCTGGCGCCGCGAACTGGCCGGCGGCGACTTCTCGCTGCGCGCCTGGCGCAACGAGGTCGACCACGTGATGGACAACTTCAGCCTGCGCCCGCAGCCGGCGATGGCCATGCGCGTGCCGGCCGAATCCGACACCCAAGGCGGCGACCTGCGCTTCGAAACCATCGTCGGCGCGTGGTCGCTGACCACCGGCCTGGACATCAGCGCGAACCGCCGCCAGGCCACGCGTTACGCCGGTCCCAACCCCGCCATGCTGTCGATGGTCAACGCCTTCCTCTGGCCCGATGCGCGGCTGGACCAGGCAGGCCTGTACGGCGAAGGCAGCCGTGCGCTCGGCGACGGCACGCTCACCGCCGGCCTGCGCGTGGACCGCTTCCGCGCCGAAGCCCGCCGCGCCGACGTGCGCCCCTCGCCCATGGCGATGGCGCCGTCCGCCTTCTACGCGATGTATTACGGCGGCACCGACGAACGCTGGGACGACACCGGCGTGTCCGGCCTGCTGCGCTTCGAGCAGCCGCTGGCCGAAGGCCTCACCGCCTTCGCCGGCCTCAGCCGCACCGTGCGCGCCGCCGACGCCACCGAGCGTTACCTGGCGTCCCCGGCGGCGATGCCCTCGGGCCGCTGGATCGGCAATCCGTCCCTCGCGCTGGAAAAGCACACGCAGCTCGACCTGGGCCTGGCCTGGGAAGGCGAGCGCGCCACGGCCAGCGCCGTGGCCTTCGTCGACCGCGTCGGCGACTACATCCTGCGCGACCGCGCCCGCGGCCAGGACGGCGTGCTGCTCGCCGACGGCGCGTCCGTCTACCGCAACGTGGACGCCAGACTGCACGGCCTCGAGCTCGAAGCGCGCTGGCAGTGGACGCAAACGCTGTCGCTGGAGGCCGAGGCGGCCTGGGTGCGCGGCCAGAACCGCAGCGACGACCGACCGCTGGCGCAGATGCCGCCGCTCAACGGCGCGCTGGCGCTGGCCTGGGACACCCGCGCCGGCGAATGGACGGCGCGCCTGCGCGGTGCCTCGCGCCAGGACCGCGTGGACGCCAGCGTGCTCACCGGCAGCGGCCTCGACGCCCGCAGCACGCCCGGCTTCGGCGTGCTCGACCTGGGCTGGAGCCGCCCGTTCGGCGCGCACCGCCTGCGCCTGGACCTGAAGAACGTGTTCGATCGCACCTATGCCGAACACCTCAACCGCGCCAACCTCGACCCCTTCAACCCGGACCCGGTGCAGGTGAACGAGCCCGGCCGCGGCGTGTTCCTGGCCTGGGAGTGGACCCCGGCCGGCTGAACCGCCCCTCGCCCGGGACCCCGGGCCCCGCTTGCGCGTCGGCCCGGGGAGGCGTAAAGATAGTAATCACTTACTTTTTTTCAGCCCCGCCATGGCCATGCCCAGCGCCAAGTACCTGCCCGCCGAAGCCCGCCGCGCCGAAACCGTCGAGGCCGTGGTCGCCCTGGCCGCCGAGCAAAACCCCGGCGACATCACCACCGCGGCCATCGCCAGCCGGCTGGGCCTGACCCAGGGCGCGCTGTTCCGGCACTTCCCGAACAAGGACGCCATCCTCGAAGCCGTCATGGCCTGGGTGTCCGACCGGCTGCTGTCGCGCGTCGACACCGCCATGGCCGGCGCCACCACGCCGCTGGCCGCCATGGAGGCCGCGTTCCTTGCGCACGCGGCCTTCGTCAGCGAACACCCCGGCGTGCCGCGCATGCTGTTCGGCGAACTGCAGCGCAGCGAGGACACCGCCGCCAAGCGCCTGGTTCGCACCCTGCTCGGACGCTACCGCGAGCGGCTGGCGCGGCTGGTCGAACAGGGCAAGCGCGAAGGCAGCATCGCCGCCGACGTGGACACCGGCGTCGCCCTGTCCGGCTTCATCGGTACGCTGCAGGGCCTGGTGATCCAGTCGCTGCTGTCCGGCGAACCGGGCCGCATCCGCGAGGGCGCGCCGGCCGCGTTCGCACTTTACCGTCGCGGCATCGGGAGCCAAGCATGAAACGTTCCCCGCTTCCCCGCTCGCTGCTGGTCGCCGCGGCCCTGGTGCCGCTGGCCCTGCTGCTGGCCTACGTGGCCCTGCGCGCCGGGCCGCTGGCCCCGGTCGAAGTGACGGTGGCCGAAGTGCGCACGACGGAACTGACGCCGGCGCTGTTCGGCATCGGCACGGTCGAAGCCAGGCAGCGCCACCGCATCGGGCCGACGCTGGCCGGGCGCCTCGCCAGCGTGGACGTGGACGTCGGCGACGCCGTCACTCGCGGCCACGTGGTCGCGCGCCTGGACCCGGTGGACCTGGACGACCGCCTGCGCGCCGCCGCGAGTGCCCTGGATCGCCTGGCCGCCGAGCGCCGCCAGGCCGAATCGCGCGCGCGCACCGCGCGTTCGCAGGCACGGCGCTTCGAAGCCCTGCGCGAGCGCCAGTTGGTGGCCGAAGACGCCGCCCAGGCCCGCCGCGAGGAGGCCACCGCGGCCGATGCCGCCCTGGCCGCCACCACCGCCGAGGCCGCGCGCCTGCAGGCCGAACTCGACGCCCTGCGCAGCCAGCGCGACAACCTCGCACTGGTGTCGCCGATAGACGGCCTGGTGATCAGCCGCCTTGCCGACTCGGGCACCACCCTGGTCGCCGGCCAGGCCGCGCTGGAAGTGATGGCCGCCGACGGCGCCTGGGTGCATGCGCGCTTCGACCAGGCCACGGCCCTGGGCCTCGGGCGCGGGCTGCCGGCGGAAATCACGCTGCGCTCCGCGCCGGGGGAACGCCTGCCGGCCCGCGTCGCCCGCGTCGAGCCGGTGGCCGACGCCGTCACCGAAGAACTGCTGGCCAAGTTCGCCTTCGAACCTGCGCTGGCCTCGCCGCCGCCGATCGGCGAACTGGCCGAGGTCACCGTGCGCCTCGCCACGCTCCCCGCCACGCCGGTGATCGACAACGCCAGCGTGTTCCATGTCGCGGGCGAAACCGGCGCCTGGCGGATCGTCGACGGCGAGCTGGCCTGGACACCGGTCAAGCTCGGCCGCGCCGACCTCGATGGCCACGTGCAGGTGCTCGAAGGCCTGTCGCCCGGCGACACCGTGGTTCGCCACGCCGCCGCACCGCTGCGCGCGGGCAGCGCCGTGGACGTGGTGGAAACGCTCAAGGGCCGCCAGCCGTGATCAGCCTCGCCGGCCGCGACATCCTGCATGCCTGGGGGAAGTTCGTGTTCACCGGCGTCGGCCTCGGCCTGCTCATCGGCGTGACGCTGACCATGGCCGGCGTCTACCGCGGCATGGTGGACGATGCGCGGGTGCTGCTCGACAACAGCGGCGCCGACCTGTGGGTCGTGCAGAAGGACACCCTGGGCCCCTACGCCGAACCCTCGAGCGTTCCCGACGATGCCTGGCGCAGCCTGCGCGCCCTGCCCGGCGTCGCCGAGGCCGCCAACATCACCTACCTGACGATGCAGGTCGGCCATGCGGGGCGCGATTTCCGGGCCATGGTCACAGGCATCGCCGATGGCGGCCCCGGTACGCCGGGCTGGCCGCCGCGTCTCGTGGCCGGGCGGCACCTGACGCGCGGCCACTACGAAGTCGTCGCCGACGAAGCCTCCGGCCTGGCGCTGGGCGACGTGGTGCGCATCCGCCGCAACGACTACCGCGTGGTCGGCCTGACCCGGCGCATGGTGTCCTCGAACGGCGACCCGATGCTGTTCATCCCCTTCCGCGACGCCCAGCAGGCGCAGTTCCAGAAGGACAACGACGCGCTGCTGGCCCAGCGCCGCCGCACCGCGCTCAACCCCGCCTTCGACCGCCCCGGCGTACCCGGCCTGCGCGAAGCCGTGGACGCGCTGCAGTCGGGCAACCACCAGGCCAACGCGGTGCTGGTGCGCGTCGCGCCCGGCACCGCGCCGGCCGAACTGGCCGCGCGCATCCGCCGCTGGACCCACCTGGGCGTGCACGACCGCGCGCAGATGGACGCCATCCTGGTCGGCAAGCTCATCGCCACCGCCGCGCGACAGATCGGCATGTTCCTGGTGATCCTGGCGGTGGTGAGCGCGGCGGTGGTGGCCTTCATCATCTACACGCTGACGATGGGCAAGGTGCGCGAGATCGCCGTGCTCAAGCTGATCGGCACGCGCGACCGCACCATCGCCGGCATGATCCTGCAGCAGGCGATCGCGCTGGGCCTGATCGGCTTCGCGGTGGGCAAGATCGTGGCCACGTTCTGGGGCCCGCATTTCCCGAAGTACGTGCTGCTGCTGCCGCAGGACGCCGTGACCGGCCTGCTGGCGGTGGTCGCGATCTGCACGCTGTCGAGCCTGGTGGCGATCCGCGCCGCCCTGCGCGTGGACCCCGCGGAGGCCATCGGTGGCTGAGCCCCTGCCCGGCGGCATCGTGATCGAGGGCCTGCGCAAGCGCTACGGCCACGGCGACACCGCGGTGGACGCGCTCAAGGGCGTGGACATGCGCGTGGCGCCCGGCGAGGTGGTCGGACTGGTGGGACCGTCGGGCTCGGGCAAGACCACCCTGCTCAAGTGCCTGGGCGCGGTGATCGAACCCACCGCCGGCCGCATGACCATCGGCGACCGCCTGATCTACGACGACCACTGGAAGATCCGAGACCTCCGCGCGCTGCGCCGCGACCTGATCGGCTTCGTGTTCCAGGCGCCCTACCTGATCCCCTTCCTCGACGTGACCGACAACGTGGCGCTGCTGCCGATGCTGGCCGGCGTGCCCAATGCCGAGGCGCGGCGGCGGGCGCTGGAACTGCTGGACGCGCTGCAGGTGGCGCACCGCGCCAAGGCCATGCCTTCGCAGCTTTCAGGGGGCGAGCAGCAGCGCGTGGCGATCGCGCGCGGGCTGGTCAACCGCCCGCCGGTGATCCTGGCCGACGAACCGACCGCGCCGCTCGACAGCGAACGGGCGCTGGCGGTGGTGCGCATCCTCAACGACATGGCGGCGCAGTTCCGCACGGCCATCATCGTGGTCACCCACGACGAAAAGATCATCCCGACCTTCCGCCGCATCTACCACATCCGCGACGGCGTGACCCACGAAGAGCCCGGCGAAGGGCGGCTGCCCGCGCCGGCCTGAGCGGTTCAGGCGCCGGCGTCGGCCGGCGGCGCCAGTTCGTCGAAGGCACGCAGCGCCTCGGAGGCGTAGATCATCGACGGGCCGGCGCCCATGTAGATCGCCATCGAAATGGTCTCCAGCACTTCCTCGCGGCTGGCGCCGGCGCGGATGGCGGCCTTGGCGTGGAAGCCGATGCAGCCGTCGCAGCGGGTGGCGATGGCGATGGCGATCGCGATCAGTTCCTTGGTCTTGACGTCGAGCTGGCCCGGCGCGAGCGCCTCGCGCGCCAGGCCGCTGAAGGCCTTCATGGTGCCGGGCGCGCCGGCGCGCAGCCGGGCGATGGCGGCGTTGAGGTCGTCGATCAGTTCGGGGTAGGACTGGCTCACGGGAACTCCCTTTCTCGGCGGGCGCTCAAGCGCCCAGGTGTTGGCGGGTCCAGCGCACGATGCCATTGGCATCCATGGCGCCGGACTGGCGCGCGATCTCGCGGCCCTGGCGCATCAGCACCAGGGTGGGAATGCTGCGGATGCCGTGGCGCTGGCCGAGCGTGGGCTCGACCTGGGTGTCCACCTTGGCCAGGCGCACCTGCGGCTCGAGCATGGCCGCGGCGCGCTCGAAGTGCGGCGCCATCATCTGGCACGGCCCGCACCACGGCGCCCAGAAATCGACCAGCAGCGGCAGTTCGCTGCGGTCGGCGTGGGCGGCGAAATGGTCCACGCCCAGCGCCACCGGATGGCCGGTGAACAGGGGCTTGTGGCAATGGCCGCAGTTGGGCTGGGCGGACAGCCGCTCCGACGGCACGCGGTTCATGCCGTGGCAGTGCGGACAGGCCAGGACGAGGTTTTCGCTCATGGCGTGGTTCCCGGGTTGGCGGGCACTTCGGCCCAGATCAGTCCGCGCAGGTCGCCTTCCTTGAAGCCGGTGGCGCGGTCCCCCGGGTAGTGTTCGGCCAGGCGGGCGGCGATTTCGGGGGCGATGTTGTCGCCGTGGCACATCAGGCAGGCGGCCTCGACGCGGATGCCGCGCGCCATGCGCAACTCGATGCCGGGCGGCACGTCTTCGCGCAGCACGGCCACCTGCGCCTCGGGCGCGCCGCCGGTGTCCACCGCGGCCTGGAAGGACACGGCCAGTTCCTGCAGCCAGCCCTCGGCCACGTTGCCGGGATTGCGGTTGCGGCCGGGCACCGCCACGCGGCCCAGGCGCACGCCGTGTTCGGCCATCACCTGTTCGGCGATGCGCGGCGCCTCGAGGTGGCAGAAATCCACCGCGGCCGGCGCGCCGTCGCGGGTCATGGCCTCGCGCAGCCGGCCGCGCAGGCGTTCGGCGAAGTCCTTCATCGCGGCCTGGGCGCGGGCCTGGGCATCGGGCGCCGCGACCACGGTCCCCGGGGCCGGCGCCGTGGCCTCGGGCGCAGTCTCCGGCACCGGACCGGGTTCGACGGCGACCGGCGCCGGCGCGGGCTCGCTGCCGCACGCGGCCAACATACCCAAGGCAAGCGCCGGGGCGAAACGATGGCGGGTCTTCATGCACGGGCTCCCTGTTTGCCGGCGCGGGCGTTGAGCAGCACGAAATACAGCAGCGGGATCACCACCAGCGTGAGCACCGTGGAGACCAGGATGCCGAAGATCAGCGCGATCGCCAGGCCGTTGAAGATCGGGTCGTCGAGGATGAAGAAGGCGCCGGCCATGGCCGCCAGGCCGGTCAGCGCGATCGGCTGCGCGCGCACGGCGCAGGCCTCCACCACCGAATCGGCCAGCGCATGGCCCTCGGCGATCGACTGGTTGATGAAGTCCACCAGCAGGATGGAGTTGCGCACGATGATGCCCGCCAGCGCGATCATGCCGATCATGCTGGTGGCGGTGAACTGCGCGCCCAGCAGCGCGTGGCCCGGCATCACGCCGATCACGGTGAGCGGGATCGGCGCCATGATCACCAGCGGCACCACGTAGTCGCGGAACTGCGCCACCACCAGCAGGTAGATCAGCAGCAGGCCCACGGAATACGCCAGGCCCATGTCGCGGAAGGTTTCGTAGGTGATCTGCCACTCGCCGTCCCACTTGAGCGAGAAGCCCTGGGTGGCGACGGGCGCGGACAGGAAGCGCTGCTCCACCTCGGTGCCGGCCAGCGGCGCGTCGCCGACCTGGCCGACCAGGTCGAACATTCCGTACAGCGGGCTGTCGATGTCACTGGCCTCGTCGCCGGTGACGTAAACCACCGGCAGCAGGTCCTTGCGGTAGATGACCGGCTCCCAGGGCAGGCGCTGAACCGTGACCAGCTCCGACAGCGGCACCAGGCGGCCGTCGCCGGCGCGCACGCGCAGCGTGAGCAGCTGGTCGAGGCTGGCCTGGTCGCCGGCCGGCAGGCGCAGGCGCACCGGCACCGGGTACTTGGAGGCGCCGTCGCGCAGGTAGGTGGCGTCGCGGCCGCTCACGCCCAGCTGCAGCGCCTGGGCGATGGCGGCCTGGCTCACGCCCAGGCGCGCGGCGCGGTCGCGGTCCACCAGCACGAGCTCGCGCTCGGCTTCGGCCTCGACCGTGCTGTCCACGTCCACGATGCCTTCGGTGGCGCTGAAGCGGGCCTGCAGGTCGCGGGCGATCTCGCGGGCGCGCGCCAGGTCGGGGCCGTAGATCTCGGCCACCAGCGGCGCCATCACCGGCGGGCCGGGCGGCACTTCCACCACCTTCACCGAGGCGCCGTAGGCCCGGCCGATGGCGGCCAGCGCGGGGCGCACCGCCAGCGCGATCTCGTGGCTCTGGCGGTCGCGCTCGTGCTTGTCCACCAGGTTCACCTGCAGGTCGCCCACGTTCGCGCCCTGGCGCAGGTAGTACTGGCGCACCAGGCCGTTGAAGTTCACCGGCGCCGAGGTGCCGGCGTAACCCTGGATGTCCATCACTTCGGGCACGGTGGCCAGCGACTGCGCCAGCTCCAGCAGCAGCGCGTTGGTGCGCTCGAGCGGCGTGCCCTCGGGCAGGTCCACCACCACCTGGAATTCGGACTTGTTGTCGAAGGGCAGCATCTTCAGCACCACCAGCTGCACCACCGCCAGGCTGGCGGCGGCGAGCACGGCGATGCCGATGCCCAGGAACAGGCTGCGCCGGCGCTTGCAGCCCTTGGCCGGGTCGAGGAAAGGCCGCAGCACGCGCTCGAACAGGCCGCGCACCTTCGCCGACAGCGCCGATTCGTGGCCGCCCTCGCCCGCCGGGTGCGCATGGTGCGAAAGCAGCTTGAGCGACAGCCAGGGCGTGACGGTGAGCGCGATGGCCAGCGAGAGCAGCATGCCCACCGAGGCGTTGATGGGGATGGGCCGCATGTACGGGCCCATCAGGCCCGACACGAAGGCCATCGGCAGCAGGGCCGCGATGACGGTGAAGGTGGCCAGGATGGTCGGGCTGCCCACTTCGTCCACGGCCGGGGGAATGGCCTCGAGCAGGGTCTTGCCGCCCAGGCGCATGTGCCGGTGGATGTTCTCGACCACCACGATGGCGTCGTCCACCAGGATGCCGATCGAGAAGATCAGCGCGAACAGCGACACGCGGTTGATGGTGAAACCCATCGCCCAGGAGGCGAACAGCGTGATGGCCAGCGTCAGGATGACCGCGCTGCCGACCACGATGGCCTCGCGCCAGCCCAGGGTGAACAGCACCAGCAGCACCACCGACAGCGTGGCGAACACCAGCTTCTGGATCAGCTTCATCGCCTTGTCGTTGGCGGTGTAGCCGTAGTCGCGGGTGATGGTGGCGCGGATGCCTTCGGGAATGACGGTGGCCTTGAGGCCCTCGAGGCGGTCGGCGATGGCCGTGGTGATGTCGGCGGCGTTCGAGCCCGGCTTCTTGGCGATGGCGATGGTGACCGCGGGCGCGACGCCGCCGTCCGGGCGCACGCGGCCTTCCGGCGCGGTGTACCAGGCGTACTGCGTGGGCAGGTCGGCGCCGCGGCGGATGTCGGCCACGTCGGCCAGGTAGAGCGGGCGGCCGCCCTGCAGGCCGATGACCAGTTCGGCGACCTGCTGGGCGTCGGCCAGGTAACGGCCGGCGGTGAGCGGGCGCACGCCGTCGGCGGCGACGCGGTCGCCGGCCTGGGTGACGAGGTTCGCCGCGCCGAGCGCACCGGCCAGGTCGTCTGCGGTCATGCCGTAGGTGGCCAGGCGGTTGGCGTCGAGCTCGACCACCACCGCGCGCTCCGGCGCGCCAATGGTGTACACGTCGCGCGTGCCGGGCACGCGCTTGAGTTCGGACTCCAGCGTGTGCGCCACTTCGGCCAGTTCGACGCCGCCGCGGGCGGGGTCGTCGGTCCACAGCGTCACCGCCATCACCGGCACGTCGTCGATGCCCATCGGCCGCACCAGCGGCTGGCCGACGCCGAGGCCGGGCGGCGCCCAGTCGGCGTTGGAATAGACCTGGTTGTAAAGGCGCACCAGGGCGTCCTGGCGCGGCACTCCGACGGCGAATTCCACGGTGATCAGCGAGGAACCCGCGCGGCTCACCGAATACACGTGCTTGACGCCGTCGATCTCGGAAAGCACCTGCTCCAGCGGCACGCTGACCAGGTTCTCCACGTCCTCGGCCGGCGCGCCCGGGAACGGGACGATGATGTTGGCCATCGTAACGTCGATCTGCGGCTCTTCCTCGCGCGGCGTGATCATGGTGGCGAACAGGCCCAGCAGCAGGCCCGCGACCGCCAGCACCGGCGTCAGCGGATTGGCCTGGAAGGCGCGGGCGAGGCGCCCCGAGAGGCCGAAGCGCGGCTCAGCCATCGTTGGACTCCCCCGCCAGGTGGGCCAGCGCCGCCAGCGGATCGGCGGCGATGCGGTCGCCCTTGGCCAGGCCGGCCAGCACCTCCACTTCGCCTTCGCGGCGGTGGCCCAGGCGCACCTGGCGCAGCGCCACGCGGTTGTCGGCGCCGACCACGTAGACCGCGGTCACTTCGCTGCGCGTCACCAGGGCCGAGGTCGGGATCCACAGGTTCTCCGCTTCGCCGGTCTTGAAGGCCACCTTCACCGTCATGCCGGGCTGCAGGCCGGTCTCGACCTCGGGCAGCTCGACGCGGATCTTGAAGCTGTGCGTCGCCGGGTCGGCGTAGGGAAACACGATCACCTTCTCGGCGGCGATGCGGCCGCCGCCGGGCAGGATGACGGTGGCCTCGGCGTACTGGCGGATGGCGGCGATGTCGCTCTGCGGTACCTCGACGGCCAGGCGCAGGTTCTGCAGCGACAGGCCGGAAATCAGCGGCTGGCCCGGCTGCACCGATTCGCCCACCTCGACGTGGCGCTCGACCAGGATGCCCGAGTACGGCGACCGGATGACCGTGTAATCGACCTGCTCGCCGGCGGCGCTGACGCCGGCGCGCGCGGCCTCGAGCGCGGCGCGGGCGGCGTCGCGGCGGGCGCGGGCCTGGTCGAGCGCGGCCTTGGCCAGCAATTGCTTGGCCACCAGTTCCTCGGTGCGGCGGAAGGCCGATTCGGCCTCGGTGTAATCGGCCTGGGCGGCATTGAGCGCCGCCGAGGCGCGACGCTGCGCCGACACCTGCTCCACGTCGGTGAAGCGCACCACCACCTGACCCGCCTCGACGTAGTCGTTCACGTCGAAGGGCAGCTCCAGCACGCGGCCGGCGGTCTGCGCCGACAGCGTGGCCTGGTTCACCGCCTCCACCACGCCGTCCCAGCTGCGCTCGCGCGCGGAAGTGCGCGGCTCCACTTCCAGGGTCTGGAAGGACACCGGCGGCGCGGCCGCGGGGGCGGGCGGTTCTCCGCCGCAGGCCGCCAGCAGGAGCGTGGCGAGGGCGACGGGCAGCAGGGCGCGGGACGGGGACATGCGCTTACCTCACTTGAAGGCGCAGCCGGCCGAAAAGCCGAGCTTGCGGAACACGATCGCCGCCGGGCAGAAGCCGGTGAAGGAGGACTGGATGAGGTTCAGGCCGATGAAGGCGGTGAACAGCAGCCACCAGGGCGAGACGAAATACACGAGGGCGGCGCTGATCAGGATCATCACGCCGGCGAAGGCCATCACGGCACGGTCGAGGTTCATGGGGTTTCTCCTTGAGGTCATTTGAGCTTGACGATGCCCAGCAGCTTGAGCACGTACTTTTCGTACACGGGCTCGGTGTTGCCGGTCTTCATCTTGCGCAGGAAGTATTTTTCGAAGGCCACCTTGGCCAGGTGCACCCACTTGCCGACCTTGGCCCAGGTCACGTTGCGCGGCGGGTTCTGCGGCAGCGCCACGAAGGCGGCGCCGGTGTCGCCCATGTCGGCCAGGCAGATCGCGTTCCAGGTGGCCTTTTCCTCGGCCGGCTTGCCGGCGAGTTCGGAGGCGATGTTGTGGGCGATGGCGGTGACCATCGACTCGATCATGAAACCGGTCTTGGGCGCGCCCACCGGCAGCGGCGTGGGCTCGACCGGCGGGATGGCGACGCAGACGCCGGCGGAATAGATGTTCGGGTACTTCGTGTTGCGCTGGTGGGCGTCGATCAGCACGAAGCCGCGCGGGTTGCACATTTCCTTGGCCGAACGGACGGCGTCCACGCCGGTGAAGGCCGGCAGCACCATCGAGTACTTGAACGGCAGCTGGTGGCTGGCCAGGGTCTGGGCGCGCGCGTCGACTTCATCGACGTGCATCAGGCCGGCTTCCACCTTGGTGATCTTCGCGTTGGCGATCCACTTGATGTGGCGCTGGCGGAACTCGGCCTCGAGCAGGCCCTTGGAGTCGCCGACGCCGCCCAGGCCCATGTGCCCGACGTAGGGCTCGGGGCTGACGTAGGTGATGGGCACGCGGTCGCGCAGCTTGCGCTTGCGCAGGTCGGCGTCGAGGATCATGGCGAACTCGTAGGCCGGGCCGAAGCAGCTGGCGCCGGCGGCGGCGCCGACCACGATCGGGCCGGGATCCTTCAGGAAGGCCTCGTAGGCCGCCCAGGCGGTGTGGGCATGCTCGGTGGTGCAGATGGATTGGGTGAAGCCGCCCTCGGGGCCGAGGCCCGGCACTTCGTCGAAGGCCAGGCGCGGGCCGGTGGCGATCACCAGGTAGTCGTAGGCCAGGTCGCGGCCGTCGCGCAGGCGGATGCGGTTCTCGGCCGGCAGTACTTCGGCCGCGCCGGCGTTTTCGAATTCGATGCCCTTCTTGGCCAGGTGCGGCCGCACGCCGATCTGGATGTCCTTGGGCTTGCGCCAGCCCACCGCCACCCACGGGTTCGACGGGGTGAAGCTGAAGAGGTCGCCGTCGCCGACGACGGTGACGCGGTGTTCCTTGCCGATTTCGGCGCGGATTTCATAGGCGGCGCTCATGCCCCCGATGCCTGCGCCCAGTACCACGATGTTGGCCATGACGTCCTCCCGGCGGCCGGGATATCCGGCGCTGCTAATTTAGTTGTAGCTTAATTAGCATTGTGGCATAATGTCAACATTACCCCGGAGCCCGTCATGGCCAGCCCCGCCCGTCAAATGGAAACACAGTCAGAAGCCGCGGCCGAGTTGCTCAAGGCCATGGCGAACCCGCAGCGCCTGCGGGTGCTGTGCCTTCTCATCGAACGGGAAATGTCGGTGGGCGAGATCAACGCCCTGGTGCCGCTGAGCCAGTCGGCGCTGTCGCAGCACCTGGCGGTGCTGCGCGAGAAGGGCCTGGTGAACACCCGGCGCGAGGCGCAGGCGGTGTTCTACTCCGTGGCCGACGGCACGGTGCACGACGTCATCGAGGCGCTGCACCGCAATCTTTGCGTGCCCGGGACCGCCTGATCCCGGGCCTTCCGGGGCGGGTCAGCGCAGGGCTTTCGCCGCGTCCACCACCGCCTCGACGGTGATGCCGAAGTGCTTGTACAGCTGTTCGGCCGGGGCCGAGGCGCCGAACTGGTCGATGCCGACGACGGCGCCGTCCAGGCCGACGAACTGGCGCCAGTAACCGGTGACGCCGGCTTCCACGGCCACGCGCTTGCGGCACCAGGAAGGCAGGACGCCCTCGCGCCACTCCAGCGGCTGGCGCGCGAACACCTCGGCGCAGGGCATGGACACCACGCGGGCGCGCACGCCCTCGCCCGCCAGGCGGCGCATGGCCTCCATGGCCAGCTCCACTTCCGAGCCGGTGGCGACCAGGATCAGGTCGAACGTGCCCTCGCCCGGGTCCGACAGCACGTAACCGCCGCGGGCGATGTCGGCCACCTGCTGCGCCGTGCGCGGCTGGTGCGCCAGGTTCTGGCGGCTGAACACCAGGCAGCTCGGGCCGTCGGTGCGCTCGATGGCGGCCTGCCAGCACACGGCCGATTCCACCGCGTCGCAGGGGCGCCAGACGTCGTTGTTCGGGATGTAGCGCAGCGACGCCAGGTGCTCGACCGGCTGGTGGGTCGGGCCGTCTTCGCCCAGGCCGATCGAGTCGTGGGTGAACACGTGGATCGTGCGGGTCGGGATCAGCGCCGACATGCGCAGCGCGTTGCGCGAGTAGTCCGAGAACACCAGGAAGGTCGCGTCGTAGGGAATGAAGCCGCCGTGCAGCGCGATGCCGTTGCAGATGGCGCTCATGCCGAACTCGCGCACGCCGAAGTGCACGTAGTTGGCGTTGGCGTCGTTCGTGGTGACCGACTTGCTGCCCTTCCAGAGCGTGAGGTTGGAGTGCGCGAGGTCGGCCGAGCCGCCCACCAGCTCCGGCAGCAGCGGGCCGAAGGCGTCCAGCGCCATCTGCGAGGCCTTGCGCGAGGCGACCACCGGGCCCTCGAGCTGCAGCCTGGCGGCATAGGCGCGGGCGGCGTCGGCGAAGCCTTCCGGCAGTTCGCCGTGCGAACGGCGCACCAGCTCGGCGGCCAGCTCCGGGTAGGCCTTGGCGTAGGCGTCGAACAGGCGGTTCCACTGCTCCTCGCGCACCAGGCCGGCGTTGCCGGCGCGCCAGCCATCGGCGATGGCGGCGGGGATCTCGAAGGGCGCGTGCGGCCAGCCCAGGGCTTCGCGGGTGGCGGCCACCTCGTCCTTGCCCAGCGGGGCGCCGTGGCTCGATTCCTTGCCCGCCTTGCCCGGCGAACCGAAGCCGATGGTGGTGCGGCAGCAGATCAGGGTCGGCTTGCCGGTTTCGGCCTGCGCGGTCTTGATGGCCTGGATGATTTCCTGCGGGTCGTGGCCGTCCACCTTGCGGATCACCTGCCAGCCATAGGCCTCGAAGCGCGCCGGGGTGTCGTCGGTGAACCAGCCGCTGGTGTCGCCGTCGATCGAGATGCGGTTGTCGTCCCAGAAGGCGATCAGCTTGCCCAGGCCCCAGGTGCCAGCCAGCGAGGCGGCTTCGTGCGACACGCCTTCCATCAGGCAGCCGTCGCCCAGGAACACCCAGGTGTGGTGGTCGACCACGTCGAACTCGGGTCGGTTGAAGCGCTGCGCCAGCAGGCGCTCGGCCAGCGCCATGCCCACCGCGTTGGCCAGGCCCTGGCCCAGCGGGCCGGTGGTGGTTTCGATGCCCGGCGTGTGGCCGTATTCGGGGTGGCCGGCAGTCTTGCTGTGCAGCTGGCGGAACCGGCGCAGCTGCTCCATCGGCAGGTCGTAGCCCGACAGGTGCAGGAGCGCGTAGACCAGCATCGAGCCGTGGCCGTTGGACAGCACGAAGCGGTCGCGGTTGAACCACTTCGGGTTGTTCGGGTTGTGGCTCAGGAAGTCGTTCCAGAGCACCTCGGCGATGTCGGCCATGCCCATGGGCATGCCGGGGTGGCCGGACTTGGCGGCCTCGACGGCGTCAATGGCCAGGAAGCGGATGGCGTTGGCGAGGTCGCGGCGGGAAGGCGTCGTCATGAGGGCGTCCAGAACGGGGCCCGGGGCCGGGCCGACGGGGCGCTATTGTCGCCGACCGGGCGCCCGCTGTCGCCCTTGCGGGTGCCGGACCCGGGGTGTTACGGCACCGGGGACGGCTCGGCGGCCGGCTCGCTGCGGCCGATGACCACCGAGCCGACCATGTCGCCGCCCACGTTCACGACGGTGCGGCACATGTCGAGCAGCCGGTCCACGCCCAGGATCAGGCCGATGCCTTCGGGCGGGATGCCGAACAGGGCCAGGATCATGGCGATCACCGGCAGCGAGCCACCCGGCACGCCGGCCGCGCCGATGCCGCCCAGGATGCACATGGCCAGCACCAGCGCCTGCTGCAGCAGGCCCAGCTCGACCCCGAAGAACTGGGCCAGGAACAGCACCGTGATGCCTTCGAACAGGGCCGTGCCGTTCATGTTGGCGGTGGCGCCCAGCGTGCAGACGAAGCGGGCCACCCGACGCGGCACGCCCAGGCCCTGTTCGACCACCTTCAGCGTCGTCGGCAGCGTGGCGCTGGACGAGGACGTAGAGAACGCCGTCAGTAGCGCCGGCTGGGCTCCGCGGAAGAAGGCCAGCGGCGACATGCCGCCGAACACCCGCAGCAGCACCGGGAACACCACGAAGAAGTGGATGCCCAGCGCCAGCAGCACCGTGGCCACGAAGCGCGCCAGTTGCACCAGCACGTCGAAGCCGAGCTTGGCGGTGATCGAGAACAACAGGGCGGCCACGGCATAGGGCGCCAGCCGGATCACCCAGTCGATCAGCTTCAGGCAGATTTCGTACACGCCCTGCACCGTGGCCACGAAGGCGCGGGTACCCTCGCTGCGGATGACGGTGGCGGCGATGCCGAACACCAGCGCGAAGAACATCACCGCGATCAGGTCGCCATTGGCGGCGGCCTGCACGGGGTTGCGCGGGACGATGTTGAGCAGGACGCTGATGCCCGAAACAGCCTCGCGCCCCGCGGCGATCTGGGCGCCGCGTTCGCCGGCCTGGGCGATCAGCGACTGGCCCAGTTCCGGCGGCAGGCCGCGGCCGGGCTGGATGATGTTGACCACCACCAGCCCGATCGTCACCGCGATGGTGGTGACGATGAGGATCCACGCCAGGGTCTTGCCGCCGATGCGTCCCAGCGACTTCGGATCGCCGATCTCCACCACGCCCAGCACCAGGGCCGAGAACACCAGCGGGATCACCAGCATGAAGAGCAGGCGCAGGAACAACTGGCCGATCGGGTCGGCGACGTAGTGCACCAGTGCGTCGAGCCAGCCGGCGTCGGCGGCGAAGACGTTCGCCGCCAGGCCGAAGCCGACGCCGGCCACGAAACCGACCAGCATGCGGGTGTGCAGGGACATCGTGGCCATGGGCTTCCTCCGGTTATGGCCGGGCGGCCGGGCGGATCTCTCCCGAGCGCAGGCGCGCCAGGTAGCTTTCGAGTTCGCGCCTGACCACCGGCATCAGCAGGTAGACGCCGATGAGGTTGGGAACCGACATCAGCAGCAGCAGCGCATC
Source organism: Arenimonas malthae CC-JY-1 (assembly GCF_000747075.1). Lineage (GTDB taxonomy): Bacteria > Pseudomonadota > Gammaproteobacteria > Xanthomonadales > Xanthomonadaceae > Arenimonas > Arenimonas malthae. Next base: position 34,334 of record NZ_AVCH01000042.1, read on the forward strand.
GGCGATGCCGACGATGCTGCCGAGCTGCATCGAGCAACCCACCACCGTCATGGCCAGGAAGGCCAGCTTGAAGAGGTTCTGGGCCAGGGTGGATTCGCCGGTGAGGTAGCCGATGGCCTTCGAGCCGTAGTAGGCCCACGTGATCATGGTCGAGTAGGCGAACAGGAACACGACCACCGTCAGCACGTACGGGAACCAGGCGAAGACCGACGCGAAGGCATCGGACGTGAGCGCCACGCCGTCGGGGCCGGGCTGCAGGTACTCGCCGGAGACGATGATGATCAGCGCCGTCATCGTGCAGATCACCACCGTGTCGATGAACGGCTCCCAGAGGGCCACGAAGCCCTCGGTCACCGGCTCGCGCGTGCGCACGGCGGAGTGCGCGATGGCCGCGGAGCCCAGGCCGGCTTCGTTCGAAAAGGCCGCGCGGCGGAAGCCGACGATGATCGCGCCCAGCACGCCACCATAGGCCGCTTCGCCGCTGAAGGCACCGCGCACGATGGCCAGCAGGGCGTCGGGGATGCGGTCGGCATGTACCAGCAGCACGGCCACGCCGGCCGCCAGGTAGAGCAAGGCCATGCCGGGCACCAGGCGCGCCGTGACCTGGCCCACCCGCTTCACGCCGCCCACCACCACGATGGCGGTCAGCGCGGCCAGCACCAGGCCGAACAACCAGCCGCGCCCGGCCAGCGGGCCGTCGGCGCCACCGGTGACGTTCAGCACCTGGGCGAAAGTCTGGTTGGCCTGGAACAGGGCGCCCGAGCCCACCGCGCCCGCCACGATGCACGCGGCATAGAAGACAGCGAGTCCGCGCCCCACGCCGGCCAGCCCCGGCCGGTGTTTCGCCAATCCGTCGCGCAGGTAGTACATCGGCCCGCCTGACACGGTGCCATCCGGGTTCTGCCTGCGGAACATCACGCCCAGGGTGCACTCCACGAACTTGGTGGACATGCCCAGCAGGCCGGCCACGATCATCCAGAACGTGGCGCCCGGGCCACCTACCGTGATCGCCACGGCCACCCCGGCGATGTTGCCCAGGCCCACCGTGCCGGAAACCGCCGCGGTTAGCGCCTGGAAGTGGCTGACCTCGCCGGGGCCGTTGGGCTCGGCGAAATCCCCCCGGATCAGGCGGAAGCCATGGCCGAAGCCGCGCACGTTGATGAAGCCGAAATAGACCGTGAAAAAGCAGGCTGCCGCGGCCAGCCACAACACGATCAAGGGCGCGCTCAGGCCGCCGGGCAGTGGCACTTCCACGAACACGAACCTGGCGAGCGTATCGGCCACGGGGCCGAATACGGACTGGATGCGGTCATCGAACGTGGGGGCGGCGGCAGCCTCGGACGCCGCGAGGGCAGCCAGGGCGCCGGCGGGGCGCATGAGCGTCTTCGTCACCGGAGGTGCCTGTTGGTGGGTCTGCGCCAGCTTACCGCAGGTGGCCCGGCAGGCAATTCAGATGGCGTGAAACGAAACAGGGCCGCTTTCGCGGCCCTGTCCGGTCAGCACGTTGTTTCCAGCAGCGGGCTTCAGCCCTTGTGCGCAACCTGCAGGATGCGCGGGGTCACGAAGATAAGCAGCTCGGCCTTCTCCATGCCCTTGGACTTGTTCTTGAACAGGTTGCCGAGCACCGGCAGGTCGCCGAGGAACGGAACCTTGCGCAGGTCGTCGCGGCTCTTGAACTCGTAGACGCCGCCGACCACGACCGTCTGGCCGTTGTCGATCAGCACCGCAGTGCTGACCTCGCGCTTGGCGATCTGCGGGATGAAGCCGCCGGCCGGGTTCGCGATCAGCTCGCTGACCTCGTCCTTCTTCACCGCGAGGTTCAGGTAGACGCGGCCGTCCTGGGTGATGGTCGGGGTGACCTTGAGCTCAAGCAGCACTTCCTTGAACTCGACCGTGGCCGTCGCGACCGCACCCGGCGTGGTGGCCGGCTGGATAGTCAGGTAGGCCACTTCGTCGCCCTGGCGGATGACGGCCTCCCGCTGGTTGGCGGTGATCACGCGCGGGTTCGACACCACTTCGCCGCGGCCTTCTTCCTCGAGCGCGGAGAGCTCGAGCTCGAGCGCGATGTCCTGGCGCAGGATGCTCAGGTTCAGGGCACCGGCCGGGGTCGTCGCCGGCAGGTCGACAGCGAAGCCGGAGTCGGTGGTGGTTTCGTTGCTGTTGGCCAGCGTGCCGGTGCGGTCCTGCACGCCGAAGATGACGCCCAGTTCGCGGGCAAACACTTCGGTGGCCACCACGATGCGGGCCTCGATCAGGACCTGGTCGACGGGGCGGTCAAGCGTGGCCAGCAGGTTGCGCACTTCGGCCACCTTGCTCGCGATGTCGATCAGCAGCAGGGTGTTGGTGCGGTTGTCGAAGCTGACGCTACCGCGCGGGGAGAGGAAACCGCGGGTACGCTGGCTGCCGCTACTGCCGCCGCCGCCACCGCCGCCGCCGCTGGCACTCTTGCTGTCTTCCGTCAGCAGGCTGGCGATTTCCTCGGCATTGCCGTAGTTGATCGGGATGTACTCGGTGATCAGCGGTTCGCGCTCTTCATTGGCGATGCGGGCATCGGCCACCGCCTTCTCGAATTCGGCGATTTCCTTCTGCGGCGCGACCCAGATGACGTTGCCGTCGCGGCGCTTGTCGAGCTGCTTGGCGCGCAGGACGATGTCCATCGCCTGGTCCCAGGGCACGTTGATCAGGCGCAGCGTGACGTTGCCCTGAACGGTGTCGGCGGCGACCACGTTCAGGCCGGACTCTTCGGCGATCAGCTGCAGGACGGTGCGCACCGGCACATCCTGGAAGTTGAAGGTCACCGGGCGGCCGGAGTAGCGCTTGGCCTCGGCATCGCCGGCCACCGCGCCGGCGGCACGGCCGGGAGCGCCGGCGACCACGGCCGCGGGAGCGGCGCGCTTGGGCGTCACTTCGATGACGTACTCGTTGCCGGTCTGGTAGGCCATCGACTCGAAGGCACCGTTGGTGTTGATCACCAGGCGGGTGCTGCCGGCGTTCGCGTTCGGTTCGAGGCTCTGGACCGGCGTGGCGAAGTCGGTGACGTCGAGGCGGCGGCGCAGCGACTCCGGGATGCTCGCGTTGGCCACGTCGACCACCACGCGGGAACCTTCATTGCGCATGTCGGCGGCGGCGCCGTCACCGGTGAACCGGAGGATGACGCGGCCGGAACCGTTCTCACCGCGGCGGAAGTCGATGTTGGCGACCTCGATGTCCGAGGCGACCTTCTTGGTCGGGTCGGATCCGGTGGCCAGGCTGCTGGGCTGGGCGCCGGCGTCCACGGTCAGGACCAGCAGGTTGCCGGCGCTGCGGGTGGTGTAGCCCGCGGGTCGGAACAGGTCCACGACCACGCGGGTGCGGCCGCCGGCTTCCACGGCGGAAACCGCCGAAGTCGCGCCACTGCCGATGACGACGCGGCGCTGGCTCAGCCCGTTGGTGGTCCCCGGGATGTCCACCGCGATGCGCGGCGGCGTGTCCGTGGTGAAGGCCTGCACGTCGCCCACCGGTTCGGCGAACTGCAGCGTGATGTCCACTTTGCCCCCGGGGGCCGAGGCGTAACGCACGTCCTGGAGGACGTTCGCCGCCATCGCGGACAGGGACGTCGCCAGGCCGACGGCGAGCGCTCCCATGGTCAGCACCCAGTGACGCTTGGTGCCCATCCCCTCGCCGATCGTTTTATTCGCGGTCATCGTGCATTCCCCCAATCAATTGTCTTCAAGGGCGATCTTGGCCGGACGTTCCAGCCAGCCACCTGCCCCATCCGGTACGAGTTCGACAATCTCGATGCGGTCTTCGAACACCGCGGTGATGCGACCGTCGTTGAGTCCCAAGTAGTTCCCCGACCGGACCCGATGCGTCACCCGGTCCGGCCCCATCACAAGGCCCACCACGCCACCGCCTTCGCCGATCGTGCCGACCATGTCGAGGCTGTCGAGCGGGAAGGCCTCGAGGACCTCCTTGCGGCGATTCGGATCCGGGCGCAGCGCGTTGCCGCCATCGCGGTCGGCGGTGGGCTGGCTGAACGGGTCGCGCAGGTCCTGCGCGGCGTATTCGAAAGTCTCGAACTGCTTCATCACCGGCAGCGGGTCCAGCGGCGGCGCCGGGCGCGCCTTGACCTCGGCCACCCAGGCCTCGAGGTCGCGGCTGCCGCGCGTGCAGGCCGAGAGGGACAGGGCCACGGCGGCGACGAGCAGGGCGCTCATGGCGTTCCGGGTCATGGACGGGACCATCACTTGGCGCCTCCCGCGGTGGTGTTCGATTCCTCGTCGTCGAGGTAACGATAGGTCTTGACCGTACCCGAAAGGACCAGGGTGCCGTCCGTACCCGACCGCGGCTGCAGCGAGATGTCGTGCATGGTCATGATGACCACGCGCGGCAGCGACGCGACGCCGCTGACGAAGGCGCCGAACTGGTGGTAGGTGCCCACCATGCGCAGCTGGATCGGCTTCTCGGCGTAGAACTCGCGCTGGCTCTCGGCGCCGGGCTGGAACAGTTCGTTGTTGATACCGGCGGCCAGGGCGGTCTGCGAGATGTCGACGATCAGGTCGGGCATTTCGTTCTTGCTGGGCAACTGGCGGAGCATCTGCTGCAGCATGACCTCCATCTGCGCCAGCTGCTGCTTCAGCGGCTCGAGGTTGGCGGCGCGGCCTTGCTTGCCCTGGAACTCTTCGCGCAGGGTGATTTCAGTGCGCTCTTCCTTCTCGAGCATCACGCGCTGGTCGCTGACGAACAGGTACCAGGCGATGCCGATGATGACCGCGCCCAGCAGCACGCAGGCGCCGAGCTTCACCTGGATGGGCCAGGCCCCGGCGTTGTTGAAATCGAGGTTGCGGAGATCAACCTTCTTGCTGCTCATCGCGCACCTCCCGCCACGTCGGCGGCATCAGCCTCTTCGCCTTCCTTCTTCGGGGTCTGCAGCTTCACCTTGAGGGTGAAGGCATTCGGCAGGCCCTTGTCGTCACCCTTGGCCTCGATGATCGAGAGGTCGGGGTTGGCCATCCAGCCGGATTCCTCGAGGTTGCGCATGTACGAGCTGACGCGGGCGTTGGACTGCGCCTGGCCGGTCAGGGTCAGGGATTGGCCCGACTGCGCGATCGAATTCAGGCGCACGCCCTCGGGGATGGTCCGGACCAGCTGGTCGAACAGGTGCACCATCTGCGAACGGCTGGCCTGCAGCTCTTCGATCACCTGCTTGCGGGCAAGCAGGTTGGCCTTCTTCTTGTCGAGGGCCTCGATTTCCTTGATCTGCTCGTCGACGAGCTTGATCTGGTCGCGCAGGTACTCGTTGCGATTCTGCTGGCCCTCGATCTGACCGTTGTAATACATGACGATCAGGAAGCTCAGGAGCAGCGCCGCACCGGCCGCGAGGCCGAGCATGGTCATGAATTCCTTCTGGCGCTGCTTGCGCCGCTCGGCGCGCCAGGGAAGCAGGTTGATTCTGGCCATCAGTCGAAGCTCCTCAGGGCCAGGCCGCAGGCGATCATGAGCGCCGGCGCGTCCTGCGCCAGGGCATGGGCCTGGACACGGGGGCCGAGCGCCATGTTGGCGAGCGGGTTAGCGATCACGGTCGGGACGCCGAGCTGTTCCTCGACCAGGTTTCCGATGCCGGCGATCGAGGCGCAGCCACCGGCCAGCACGACCTGGTCAACCCGGTTGAAGTCGCTGCCGGCGTAGAAGAACTGCAGCAGGCGGCTGACCTGCTGGACCAGCGCTTCCTTGAACGGCTCGAGCACTTCGACCTCGTAGCTCTCCGGCAGGCCGCCCTGGCGCTTGGCCAGGCCCGCCTCGTCGTAGCTCAGGCCGTAGCGGCGCATCACCTCGTCGGTGAGCTGCTTGCCGCCGAACACCTGCTCGCGGGTGTAGATGCTGCGCTGGCCGCGCAGCACGTTCAGGGTGGTCATGGTCGCGCCGATGTCCACCAGGGCCACGATCGCGTCCTTGGGCACCGACAGCTGGTCGGCGACCAGCTTGAAGGCGTTCTCCATCGCGAAGGCCTCGACGTCGATGACCTTGGCGGTGAGCCCGCCGAGCTCGAGCGCGGACTGCCGCAGCTCGACGTTCTCGGTGCGGGAGGCCGCCAGCATCACCTGGATCATCTCGGGGTTGTTCGGCACCGGGCCGATCACCTCGAAGTCGATGCTGACCTCGTCGATCGGGTACGGGATGTAGTTCGAGGCCTCCAGCTGGACCTGGTCCTCGAGCGCGTCCTCGTCCAGGTCACCCTGGATGGGGATCACCTTGGTGATCACCGAGGAGCCGGAAACCGCGGCCGCGGCGTGCTTGGCCTTGGTGCCCGAGCGCGCGACGGCACGCTTGATGGCCTCGCCGACGGCTTCGACCTCGACGATGTTCTTCTCGACGACGGCGTTGGGAGGCAGGGGCTCAACCGCGTAGTGCTCGACGCGATACCGCCCGCCGGACTCGGTGAGCTGCAAAAGCTTGACGGCCGTGGAGCTGATGTCCAGGCCGACCAGCGGTGTCTTGGCATTTCCGAAAAGACCCACGGTTTCTCCCCTTCCGACGGGCGCTTACACACGAATGGTGCGCCATTACATTAAATAACGAAAAATTCCCAAATGGCAATGCCCCCCCGGACCGGATGCCCCTCGCCGTCCCCTGGCCGACCCCACGCTTCCCTATCAAGACGCAATCAGGGCCGGGAACCGGCCGCCCCCACGGCGCAGCCCGACCATGCCACGTTCTATACTCCCTGCCCCACGTCGATGTAAACCTCGGGAGAGGCCCTGGATGGCCCGATTCAAACGCCTGCTGCGCCGGGCACTGATCCTTTTCGCCGGACTGGCCGTGCTGGGCGTGGCTGCCATCGGCATCCTCTACTGGCTCATCTCCCCCCGCCTGCCCGACGTCCAGGAGCTCCGCAACGTCCAGCTCCAGGTACCCCTGAGCATCTATTCCCGGGACGGCAAGCTGATCGCCCTGATCGGCGAGACCCGCCGTTTCCCGGTGGAAATCGAGGACGTGCCGGAGCGGGTCAAGCAGACCTTCATCGCCATCGAGGATGCCCGCTTCTACGAGCACCCCGGCGTGGACTGGCGCGGCATCGGCCGCGCGGTCTGGCTGCTGGCCACCACGGACGACCGCCGCGTCCCGGGCGGCAGCACCATCACCCAGCAGGTGGCCAGGCAGTTCTTCCTCAGCGCCGAGTACTCCTACACCCGCAAGATCACCGAGATCTTCCTGGCCCTGAAGATGGAGCGCGAACTCAGCAAGGACGAGATCCTCGAGCTCTACCTCAACAAGAGCTTCTTCGGGAACCGCGCCTACGGCGTGGCCGCGGCCGCCGAGTACTACTACGGCAAGCCGCTCGACCAGCTGACCCTGGCCGAGGCCGCCACCCTGGCCTCCATCCCCAAGTTCCCCTCCAGCGGCAACCCGATCATCAATCCCGAGCGCGCGCTGATCCGCCGCAACTACGTGATCCAGCGCATGCGCGAGGAGGGGATGATCACCGAGGCGGAGGAGCGCGCGGCCCAGGCCGAGCCCATGAACGCCAGCCCGCACGAGCCCAAGGTCGAGGTCGAGGCGCCCTACGTGGCCGAGATGGTGCGCGCCGAGATGGAGCAGCGCTACGGCGCCGACGCCACCACCAGCGGCCTGCGGGTCTATACGACGCTCGATTCCGAGGACCAGACGGCGGCCGTGCGCTCGCTGCAATCAGGCCTGCTCGAATACGACCGGCGCCACGGTTACCGCGGCCCGGAAGCCCGGCTGGACCTGCCTGCGGACGAGCCCGTGGACGCCCTGCGCAAGCGCCTGCGCCCCTTCCCCACGGTCGGCAGCCTCTCGGCCGTCCTGGTCACCGGCGTGGCCGACGGCAAGGCCCAGGTGCTGACGGCGGCCGGCACGGCGCTGGAGCTCGACGCCGAAGCCACCCGCTGGACCGGCAAGCAGCCCACCCAGCTGTTCAAGCGCGGCGACGTGGTGCGGCTGGCGCTGGACGCCGAAACCGGCAAGCTGCGACTCGCCCAGGTACCGCTCGCCCAGGCCGCCCTGGTCTCGCTGCAGCCCGAAGACGGCGCGGTGCGCGCCCTCGTCGGCGGCTTCAGCTTCGGACTGAACAAGTTCAACCGGGCCACCCAGGCGCAGCGGCTGCCCGGCTCGAGCTTCAAGCCCTTCGTCTACGCCGCGGCCTTCGAACGTGGTTTTTCGCCGGCCAGCATCGTGCTCGACGCGCCGGTGGTGTTCCGCGACCGCGCCGGCAACGTCTGGCGGCCGCAGAACGACGCCGGCAATTTCGCCGGCCCCATGCGCCTGCGCGAGGCCATGGTGCAGTCCCGCAACCTGGTGTCGGTGCGCCTGCTCGACGCGATCGGCGTGGACTTCGCCAGCCGCTACATCACCCAGTTCGGCTTCAGCCAGGAAAGCCTGCCGCCCAACCTGTCGATGTCGCTGGGCACGTCCTCGCTGACGCCGCTGTCCATCGCCCGCGGCTACACGGTGTTCGCCAACGGCGGCTACCTGGTCGACCCCTGGTTCATCGAGAAAGTCCTCGACCGCAACGGCGAAGTGCTGAGCGAGGCCAAGCCGCTGCATGCCTGCCGCCGCTGCCCGGGCCGGGGCACGGCCGGGGCGCCGGGTGGCCAGCGCGACCCCGCGGTGGTGGACGGCTTCGATTTCGGCCCCTCGCAGGCCGCGGCGCCGGCCGCCGGGGAAACCACGCCCGAGGCCCAGGCCGAGGAGGCGCAGGCGCTGGCCGACCGGGCCATGGCCCCGCGCGCGATCGACGAGCGCACGGCCTTCCTGGTGCACTCGCTGATGCGCGACGTGGTGCGCCGCGGCACCGGCCGCGCCGCCACCGTGCTGGGTCGCGACGACCTGGGCGGCAAGACCGGCTCCACCAACGACCACCGCGATGCCTGGTTCTCCGGCTTCGGCGGCGACCTGGTGACCACGGTCTGGGTCGGCAAGGACGACTTCTCCACGCTTGGCCGCGGCGAATACGGCGGCAAGGCCGCGCTGCCGATCTGGATCGGCTACATGCGCACCGCGCTCAAGGACGTGCCCGTCGTCGAGCCGGAGGTCCCCGCCGGCATGGTCACCGCCTGGGTCAGCGCCGAGTCCGGCCGCCTGGTGCCGGAAGGCACGCCCGGCGCCGTCCGCGACTATTTCAAGAGCGAAGACTACGACCGCATCAGTGCCTCCGGCTTCGACCTCGACCCGGTGCTGAGCAATGAAGAGGCGTTCGACATCTTCTGATTCCGCGGGCGCCCGCCAGCGACGCCTCCAGGTCGCCGCCGAGGCCGCCCGGCTGCTCGCCGAACAGGGCGGCGACCCGGTGGTCGCCCGGCGCAAGGCCGCCGAGCGCCTGGGCTTCCGCGACCCGGCCTCGCTGCCCTCGGGCGACGAGATCCGCGAGGCGCTGGCGGCGCACCGGCGGCTGTTCGCGGCGGGCGGCGACGAACCACGGTTGCGCCAGCAGCGCGAGGCCGCGCTGGCGGCGATGGATTTCTTCGCGGAATTCTCGCCCCGCCTGGCCGGCGCGGTGCTGGACGGCAGCGCCGACGCCCGCAGCGCGATCGAGCTGCACCTGCACGCCGACGACCCCGACGCGGTGGCGCGAAAACTGATCGAACGTGCCATCCCCGCCGTGCAGCGGCCGCGGCGCCTGCGCCTGGAACGCGGCCCGGCGCGGGAGTTCGCGGCCTGGCATTTCGAAGCCGACGGCCTGCCCTTCGAACTGGTCGTGCTGCCGCGCCAGGCCGAGCGCCAGGGCCCGCTCGACCCGCTCGACGACGCGCCCATGGCCCGCGCCAACCGCGGTGCGCTGGCGCGCCTGCTGGCCGGCCAGCCCTGAAACGCGAACGCCCCGCGCGGGGCGGGGCGTCCGGTCAAACAGGCCTGGCGTCGCGCCTCAGCGCTTTTCCATGCCCACGTAGTCGCGCGCGGCGGAACCGGTGTAGATCTGGCGCGGACGACCGATCTTGGCTTCCGGGTCGGTCTGCTGCTCGAGCCAGTGCGAGACCCAGCCGGCGGTGCGGGCGATGGCGAACATCACCGTGAACATCTCGGTCGGGATGCCCAGCGCCTTGTAGATGATGCCCGAGTAGAAGTCGACGTTCGGGTAGAGCTTGCGCTGCACGAAGTACTCGTCCTTCAGCGCGGCCTCTTCCAGGCGCATCGCCACTTCCAGCATCGGGTCGTCCACGCCGAGCTCGCTCAGCACCTTGTGGCACATCTCGCGGATGATGGTCGCGCGCGGGTCGAAGTTCTTGTACACGCGGTGGCCGAAGCCCATCAGGCGGAAGCCCGAGTTCTTGTCCTTGGCGCGGTCGACGGCCTTGGAGACGTCTTCCGGGCGGCCGATCTCGGCCAGCATCTTGAGCACGGCCTCGTTGGCGCCGCCGTGCGCCGGGCCCCAGAGCGCGGCCACGCCGGCGGCGACGCAGGCGTAGGGGTTCGCACCGGTGGAACCGACCAGGCGGACGGTGGAGGTCGAGGCGTTCTGCTCGTGGTCGGCGTGCAGGATGAACAGCAGGTCGAGCGCCTTGGCGGCGACCGGCTTGAGCTGCAGCGGCTCGCTCGGCACCTCGAACATCATGTGCAGGAAGCGCTCGACGTACTCGAGGTTGTTGCGCGGGTAACGCACCGGCCAGCCGATCGAATAGCGGTAGCAGGCCGCGGCGATGGTGGGCACCTTCGCCAGCAGGCGGATGGCGGCCATGCGGCGCTGTTCCGGGTCCTCGAGGTCGAGGTCGTCGTGGTAGAACGCGGCCAGCGAACCGATCATGCCGCAGAGCATGGCCATCGGGTGCGCGTCGTGGCGGAAGCCGCCCAGGAAGCCCTTGAAGGCCTCGTGCATCATCGTGTGGTGGGTGACTTCGTGCTCGAACTTGTCGAACTGCGCGGTGTTGGGCAGTTCGCCGTTCATCAGCAGGTAGCTGACTTCGAGGAAGTTCGAGTGCTTGGCGAGCTGTTCGATCGGGTAGCCGCGGTACAGCAGCACGCCCTCGTCGCCGTCGATGTAGGTCACCGCGCTGCGGCAGCTGGCGGTCGCCACGAAGCCTGGGTCGTAGGTGAACAGGCCCGTTTCCTTGGGCAGGCGGGTGATGTCGACGCAGGGGGCGCCAAGCGTGCCCTGGTGGACGGGAAGCTCGACGTTCTTGCCGGCGGCGTTGAGCACGACGCTCTTGTTGTCGGACACGGGCTGACTCCTTTCAGGGATGTGCGGGCCGCATCCGGGAAGGTCTTGGCGCGACGCACGCAACGCGAAACGGAAGATGCCGCGCCGGGGGCGGGCACCATTCGCGGAAGTATCGCATAGGCCCCGCCGCGAAGTCAGTGACGAAGGCGTGGACTTTGGTACGGTTCCCGCAACGCAAAAGGCCACCCCGGGGGGTGGCCTTCCTTGCGAACCGCGTGCCCGGCGACGCCGGGCCGGCGCTTACTTGGCGTAGCGCTTGCGGAAGCGGTCGACGCGGCCGCCGGTGTCCATCACCTTCTGCTTGCCGGTGTAGAACGGGTGCGACGCCGAGCTGATGTCGATCTTGATCAGCGGGTATTCGTTGCCGTCTTCCCACTTGACCGTTTCCTTGCTGGAAAGGGTCGAACGGGTGAGGAACGCGAAGTCGGAGGACAGGTCCTGGAAGACGACTGCCTTGTAGTTCGGATGGATGTCGGCCTTCATGGCTGGAGTTCCGCCGTGGATTCGTGGGAAAGACCGGGATTATAGGCCGGAACCGCCGCCTGCCGCAAGCCCGCCCCCGCCCTGCCCGTCACGCCCCCAGGGCGGCGCGGACCTGGGCCTCGAACCGGGCCTGGTCGTATTCGAGCAGGATCCAGGCGTTCTCGGGCCGCCCGGTGCGGCGCTGCCAGTCTACCAGGGTGGCGCCGCGGCTGAGGCGGCCCTCCAGCTCGACCGCCAGGTAGCGCTCTTCGGCCCGCCGCACCCCGTCGGGCTGCAGGGCCACGGCCATGGCCAGGGCGTCGGCGCTGTGGAAAAGCCCACCGCGCCGGCCCTTCGACCAGTCGCGCGTGTAGCGCGAGATGGCCTCGTAGAACCGCCCGCGCCCGTCCCCCGCCTGCAGCCAGCGGTCGAAATCCTGGTGCTGGAAACCGTGCCGGACCACCGCCTCCCAATCCACCACCTCGGCCCGGGGGAAGGCGCGGAACACCACGTCGGCCGCCTCCGGGTCGAAGGCGATGTTGAACTCGGCCGGGATCGACGTGTTGCCCTGTCCCGTGACCGCGCCACCCATGATCACCAGCCGCCCCACGCGCGACGGCAGGTCGGGATCCAGGCGCAGGGCCAGGGCCAGGTTGGTCAGCGGCCCCAGGGTGACCAGCAGCAGCTTGCCGGCCTGCTCGCGGGCGATGCGGATGATCGCCAGCGCGGCGTGTTCGTCTTCGGCCCGGGCCGCGGCGGGCTCGTAGCCGGTGTCGCCGAAGCCGTCGTTGCCGTGCACGTAGGCGGCATCCTCGGCCGGGTGCACCAGCGGCACCGGGCAGCCGGCGTAGACCGGCACGTCCACGCCCGCGACCTCGCAGAGCTTGAGCGCGTTGGCCACGGTGTGGCGCAGGCCGACGTTGCCGGCGGCGATGGTCAGGCCCAGCAACTCGTGGCGGGTGTCGGCGAAGGCCATCAGCAGGGCCAGCGCGTCGTCCACGCCCGGGTCGGTGTCGATCAACAGCGGGATGCGTTCGTCCATCGGCCGATTATGGCCGAATCGCGCTTCGCCGCGCTCAGGCGCCGGCGAAGCGGGCCGCGCCGCCCACCCAGCGCGCGACGACGCGCTCGGCCAGCGCCGGCGCTTCGGCCAGCAGCGAATCGGCGGCGCGGTGCACTTCGGGCAACAGGTCGGCGTCGCGCGCCAGGTCGGCGACGCGGAAGCTGGCCAGGCCGGTCTGGCGCGTGCCAAGCAGCTCGCCCGGGCCGCGCAGCTCCAGGTCCTTTTCGGCGATCAGGAAGCCGTCGGTGCTGGCGCGCATCACTTCCAGCCGCTCGCGCGCCAGCGCCGACAGCGGCGGCTTGTAAATCAGCACGCAGCTCGACGCCGCCGCGCCGCGGCCCACGCGCCCGCGCAGCTGGTGCAGCTGGGCCAGGCCCAGGCGCTCGGCGTTTTCGATGATCATCAGGCTGGCATTGGGTACGTCCACGCCGACCTCGATCACCGTCGTGGCGACCAGGAGGTTCAGTTCGCCGGCCTTGAAGCGCGCCATCACGGCCTGTTTCTCCGCCGGCTTCATGCGCCCGTGCAGCAGGCCCAGCCGCAGTTCGGGCAAGGCGGCGCCGAGCTGTTCGTAGGTACTTTGCGCAGCCTGGCCCTCGACCTCCTCGCTGTCCTCGATGAGCGTGCACACCCAATAGGCCTGCCGGCCTTCGGCGCACGCGGCGCGGATGCGTTCCACGACCTCGGCGCGGCGTTCGCCGCTGACCGCCACCGTCGTCACCGGCGTGCGGCCGGGTGGCATTTCGTCGATCACCGACACGTCGAGGTCGGCGTAGGCCGACATGGCCAGCGTGCGCGGGATGGGCGTGGCCGTCATCACCAGCTGGTGCGGCACCTGGCTGCCGGAGAGGCCCTTGTCGCGCAGCGCCAGGCGCTGGTGCACGCCGAAGCGGTGCTGCTCGTCCACGATCGCCAGCGCCAGGCTGGCGAAGGCCACGCCCTCCTGCATCAGCGCGTGCGTGCCCACGACCACCTGCGCCTGTCCGGAGGCGATCTCGGCCAGGGCCGCGGCGCGCGCCTTGCCGGTGACCTTGCCGGCCAGCCAGGCCACGCGCAGGCCCAGCGGTTCCAACCAGGCGCGGAAATTCGACAGGTGCTGCTCGGCCAGCAGCTCGGTGGGCGCCATCAGCGCCACCTGGCGCCCGGCCTCGACCGCGTTGGCCGCGGCCAGCGCCGCCACCACCGTCTTGCCACTGCCGACGTCGCCCTGCACCAGGCGCAGCATCGGCTCGGGGCGCGCCATGTCCCTGGAAACCTCGTCGAGCACGCGCTGCTGCGCTCCGGTCAGGTCGAAGGAAAGGCGATTGCGCAACGCGGCTGCCAGCTTGCCCTTGGGCCGCACCGGCATCGCGCCGTGCGCGCGCAGTGCGATGCGCTGGCGGCGCAGGCTCAGGTGGTGGGCCAGCAGCTCTTCCAGCGCCAGCCGTCGCTGCGCGGGATGGCGGCCGGCGGAGAACAGCGCCAGGTCGGCGTCGGGCGGCGGACGGTGCGCGGTCAGCAGCGCTTCGCGCAGGGTCGGCAGGCCGAGGCGGTCGCGCAGTCCTGACGGCAGCAGTTCGAGCTCTTCGGCCGGCGGCAGCCGTTTCAGCGCCTCGCCCACCAGCTTCGCCACCGAGGCGGGGCCCAGGCCTTCGACGGCCGGGTACACGGGATCGAGGCGGTCGCGCGGCGTCGCATCGGCGTCGTCGGCGAGCAGGCGGTAGCTCGGGTGCACCATCTCCAGGCCGTGCTGGCCCGGGCGCGCCTCGCCGTAGCAGACCAGCCGCCGCCCCGGCACGAACTGCGCCACCTGCGCCTTGCCGAAATGGAAGAAACGCAGCACCAACGTGCCGCGCGATTCGTCCCCCACCGCCACCCGAAGCAGCGGGCGGTAGCGGAAGCTGCGTTCGACCGCCACCACCCGCGCCTCGACCTGGGCCGGCTGGCCCGGCACGAGGTCGGCGATGGCGGTGATGCGGGTGCGGTCCTCGTAGCGCAGCGGCAGGTGCAGCCAGAGGTCCTGCACGGTTTCCAGCCCGCGTGCGGCGAGCTTTTCGGCCACCTTGGGGCCGACGCCGGGCAGCGTGCCCACGCGCGCCCCGCCGCCCGCGGCCAGCGAGGGCGCGGCG
>NZ_AVCH01000043.1 GCF_000747075.1 Arenimonas malthae CC-JY-1
CGCGGCGCGGGCTGGCGGCGAACCAGCGCTCCAGCGCGAACAGCAGCACCAGCGCGGCCATCAGCCCGGGTTCCAGCGGGCGCGGTGCGGGTTCGAAACCGTCGGCGCCGGTGCGCGGTGCCATGGCCGCCGCGTCGGCCAGCGTGGGCGCGGGCGGGGCGGCTTCGAGGCGCGTGCGCAGCTGCGTCGGGAAATCGGGCTCCAGCAACGCGGGGAAGGCTTCGGCATACAGCGGCTGGTGCAGCTGCAGCACGCGGCCGGCGCCGAGGCGGGCTTCGGTGAACCAACTGTCGTCGCCGTCGGTGGGCTTTCCGCCGCCGGCGATCGGCCACGTGGCGTCGTGGGCAATCAGCGCGGTGCCGCCGGCTTCGATCCAGGCGCGCAATTCGGGTGGGAGGTCACCGGGCGCGAGCCAGGCCACGGCCTGCGCGCTTTCCGGCAGCGGCGTGCCGGTGATGGCGGCGTCGCCCGTGGGCGCGTCGGCACCGGCGGCGACCTGCCAGGCCTTTTGCGCGGCGCGCAGCCAGCGGGCCTGGTCGGCACGGTCGGGGGCGTGGCGGATGGCCAGCGCGAACGGCGGGGCCTTCGATTCCGTCGGTGCCGGCTCGGCCGGCGCCGGCAGCGTGCGCCAGGCCACCGCGCGCGAAAGCCGCGGGCGTTCGCCGTCGAAACCGGCCACGCGTTCGGGCAGCCAAACGGTCAGCGCGGTGGACGCGGCGAGCTCGCCATCCGCCTGCCGCAGCAGGCTGGCCACCGGCACGTCATTCGCGGGTGCGGGTTCTTCCAGCGGCGGAAAACCCGGTGCCAGCCAGTGCGCGGGTGTCTCCAGGTCGCGTTGCACCTGCGCCGGGTCCAGCGCGGGATGCACCAGCACCCACGCCGGCGCGCCGGTGGCGCCGCGCAGGAAGGGCGCCGCCAGCAGCAGCGCCAGCCCCGCCACCAGCAACAGGCGCAGCGCCAGCAGCAGGAATTCTTCCAGCCGGAAGCGCCGCTGCGGCTTGCGCCGCGCCTGCAGCCAGCGCAGCGCGGCGAACATCGTCGGCACCTGCTCTTCGCGCCGGGCCAGGTGCACCAGCAGCGGCAGGGCCAGGCCCAGCAGCGCCAGCAGGCCCAGCGGGAAGGCCAGGCTCATGCGCGCTCCGCGGCCTGCGGGGCCAGCAGCCGGCGCAGCGGCGCGTCCAGCGGCTGGTCGAGGAAATATTCCACGCGGCGCACGCCGCTGGCGGCCAGGCGGGCCTGCAGCGCCTCGCGCGCGGCGGCGAAACGCGCCAGGAAATCGGCGCGCGCGGCGGCGCCGTCGCCGATGAGTTCGGCCTCTGATTCGGGGTCGCGGAAGCGATGGCCGCCGCGGAAGGGGAAGTCCCGCTCCTCGGCGGTGAGCAGCTGGATGTTGAGCACCTCGCGCCGCGCCGCCGACAATTTTTCCATCAGCACCACGGCGCCTTCGTCGAAGTCGTCGCCCAGCAGCAGCACCAGCTGGCCGGCCGCGATGCGCTCCCACAGCGGCCGCAGGCGTGTTTCGTCGGGCCAGTCGCCGCGGGCGCGCAGGCCCTGCAGTTCCAGCAGGCAGCGGTCGCGGTGGCGCGGGCCGGCGCCGGGCGGCACCAGCTGCAGGCCGTCGCCGCTGATGGCGGCCAGGCCGAAACGGTCGCCCTGGCGCAAGGCCAGTTCGAACACGCAGGCGGCCAGCGCACGCGCGGCGTCCAGGCGCGTCCAGCCCGGGCGGGCGGCGTCGCCCTGGGCCATCGAGGCGGTGGCGTCCACCAGCACCCAGGCGGTGAGCGGGCTGTCGCGTTCGGATTCGCGCACGAAGAAGCGGTCGGAGCGCGCGTAGAGCTTCCAGTCGATCTGGCGCAGTTCGTCGCCAGGTTCATAGGCGCGGTATTGCGCGAACTCCAGCCCGGCGCCGCGGCTGCGGCTGCGGTGCTGGCCGAAGCCGTGCCCGCCCGCGGCCCGGCGCCCGGCGAGGCGCAGGTCCTTGAGCCGGGCGCGCACCGCGGCGGGAATGAAGTCCGGGCCGGACATCGGCGTCTTACGCGGGGTGCGGCACGGCGCGCAGCAGGGCCGCCACGACGTCGTCGGCGCTCTTCTGCTCCGCCTCCGCCGCGAACGACAGCAGCAGGCGGTGGCGCAGCACCGGCGAGGCCAGCGCGGCGATGTCGTCGCGGGTGGCGGCGAAACGGCCGTTGAGCAGGGCGCGCGCCTTGGCGGCCAGCACCAGCGACTGGCCCGCGCGCGGGCCGGC
>NZ_AVCH01000044.1 GCF_000747075.1 Arenimonas malthae CC-JY-1
TCTCGGCTGGCGCGCCGGCACCCGGGCGGCTGGCGCGCACCAGGCGCGTGATCCAGTCCAGCAGGTCGGCGCCCAGGTGCACTTCGCGCACGCGCGCCTGCAGGGCCAGCACGTCGGCGCCGTGCATCACCTGCGGCACTTTGGCCGAGCTGCTGCCGGTGGTCTGTTCGATGATGGCGCGCTCCTCGGCTTCGCTCGGGTAGTCCACCTTCACGTGCAGCAGGAAGCGGTCGAGCTGGGCCTCGGGCAGCGGGTAGGTGCCCGCCTGCTCGAGCGGGTTCTGGGTGGCCAGCACGAAAAACGGCGCCGGCAGTTCGTGGGTGACGCCGGCGTAGCTGACGGTCTTTTCCTGCATGGCCTCGAGCAGCGCGGCCTGGGTCTTGGGCGGCGTGCGGTTGAGCTCGTCGGCCAGCAGCAGGTTGGTGAACACCGGGCCGGGCTGGAACTTGAAGTGGCGGTGGCCGGTGCCGTGGTCTTCTTCCAGGATTTCGGTGCCCAGGATGTCGCTGGGCATCAGGTCGGGCGTGAACTGCACGCGCCGGAACTGCAGGTCGAGCGCCTGGCCCAGGGTGCGCACCAGCAGGGTCTTGCCCAGGCCCGGCACGCCTTCGAGCAGGCAGTGGCCGCCGGCGAGCAGGCCGATGAGCAGCTGCTCGACCACGTCGTGCTGGCCGACGATGGCCTGGCCGATGGCCTCGCGCAGCGGGGTGAGGCGGGCCAGCTGGGCCTGCAGTTCGGGGGCGGAAACGGAAGCGGTCATCGGTTTTCCAGGGTGGGATTCAGGCGGTGAGCGCGTACATCACGATGTTCACCGCGAACTTGGTGTTGTCTTCGGCCAGCCAGCGCTTGTTGCGCCAGTCGTAGTCCCATTCGCAGCCGTAGTCCTTGTTGCTGTAGAGCACGCCCAGGCGGCCGTCGACGGTGATGCCCTTGAGGTAGTCGTGCACCAGGTCGTCGCCCCAGCCGTTGAGCTCGAAGCCGGTGGCGGGCGGGCCGTCGAAGCGGAAGAAGCTGGAATAAATGGGGTGGCGCGGCGGCAGCTTCTGCAGCGCGCGCGGGCCGAAGATGGCGGCCATCTCGGCCTCGAAGGATTTGGCGAACAACCCGTCGATATCGTGGTTGCAATCGTCCACGAACACGAAGCCGCCGCTGCGCACGTAGCGCTCGAAATTGCGGCGTTCGTCGGGGTTGAACTCCACCAGCTTGTGCCCGGACAGGTAGCAGAACGGCGCCTGCAGCATGCGCGGGTCGGCCAGGGCCAGCACGTGTTCCTTCGGGTCCACCCGCAGCTTCGTGTACTCGATCAGCGAGGTGATGACATTGGCCGGCATGCGCTGGTCCACGTCCCAGTCGCCCGAGTCGTACATCAGCCGCGTGAACCAGAAATCGTAATCAGCCGTGGCGGCGCGCGCGGGACGCGCGGCCGCCAGGGCCAGGGAGGCGCCGAGCAGGCCGAGGAAACGACGGCGATGCATCGGCGCCACCATCAGTCACACCGCGTCGGACAGCGAGGTGAAGGTGAAGTCGCGCAGCTTCATCGGCGGGATCATCATCACGAACGGCGACTCGTCGCCGCTCAGGCGCACCGGCTTGCCGAGCTCCTCGATGTTGTTGAGCATGATCACCGGTGACTCGTTGAAGCGGAAGTTCTTCACCGGGTGCTTGATCTCGCCGTTCTCGATGTAGAAGGTGCCGTCGCGGGTCAGGCCGGTCAGCAGCACGGTCTGCGGGTCGACCATGCGGATGTACCAGGTGCGGGTGACCAGGATGCCCTTCTGGGTGCCCTTCACCAGCTCGGCGGTGGACTTGCTGCCGCCGGCCATCAGCAGGTTGCCCGGCTGGCCCACGGCGCGCTTGCCCTGCTTCTGGGCCCAGTAGCGCGAGTACTGCAGGTACTCGACCTTGCCGTCCTTGATGATGGCGTGCTTTTCGCGCGGCAGGCCTTCCTGGTCCCAGGGCATCACCGGCGCCTCGGGGTCCCAGGGATCGGCCATGATGGTCACGCGCGGGTCGTAGACCTGCTCGCCGAGCTTGGTGCCGCCGCCCTTCTTCGACAGGAAGCTGCGGCCTTCGTCGGCCTGGCGGGCGTCGAAGAAGAACATCATGAAGCTGATCAGGCCCGCCGCGGCGGCCGGTTCCAGGATCACGGTGTACTTGCCCGGCTCCAGCGCCTTGGCTTCGGCCGAATCACGCGCCTTCTGGATGGCGACCTGGATGGACTCGTCGGCGTCGAACTGCTTCACGTCGGCGGCGTTGCGCGACACCCAGCCGGAACCGCGGCCGTCCTCGGTGCGCACCGTGCAGGTGTAGTCGAGGTTGGTGGCGCGCTGGTAGCCGAAGTTGCCCTTGGAGTTGGCGAAGGCGAAGAAGCTCTGGTCGTCCTGCAGGAAGCCGGCGGCGATGAGCTTGCCGTCGCGGCAGGGACCGATGGACGCCGCCGCGATTTGCGCGCGCTGCTCCGGGGTGATGTCGGCGGTGGCCTGCACGAAGGTGGGGCTGGGCTTGTAGTCCTGCTTCTCGAGCGCCGGCATGCGCTCGGGGTTTTCAGGCGCCAGGCGGGCCAGCTCTTCGGCGCGGCGCACGACGCGCTCGAGCGAGGCGTCGTCGAAGCTGTTGATGGTGGTGATGCCCTCGCGCTGGCCGAACGCCGACTGCACGATCAGCTGGGCATTGGAAACGATGCCGCTGGTGGAGACGTTGTTGAGCGCGAAGCGGATGTTGCCGGTGATCGAACCCGACAGCGTGGCGGTGCACTCGTCGGCCTGGGACAGGGCGATGACCTTGTCGAGGATGGCCTTGGCCTGTTCTTCGGTGTAGATGCTCATGGTTCAGGGCTCCTGCGCCGGTCAGCCGAGGTTGCGGGCGGTGTTGATGATGTTCACGCCGTCGAAGCGCGTGGTCGCGGCGCCGTGCGAGACGGCCGAGATCTGGCCGGGCTGGCCCTTGCCGTCGAAGAAGCTGCCGCCGAGGCGGTAGTCCGACTCGTCGCAGATCGCCGAGCAGGCGTTCCAGAATTCCGGCGTGCGGATCTGGTAGGCCACGTCCTCGAGCATGCGGGTGATCTTGCCGTTTTCGATTTCGTAGAACAGCTGGCCGCCGAACTGGGCGTTGTAGCGCTGCTGGTCGATCGAGAACGAGCCGTCGCCAATGATGTAGATGCCCTTCTCGACGTCCTTGATCATGTCGGCCACGCTGAGCTTGGTCTTGCCCGGCGCCAGCGACACGTTGGCCATGCGCTGGAACTGCACGCTGGCCCAGGAATCGGCGTAGCAGCAGCCGTGCGATTCGGTTTCGCCGATGATGTGGGCCTGGTCGCGGATGGCCTGGTAATTCACCAGCACGCCGTCCTTCACCAGGTCCCAGCGCTTGGTCTTCACGCCCTCGTCGTCGAAGCCGACGGCGCCCAGGCTGCCTTCCTGCACCTTGTCGGCGAACAGGTTGACGATGCCGCTGCCGTACTGGAACTTGTTCTCGCGCTTGTCGAGCGTGGCGAAGCTGGTGCCGGCGTAGTTGGCCTCGTAGCCCAGCACGCGGTCGAGCTCGAGCGGGTGGCCCACGTTCTCGTGGATGGTGAGGTAGAGGTTGGTCGGGTCGAGCACCAGGTCGTACTTGCCCGGCTTCACCGACGGGGCGGTGAGCTTCTCGCGCGCCTGCTTGGCGGCGGCCACGGCGTCCTCGACCATGTCGTAGGACTTGCCGTAGTTCACCACGCCGTTGGGCGAGACGTACTTGTGCTCGGCCTTGCCGTCCAGGTACTCGTAGCCCATGCCCATCGGGGCCGACAGGCCGTCGCGGGTGCGGAACTTGCCGCTGGCCTTGTCCACCGCGGTCACGGTGAACGGGGCCCAGATGCGGTGCACGTCCTGGTCGATGTAGCTGCCGTCGGTGGAGGCGAAGTACTTCTGCTCGTTCACCAGGAACAGCGTGGAGTTCACGAAGTCGGCGCCGGCCTTCATGGCGGCGGCGTTCACGCCCAGCAGCAGGTCCACCTTGTCCTTGATGGGCACTTCCATCGAGTTGCGGGCGATCGGCGAGCGCCAGCTCACTTCGCCCACGCCCTTCACCGGCGCCAGCTGCACCGGCGTGGTCTGCAGGCGGGAGTTGGCCTTGGCGATGGCGGCGGCCTGGCGCGCGGCCTTGGCCACGCCCTCGGTGCTCAGGTCCTCGGTGGCGGCGAAGCCCCAGGCGCCGTTGGCGATCACGCGCACGCCGACGCCGGTGGATTCGGTGTTCACCACGTTCTGCACCTTGTCCTCGCGGGTGACCACGAACTGCTGCAGGTAGCGGCCGACGCGCACGTCGCAGTAGCTGGCGCCGGCATCACGCGCGGCCTGCAGGGCGGTGTCGGCGATGGCTTTCTTTATGGCCACGTCGAGGGTGGAAACCAGTTCCTCGGCGGCGATGACGCGGCCAAAGGGGACCATCAGGCCGGCAAGGCCCAGGCCCGACATCGTCAGGAAGTTGCGTCTGTCCATCAGGTCACTCCAGCAGGAAGGGGCCGGGCCGGGCATCGGCGATGCACCGGCGGAAAACAAGCCCGACCGACTCTGGGCACCGGCCTCCGGAGCGTCAAGTGACGAATGGCCTAGCGCGTGGCCCGGCGCGGCGCCAAGTGGCGTTCCGCGGAACTTCAGCGCGGCGGGGCCAGTCTCAGGGCTTGGTTTCCGGTGTTAGGAGTGCGTGATGGCGACTCGATTCCAGTGGGGCCCCTGGGCGGCCGTGGCGGTGCTGGCGGCCAGCGGCGTGGCGGTGTGGAAGTACTACCCGCGCGCGGCGCCGGCGCCCGCCCCGGCG
>NZ_AVCH01000045.1 GCF_000747075.1 Arenimonas malthae CC-JY-1
CGCGCCGGCCGCCCCCGCCGCCTGCGCCGACTTCTACGGCCATGCCAATGCGGCCTGGCTGGCGCAGAACCCGCTGCCCGCCAACGCCGACCGCCTGAGCCGCTGGGACCAGCTGGCCGCGCTCGGCCAGGGCCAGCGCGACCAGGTGCTGGCCGCCACCACGGCGCCGGCCGGCGCCACCGTGTCGCGGCACCTGGCCGAACTGCTGGCCAGCGCCGAAGACGAAGCCGCCATCGAGGCCGCCGGCCTGAAGGCGATCGAGCCGCTGCTGCGCACCATCAACGGCATCCGCCGCTCCCGCGACGTGATGCCCGCCATCGTCGCCCTGCACGCCGCCGGCATGTCGGTGGTGGTGGACCTGAAGGTGCTGCGCGACGCCCAGGGCAATCCCTACGCCCAGCTGGGCCCGGGCGGCTTCGGCCTGCCCGACGCCGGCTTCTACGCCTCGGCCGAACCGGAAGTGCAGGCGCTGGCCCCGCGCTACAAGGCCGCGCTCGCGGCCTGGCTGCAGAACAGCGGCAGCAAGGCCGGCAAGGCCGCCGCCGAGGCCGAGCAGGTCTGGCAGATGGAATCGGCCCTGGCCCGCGCCACCGCCGCCGGCACGCCGTTCCAGGTGATGGCGATGAAGGACGCCGACAAGGTCGCCGGCAGCCTCGACCTGGGCGCCCTGCTCGCCGCGCACGGCCTCAAGGCCAGCCAGGTCGCGCTGACCGGCCCGGCCTTCTTCCGCGCCGTTGACCAGCTGCTGGCCAAGTCCAAGCCCGAGCAGTGGAAGACCTACCTGCGCGCGCAGGTGCTGCGCGAAGCCGCCCCGACCCTGGGCCAGGCCTTCCACGGCCCCTGGGCCCAGCTCTACGAAGTCACGCTCGCCGGCCAGGCCGCGCCGACGCCGCGCGCGGTGCGCGCCCGGCAGATGCTGCTCGAGCGCCTGCCGGAATTCCTGGACGCCGCCTACACCGAACGTTTCCTGCCGGTGCCGCGCCAGCGCCGCGCCCAGGCGATCGCCGAAGAAATCCGCGCCAGCGCCCTGCGTTCGCTCGACCGCGCCGCCTGGCTCAGCGCCGACGGCAAGGCCAAGGCCCGTGCACGGCTGGAAGCCATGCACGTGCAGGTGGGCCTGGACGTGCCTTCGAACGTGTTCGACGACCTGGTCTTCCGGCGCGACGACCTGCCGGGCAACGCCATGGCCCTGCGCCGCTGGCTGATGAAGTACGCGCTGGTGCGCGCCCGCTTCGCCTGGCCGGCCGAGCAGTGGCAGCCGCTGGTGGCCTGGATGCCGAAGGAAAACCGGCTCGTGGTGACCGCGTCCACGCTGCAGCCGCCGGTGATCGGCGACGGCAACGACGCGGCCGACTACGGCGGTTTCGGCGCCCTGCTCGGCCAGCAGCTCGCGCTCTCGCTGCAGGCCTGGGACGGCGCCGACGCCACCGCCTGGGGCAAGCGCGCCGCACCGCTGGTGGCGCAGTACAACGCCTACTCCGCCACCGGCGGCGCCACCCGCGTGAACGGCACCCGCAGCTTCGCCCAGAACCAGGCTGACCTGGCCGGCCTGGAGTTCGCCTGGGACGCGCTCAATGCGCAGGGCACGCCCGACACGAAGGCCGCGCAGGCCTTCTTCACCGGCTGGGCCGGCCTGTGGGCGCGCCAGGACAAGGCCACCGCGCTCGCCGCGGCGCAGGCCACGGCCAACCATGCGCCGGCGAAGTGGCGCGTCAACGGCCCGCTGGCCAACTTCCCCGCCTTCGGCCAGGCCTTCGCCTGCAAGGGCCGCGTGGCGATGCAGAAACCGGCCAAGGAGCAGGTCTCCCTGTGGCGCTGACGTGAATCCTTTTTTCCCCGGACAGCGCTGGTTCTCCAGCGCCGAACCCGAGCTCGGGCTCGGCACCGTGCTTCGCCTGGCCGGACGCCAGGTGCAGATCGTCTTCACCGGCTCGGGCGTGGTGCGCATGTACGCACTGGGCTCGGCGCCGCTGCTGCGGGCGGTGTTCCGCCCGGGCGAGCGCATCCGCGTGGGCGGCCAGGACAAGCTGGTCGACCGCGCCGAGCTGCGCGAGCAGCTGATCCACTACGTCTGCGGCAACGACTGCCACGCCGAGGGCGAGCTCGACGCCGAACAGCCGGTGTCGCAGGCCGATTCGCGCCTGCTTTCGGGCCGGGTGGACCGCAACGACCAGTTCGAATTCCGCCGTGAGTGCCTGCAGCGCCGCGCCGAAGCGCGCGCGCACCCGGGCTGGGGCGTGCTGGGCGCGCGCATCGACCTGGTGCCGCACCAGCTGCGCGTGGCCGAGGCCGCCGCCTCGCGCCGCCCGCCGCGCCTGCTGCTGGCCGACGAAGTGGGCCTGGGCAAGACCATCGAAGCCTGCCTCATCGCCGCCCAGCAGCTCGCCAGCGGCCGCGCCCGGCGCGTGCTGGTGCTGGTGCCTGAGAGCCTGGTGAACCAGTGGTTCGTGGAACTGCTGCGGCGCTTCAACCTGGCCTTCTCGATCTACGACGAGGAGCGCTGCGAATCGCTGGAGATGACCGAGCCCAAGGCCAACCCCTTCGAGGACGAGCAGTGCGTCATCGCCTCGGTGGACTGGCTGGCCAGCCACGAGAAGCGCGCGCGCCAGGTGCTGGCCGCGGGCTGGGACCTGCTGCTGGTGGACGAGGCGCACCACCTGGTGTGGACGCCGGAGTTCGCCAGCCCGGGGTATGCGCTGGTGGAAGCGCTGTCGGCGCGCACGCCCGGCCTGCTGCTGCTCACCGCCACGCCGGAACAGCTGGGCCTGGGCGGCCATTTCGCCCGCCTGCGCCTGCTCGACCCGGCGCGTTACACCGACCTCGACGCCTTCCGCGCCGAATCGCGCGGTTACGTGGCGCTGTCGGCGCTGGCCGAGCGCCTGCTCGAGCGCGAGGCGCTCACCGCCGGCGACGTGCAGGCGCTGGCGAAGCTGTTCCCGGGCGAAGACGACCACCTGGCGCGCCGCCTCGGCCGCATCGCCGAAGGCGACGACGGCGAGCGCGAGGCGCTGCTGGCCGACCTGGTCGACCGCCACGGCACCGGCCGCGTGATGGTGCGCAACCGCCGCGCGGCCGTCGGCGGCTTCCCCACCCGCATCCCGCACGTCGAGCTGCTCGACGCACCGGAAGACCCCACCCTGCTCGGCCGCCTGCGCGCCGAATTCGCGCACGACGTGGGCGACACCGACGACGAGCCCGAACACGATTACGCGAAGGACCCGCGCCTGGACTGGCTGCTGCGCGTGCTCGACGAAGTCGCGCCCGGCAAGGTGCTGCTGCTGTGCCGCTCGCGCGCCAAGGTGCAGGCGCTGGAGGAAGCCCTGCGCCTGCGCAGCGGCATCGCCGTGGCGCGTTTCCACGAAGACATGAACCTGCTGCAGCGCGACCGCAACGCCGCCTATTTCGCCGACCCGGAAGGCGCGCGCCTGCTGGTGGCCAGCGAAATCGGCGCCGAGGGCCGCAACTTCCAGTTCGCCCAGCACCTGGTGCTCTGGGACCTGCCGCTGCACCCTGACATGCTGGAACAGCGCATCGGCCGCCTCGACCGCATCGGCCAGCGCGGCGACGTGCACCTGCACGTGGCGGCCGTGGCCGGCAGCGCCCAGGAAGTGCTGCAGCGCTGGCTGCACGAAGGCCTGGACGCCTTCCGCGGCGTGCTGGCCGACGGCCGCGAGCTGCTGCGCGCCTTCGGCGCCGAGCTGCTGCAGCTGGCCACCCAGGACGCCGACGCGCGCGAGCCGGCCCTGGGCGAACTGATCGCCCGCAGCCGCGACAAACACGCCGAGCTGGCCCGCATCATCGCGGAAGGCCGCGACCGCCTGCTCGAACTGGGCAGCCGCGGCCACGGCGACCACGACGGCCTGCGCCGCGCGCTGGCCGAAGACGACGCGCACGCGGCCATGGACGACTTCCCGCTGCGCCTGTTGGAAAGCTTCGGCGTGCACAACGAACCGCTGTCGGCCAACACCTGGCTGCTCGACCCCGAGCACCTCACCGTGGACGGCTTCGAGGAACTGCGCCAGGGCCCGCGCGCCTGCACCACCGACCGCGCCACCGCGCTGTCGCGCGACGACCTGCTCTACCTGCGCCCCGACCACCCGCTGGTGCTGTCGGCGCTCGACCTGCTGGTGTCGGGCGAAAGCGGCAACGCCGCCTTCCTGGTCGACGACAGCCTGCCGCCGCGCACCGTGGTGATGGAAGCGGTGAACGTGCTCGAGTGCGTGGCCGAACGCGGCCTGGACATCGAGCGCTGGCTGCCGCCGGCGCCGCTGTCGGTGGCGGTGGACACGCGCCTGCAGCTGCGCCCCGATTTCGCCCCGGGCGAACGCGCGCGGCTGCGCGCCGGCGACCGCGTGTTCGACCTGGGCCCGCAGCGCAAGGTGCTGGCGGCGCTGGTGCCGCCCATGCTCGAGCGCGCGCGCGACGCGGCCAACGAAGCCGCGCGCCTGCGCATCGAAGAAGCCGTGGCGAAGGCCGGGGCCTGGCTGGGCGCGGAAATCACCCGCCTGCGCGCCCTGGCGCGCGTGAACCCGGCGGTGCGCCCGTCCGAGATCGCCGCGCTGGAAGCCGAACGCGACGCCGTGCTGGCCGCCCTGCCCACGGCGCGCCCGCGCCTGGACAGCCTGCGCCTGGTGGCCAGCACCGACTTCCTGCAGCTGCGCCGCTAGGCCTGCGCCTGGCGGCCTCCCCGCCCACACCGCCGCCCCTTGTAGGAGCGGCTTCAGCCGCGAAGCCCTTCGCGAAAAGCTTCGCGGCTGAAGCCGCTCCTACAGCAGAAGCAGGGCGCCGGGCGTGCGAAAAAAGCGTCGCTCGGGCTCAGCGGACCAGGCGCGGCCCGCGCGGTTTGAACGGCGGCTGGCCGCGCCAGTAGCGGATCATCAGCCAGGCCACCAGCATGCCGCCAAGGAAGCCTATGTGCGCCAGTCCATTGCTCGAACCAAACACGCCGAAGACGAGCTCGAAGGCCACCAGTGCGATAACGAGATTGCGCATCCGCATAGGGATCGGCGGGATCAACAACATCACTCGCTGGTTCGGATTGAGGTAGGCCACGGCGAACAGGATGCCGTAGAGGGTAGCGTTGGCGCCCGCCACTGGCGCAAAAGGCAGAAAGCCCGCGGCATGGCCAATGCTGATCAGCAGCAACTGCAAAAGCCCGCCACCGAGCGTCACGGTGAGCAAGAATTGGCTGTACTTTCGCGTGCCCCAGATCTGCTCGAGCTGCGCACCGAAGAACACCAGCGTCAGGCCAAGGAAGAGCAGGCCCCCGAATCCCGGGTTGATCAGCACGTGCGTGACCAACTGCCAGGGCATAAATCCAAGGCGCACGATGTCGCCGCCCGGAGCGAACACCGTGGCCTCGCCTAGTGGCCACAGCATCAGTTGAGCCATTGATTCGCGCGGCACCAAAAATGGGAGTACGAGCAGGCCAACTACGCCCCACAGCAGTTTGATCGTCAGGGGAGGCAGGTGCATGGGCCCTCGGCTTGGTCCACAATCGGGTGTCCATTTTGCACACAAGCCTCCGGGTTGCGCGAGTAAATGACCTCCAATGAAATCGACGACCTCGTCCAGGCCCTGATCGCATCGCCGGGCAACGAGATCCTGGCCGGAATGGTGCTGCGCGCCTGTATTGATGCCGGCGATGCGGAGCGGCTTGCCTCCGTCCTGGAGGTCGAGGGCACCTGCTTCGATGCCCATACGGCCCTGGCCGAGGCTGGCGCGGCCCTGCTCGCGCGTGAGGGTCGGCTGGACGAGGCGCAGGCCCTGGCGCCGACGGGCAGCGCCACGGCCAGTCTTGTGAAGGCCCGCCAGTTGCTTGCTGCGGGCGACCGTGCCCGCGCCCGTGAGGCCTACGACAGGGCCCTGGCCGTGAACCCTACGATGGACGACCCCGGCTTCGCGGCACAACTCGAAGGAAAGGTGGTCTCGCTTGGCCAAGCGCGGCGGAACGGCGTTACAAGCGTTGCCAACGACGACACCGGTCGCGAGGAAGCCACAAGGCTACTTCAGCCAGTGGCAGAGCGAATCGGATTTGGCGCCGTTGGCGGCCTCGATGAGGTCAAACAGCAAATCCGCCGGCGCATCATCACGCCTTTCCTAAAGCCTACGCTGTTCGACCGATTCCGTCGCCGTGCCGGTGGAGGCATTCTCATGTATGGTCCGCCTGGCTGCGGAAAGACACTGCTTGCCCGCGCAACTGCGGGGGAATGCGGAGCCACCTTCCTGAACGTAGCCATCAGTGACGTGCTCGACATGTACATCGGCGAATCGGAGCGCAAGCTGCACGCGCTGTTCGAGCATGCCCGCGAGCGCGCACCGGCCGTGATCTTCTTCGACGAGGTGGAGGCCCTTGGCGGCAAGCGGCAGCACTCACGCGAGGCCGGCACGGCAAAGCTGGTCAGCCAGTTCCTCACCGAGCTAGACGGGTTTGCCCAAGGCAACAACGGGGTGCTGGTCCTGGGCGCCACCAATGTGCCGTGGGCAGTGGATGCCGCCTTCCGTCGCCCAGGCCGGTTCGACCGCGTGCTTTTCGTGCCTCCGCCGGACCAGCCGGCGCGCGAGCAGATCCTTCGCCTTGAGCTTGCAGGGAGGCCCAGCGAGGCTGGCATCGACGTCGCTTCCCTGGCCAGGCGTACGCCCGGCTTCTCAGGCGCCGACCTCAGGCACCTAGTGGAAACGGCGGTAGACGAGGCCATCGAGGAGTCGATGGATGCCGGGCGCGAATGCCCGCTCTCCATGGCTCATCTCGAGCGAGCCTTGGGGCAGTTGCGCCCTACGACGCTCGAATGGCTGACGACGGCACGCAACCACGCACGCTACGCAAATCAAGGAGGCCAGTACGACGAAGTCCTGGCATTCCTGGACCGACACGGCAAGCCGTAATGAGCACCGTGCGCTATGTGATCCCTGACGAGCCGCGCCCGACGGCGCTGGCGAGCTGGGTGGTGAACCCGGTCTGGCCTTTTTTTGGTTCTTCACCG
>NZ_AVCH01000046.1 GCF_000747075.1 Arenimonas malthae CC-JY-1
GGCCGCGGCGGCGGCCAGGGCGAAGGGCCAGCGTGGGCCGCGCGGGCGGTCCTCGGTGGCGGCCAGGCGCGCGGCCAGCACCGGCCAGGCGCTGCGGTCGGGCGTTTCCAGCGGCAGTCGGGCGAACGCCTCGGCCACGGTGAGTTCGCGCTCGGGAAGGCGGGCGTCGTCAGGCATGGGAGTGCACCTCCGAATCGATCCTGAGCAGGTCGCGCAGGCGGCGGGTGCCGCGCGCGAGCTGCGATTTCGAGAAGCTGGCGGTCTTGCCCATCAGGCCGGCGATCTCGTCGTGGGTGTAGCCCTCGGCGTGGTAGAGCCAGAGCACGCTGCGGGTGGCGTCGGGCAGCTTCGCCAGCGCCTGGCCCAGCAGGGCGGCGTCGGCGGCGGCGGGTGGCAGCATCACGTCGTGGCTTTCGAGTTCGGCCTCGTCGGCGTCCTCGGTGGCGGGCAGGCGGTTGCGCTTGCGCAGCCGCATCAGCGCCTCGTTCACCGCGATCTGCCGCAGCCAGCCCCAGAACGGCGACTCGGCGCGGAATTCACCGATGCGGTCGAACAGCTTGAGCATGGTGTCCTGCAGCACGTCCTGTGCCTCCTCGCGCTCGCCGGTGAGGCGCAGCGCCAGGGTGAACACCGGCCGCTCGAAGCGCCGGTAGATCTGCTCGAACGCGCTCGCCTCGCCGCGCTGGGCGCGCTGCACCAGGCCCGTGGGCAGGTCGATGGCGAAGGAGGAGGGATGGCTCACATCGGTCTTGGATGCGCCGGGAGGGGAAAGCGTCGCACAGAAAAAAGGCCGGGGTTGCCCCCGGCCTTCCTGGTCCTTCCCTGGCCCGTGGTTCAGAACTGGTAGCGCAGGCCCAGCACGGTGGCGCGGGGCTGGCCCGGGCGCAGGCCGGCCGGGCGGCGGGCCACGACGTAGGTTTCGTCGGCCAGGTTCTCGACCCGGCCGTACAGCTCCAGGCGCTCGTTCACCCGGTAGCCGGCGCTGAGGTCCCAGACCACGGCCGAATCGGTGCCTTCGCCGGCGGGGATGGCGCCGCGGCCCGCCACGGTGCGCATGGCGTCGAGGTAGTTGGCCGCCACGCCCACGCGCCAGCGCTCGCCCTGCAGGCCGGCTTCCACGTGCAGCAGGTGCTCGGGCAGGTAGGGCAGCTGGTCGCCGCTGGCCACGTCGCCCCATTCCTCGAAGTCGGAGCTGAAGCTGTTGCGGAACTCGGCGTTCGTATAGGTGTAGGCCAGCGACACCGGGATCGAGAGCGGGCCGTTGCCGCCGAAGTCGTAGGCCAGGCTGGCCTCGAGGCCGCTGATGCGGGCTTCGCCGCCGTCGAACTGGTCGCCGATGTTGCAGTTGCCGCCGGTGGAGGCGGTGCAGGTGCCCACCAGGTTCGAGTAGTCGTTGACGAAGCCGACCAGCTCGGCCGAGAGCGCGTCGCGGCCGTAACGCAGGCCGAACTCGGCGTTCACGCTCTTCTCCGATTCCGAACCCGAGGCCGGGCCCGGCGGGTTGAAGCCGCGGTGCACGCTGGCGAACAGGGTGACGTCGTCGCTGAGCAGGTAGGTGGCGCCCAGGCCCGGGATGACTTCGTCCACCTGCGTTTCCACGGTGGAGAGCACCACGTCGCGCAGGCCGGTGGCGGTGGAATAGTTGGTGCGGGTGAGGTCGATGCGCTCGTAGCGGACGCCCGGGGTCAGGATCCAGTTGCCCCATTCGATGGTGTCCTGCACGTACAGCGAGAGCGCCTCGGCGTCGCCGACGCGGTTTTCCTGCGTGCCGGGCGCGCCGTCGGTGGTGCGCACCAGCTCGCCGGCGACCATCTGGTAGCGGTCGTCGTCCTGGTAGCGGTCTTCCTGGTCGCGGTGCAGGCGCAGGCCGAACTCCAGGTCGTGGCGGGCGGCGCCGGTGTCGAAGTCGACGCCAAGCACGCTCTGCAGGCCCTGGGCGTAGTAGCCGCGGTTGTTGTTGCGCAGGCGCAGGGCGTTCGCCGGGCTGGTGGCGCCGGTGAGCCAGGCGTACTGGCTGGCATAGGTGGTGGGGTCGTCGAGGATGCGGGCGATGGACACGCCCTGCACGTCGTTGAGCTTGTACCAGTTGCGCTGGAACTCGGTGCGGTAGGCCACGGTGGTCAGGTCCACGCGGTCCGAGAGCTCGATGAGGTGGCGCAGTTCGAACAGCTGGTGCCGGGTCTGGATGTTGTCCAGGCGCGACGCGGCGTAGCGGCGGTTCGGGTCGGCGGCGAAGTCGTCTTCGGTCAGGCCGAGGTAGGTTTCGTTGCTGTCCTGGGTGTTGCGGCCGAGCTTGAGGTCGAGCTGCTGGTAGCGGGCGGCGTCGGGCGCGCTGGTCCAGCGCAGCTTGGCCACGAAGTCGTTGAGCTCGTAGCCGGCGTCGCCGCCGCCGTCGATGCGCTTGAAGCCGTGGGTTTCCTGGCGCACGCCCTCGACCAGGCCGCCGAAACGCTCGCCCATCGAGCCGATCCAGCCGTGGCTGAGCAGGGTGCCGTTCTCGCCCAGGGCCAGGTCGAATTCGCCGCTGGTTTCGGTGGGGACCGGCGTGGACAGCAGGTTGAGCGCGCCGCCGGTGGTGCGCGGGCCGGCCTGCACCGAGGCCGCGCCCTTCTTCACCTCGACCGCGTGCATGCGCGCCATGGTCGGGAAATAGTAGGCGGCGGGGGCGGCGTAGGGCGCCGGCGCGATCAGCACGCCGTCCTCCATCACCGTGATGCGGTTGTTGCGGTCGGTGCCCGAGCCGCGGATGCCGATGTTCGGGCGCAGGCCGAAGCCTTCCTCTTCCACCAGGTACACGCCGGGCACCTGGCGCAGCACGCGGTTGACGTCGCGGTAGTTGAACTTGCGCAGCGTCGCCTCGTCCAGGTAGTGCGCCGAGCCGGCGGTCTTGGCCACCTCGTGGCGGCTGCCGAAGACGTTGACGCGGTCGAGCCGCACCAGGGTTTCGTCGGGGTTCGTGGCGGTGTCGCCGTCGGCGAAGGCGGGGGCGGCCGGCAGCAGGGCCAGGGCGATGGCGGCGCGGAGCAGGGTGGACATTCCGGTGTTTTCCAAGGCATGGCCGGCGCGGGCCGGCGGTCGGCGCAAATGGTACTGCGGGCGAGAATGATTCGCAATAACATTAGCGACACTGGCCCGCGGCTTGGCCTTAGACTGGCCGCTGACCCCCGGGGAGTGGAGCCATGGAAATCCTGACCATCATCATCCTGGTCGCAGGCGTGATCGTCCTCATCAAGACCGTGCGCATGGTGCCGCAGGGCTACGAATGGACCGTCGAGCGCTTCGGCAAGTACACCCACACCATGTCGCCGGGCCTGCACTTCCTGGTGCCCATCATCCAGGCCGTGGGCCGCAAGGTGAACATGATGGAGCAGGTGCTGGACGTGCCCTCCCAGGACGTGATCACCCGCGACAACGCCGTGGTGAAGGTGGACGGCGTGATCTTCTTCCAGGTGCTCGACGCCGCGAAGGCCGCCTACGAGGTGGCCAACCTCGAGCAGGCCACCATCGCGCTGGTGATGACCAATATCCGTACGTCCATCGGCTCGCTCGACCTCGACGAGTCGCTGTCCAAGCGCGACGAGATCAACGCCAAGCTTCTCAGCGTCGTGGACGTGGCCACCCACCCCTGGGGCATCAAGGTCAACCGCATCGAGCTCAAGGACATCCAGCCGCCGCGCGACCTGGTCGATTCCATGGCCCGGCAGATGAAGGCCGAGCGCGAGAAGCGCGCCAACATCCTCGAGGCCGAGGGCCAGCGCGCCGCCGAGATCCTGCGCGCCGAGGGCGACAAGCAGGCCGCCATCCTTGAAGCCGAAGGCAAGCGCGAAGCCGCCTTCCGCGACGCCGAGGCCCGCGAGCGCCTGGCCGAGGCCGAGGCGAACGCGACGCGCATGGTGTCCGAGGCCATTTCCAAGGGCAACGTGCAGGCCATCAACTACTTCGTGGCGCAGAAGTACATCGAGGCCTTCAAGGCCCTGGCCGAGGCGCCGAACCAGAAGTTCGTGATGATGCCGATGGAGTCGAGCGGCATCATCGGCTCGCTGGGCGGCATCGCCGAACTGGCGAAGGAAAGCCTGGGCCTGCAGCCGACGGCCGCCGCGGCACGCGCGCCGAGCCCGCCGCCGCGCGTCGGGGGCTGAGCCATGCGCACCGAACTGATCGTGTGGGCCGGCCTGGCGCTGCTGCTGATCGCGGCCGAGACGCTGGCGCCCGGCGTGTTCCTGCTGTGGCTGGGCTTCGCGGCGGCGGCGGTGTTCCTGCTGCTGCTGGTGCTGGACCTGGCGCCGGTGTGGCAGGCCATCGCCTTCGTGCTGCTGTCCTTCGCCTTCATCGGCGTGTACGTGAAGTTCTTCCGCGGCAAGGAAGGACCGGGCGAGCAGCCGCTGCTCAACCGCCGCGGCGAACAGCTGGTGGGGCAGGTGTTCCACCTGGAGTCGGCCATCGTCGACGGCCGCGGCCGCCTGAAGATCGGCGACGCCTTCTGGACCGCCGAGGGCCCGGACCTGCCGGCCGGCACCCGCGTGAAGGTGGTGTCGGCGAACAACATGTCGCTGCAGGTGCGCGACGTCGACTGAATGCACGGGGCGTGGCGGCTGGCCGCGCCTTGTGTTTCAAGTGAGAACCATTATCATTTGGCGGGTCCCCTCAAGGAGCCGCCCATGTCGCGCACGTTGATCGCCCTGCTGCTTGCCAGCCTGCTCGCGCCGCTGGCCCAGGCCGCGGAACTGGTGGTGTACACCGAGCGCCGCGAGCCGCTGGTCAAGCCGCTGTTCGAACGCTACGAAAAGGAAACCGGCACCCAGGTGCGCCTGCTCTCCGACGGCGCCCCGGTGCTGATCGAGCGCCTCGCCGCCGAGGGCGCCAACACCCGCGCCGACATCTTCATGGCCGTGGACGCCGGCAACCTCTGGCAGGCGGCCGAGCGCGGCCTGCTCGCGCCCACCCGCTCGGCGAAGCTCGAAGCCGCCATCCCGGCCAACCTGCGCGACCCGCACGGCCGCTGGTTCGCGCTGTCGCAGCGCGCCCGCACCATCGTGCATTCCACCGCGCGGGTGAAGCCGGCCGAGCTCTCCACCTATGAAGCGCTGGCCGCGCCGGAGTGGAAGGGCCGGCTGTGCCTGCGTTCGTCCAAGAAGGTCTACAACCAGTCGCTGGTCGCCACGATGATCGAGCGACTGGGCGCCGAACGCACCGAGCAGGTCGTGCGCGGCTGGGTGGCCAACCTGGCCACCGCGCCCTTCGCCGACGACACCCTGCTGGCCAAGGCGATCGCCGCGGGCCAGTGCGACGTCGGCATCATCAATACGTATTACCTGGGCCGCCTGCAGCACGACGAGCCGGGTTTCCCGGTGCAGGTGTTCTGGGCCGACCAGGCCGGCGCCGGCGCGCACGTGAACATCTCGGGCGCCGGCATCGTCGCCGCCTCGAAGAACAAGGCGGCCGCGCAGGCCTTCCTGGAATGGCTGGCCTCGCCGTCGGTGCAGGCCGACTTCGCCAGCGTCAATTTCGAGATCCCGGCCAGCCCGGGCGTGGCGCTCGACCCGGTGGTCGCCGCCTGGGGTCCGTTCCGCGGCGACGCGGTGAACGTGTCGGTGGCCGGCCAGCGCCAGGCCGAAGCGGTGCGCCTGATGGACCGCGCCGGCTGGCGCTGAGCCGATGAGCCCGGCCGCCGCGGCGCGCGCCCGCTGGCCCCGCGCGCTGGCGTGGGTGCTGGCTGCGCCGCTGCTGCTGCCGGTGCTGTGGCTGGGCAGCGCCTTCGCCACGCCGCAGCCCGACGTCTGGCCGCACCTGTTCGGGCAGGTGCTGCCGGCGGCCACGCGCAACACGCTGGCGCTGCTGGCGCTGCTGGCGGTGTTCGCGCTGGTGCCGGGCGTGGGTTTCGCCTGGGCCAGCGCGCGCTTCGAATTCCCCGGCCGGCGCTTCTTCGACTGGGCGCTGGTGCTGCCGCTGGCGCTGCCGGGTTACGTGGTGGCCTTCGTCTACGTCGGCCTGGCCGATTACGCCGGCCCGCTGCAGACCGCGTGGCGCGCGCTGGGCGGTTCGCCCGCGGGCTTCCCGGAACTGCGCAGCGTGCCCGGCGCGGCGGCGGTGCTGGCGCTGGTGCTCTATCCCTATGTCTTCCTGGTGGTGCGCGCCGCCTTCCTGCGCCAGGGCAGCGCGGCCATGGACGCCGCGCGTTCGCTGGGCCACGGGCCGGTGGCGGCGTTCTTCCGCGCGGCGCTGCCGATGGCGCGGCCGGCCTGGGTGGCGGGCCTGACCCTGGTGCTGCTCGAAGCGCTGGCCGATTTCGGCGCGGTCAGCATCCTGGGCGTGGATACGCTGGCCACCACCGTCTACAAGACCTGGTTCGGCCTGTACTCGCTGACGGCTGCGGCGCAGCTGGCCTTCGGGCTGGTGGGCGTGGTGGGGCTGGTGCTGGTGCTCGAACGCCTGGGCCGTGGCCGCGGCCGCCATGCCGGGCCGCAGCTGGTGCCGCCGCCGCGGCGCGTGCTGCGCGGCT
>NZ_AVCH01000047.1 GCF_000747075.1 Arenimonas malthae CC-JY-1
CCAGCGGATCGCCCAGCAGCCCGTATTCGCGCGCCGCGGCCCGGCGCAGCTCCGGCGCCAGCTTGGCCGGTTCGCCCAGCGCCACCAGGTGGCCACGCGCGGCCTCGTCCAGGCCGCGCTCGCGCAGGCGGGAGGCCTGCAGCAGGTGGGCGCGCGGGTCGTCCGGGAAACGCTCCAGCCCGCGCACCACCAACTGCTCCGACAGCACGGCGTCCTCGAGCCGGCGCGCAAGCCCGGCCATGGCCAGCCAGCCGCCGAAGCTGGGCGGCAGCCGGTCGGTTTCGTAAAGCCCGCGCATCACGGCGCGCGCGGTGATGGCGGCATCCCCGCGGGCATCGCCAAGCGCGGACAGCAGCACCGGCAGGCCTTCGGCGGCCGGCAGGGCCATCAGGGCGCCGGCCTCGTCGGTGGCGTCCTCGGGGTTGCCCTGCTCGAGCGCGAAGGAAATGGCGGCGGCGCGCACGGCCAGGGAGTCCGGCGCCAGCTCGCGCCACCGGGCGATGGCATCGGCGACCGGCGCCCCGGGCCCGGCCAGCAGGGCGATGCGGGCGGCGCGTTCGGCCAGGCCCGGATCGCGGGAGCCGCGCGCGGCTTCGAGGTAATGCCCGGCGGCCAGCACCAGGTCGCCCTGCTGCAGGGCGAATTCGCCGGCCATCACCTCGCCCACCGGTCCCTCGCCCCGGGCGGCGGCGGGACCCGCCAGGGCCAGCGCCAGCATCAGCGCGGCAGGTGCGGGGGATTTGCTCCAGATCATGGGGTTTTCGCGGCCTGGGGCTAGAATGAGCGCCGGAATCCACCAAGAGCCCAGCCCGCCGAAGCTTAGCGCAACGCGTGCCGCCACAGTCCCCAGCCATGCCCCTGCTAGCCCTAGGACTCAACCACCAGACCGCCCCCCTCGCCCTGCGCGAGCGCGTCGCGCTGGACGCGGGCCAGCTGCCGGCGGCGCTGGCCGGCCTCGGCGCGGTGCCGGGCGTGGAGGAAGCGGCGGTGCTCTCCACCTGCAACCGCACCGAGGTGTACGCCCAGGTCGCCGAAGGCCGCGAGGGCGCGGTGGCGGAATGGCTGGCCCGGCACCACGGGCTGGCACCCGAGGCCCTCGGCGACTACCTGTACGAACACCGCGACGAGGACGCCGTGCGGCACCTCTTCCGCGTCGCCACCGGCCTCGATTCGCTGGTGCTGGGCGAACCGCAGATCCTGGGCCAGGTGAAGGAAGCCTGGCAGGCCGCGCGCAGCCAGCAGCGCCTGCGCACGCCGCTCGACCGCCTGTTCCAGCAAAGCTTCCAGGTCGCCAAGCGCGTGCGCACCGACACCCGAATCGGCGCCCACCCGGTTTCGGTGGCCTATGCCGCGGTGCGCCTGGCGCGCCAGGTGTTCAGCGAACTCGACCGCGCCACCGTGCTGCTGGTCGGCGCCGGCGACACCATCGAACTGGCTGCGCGCCACCTGGTGGACGCCAAGGCCAAGCGCCTGCTGGTCGCCAACCGCACGCTCGAACACGCGCAGACGCTGGCCAGCCGCCACGGTGGTTACGCCTTGCCGCTGTCGGAGCTCGAACGGCACCTGCCCGAAGCCGACATCGTCATCACCGCCACCGCCAGCCGCGAACCCGTGCTGCGCCGCGCCGCGGTGCAGGCGGCGCTGAAGGCGCGCAAGCACCGCCCGATCTTCATGCTCGACCTCGCCGTGCCGCGCGACATCGAGGCCAGCGTGGCCGAATTGCCCGACGTCTACCTCTACACCGTGGACGACCTGGAGCAGGTGATCGAGGAAAACCGCGCCTCCCGCCGGGAAGCGGCCGAGCAGGCGCAGGCCATCATCGACCTGCAGGTGGAGCATTTCATGGCCTGGTGGCGCGCCCAGGGCCGCCAGGACGCGCTGCGCACCCTGCGCAGCCGCGGCGAGGCCGCGCGCGAGGAAGCCCTGGCCCGCGCCCGCGAGCAGCTGGCCGCCGGCAAGCCCGCCGAGGAAGTCCTGGCGCTGCTGGCGCACCAGCTCACCAACAAGCTGCTGCACGGCCCCAGCGCCGCGCTGCGCCAGGCCGCGCTCGACGGCGACCTCGACCTGCTGCGCGCCGCCTCGCGCCTCTACGACGACCGCGATGACGCCCAGCCTGCGCCGTAAGCTCGAGGCCCTGGCCGAACGCCACGAGGAAGTCGGCCGCCTGCTGTCCGACCCAGCCGTGCTGGCCGACAACCCCCGCTTCCGCGCGCTGTCGAAGGAATACGCCCAACTCGAACCGGTCGCCGCCGGCCTGGCCGCCTGGGCCCAGGCCCAGCGCGACCTGCAGGCCGCCGAAGCCATGCGCGCCGACCCCGAGCTGCGCGAGCTGGCCGAGGAGGAAATCCCCGCCGCCCAGCAGCGCCTGGCCACGCTCGACGGGGAGCTGGCCCTGCTGCTGGTGCCCAAGGACCCGCGCGACGACGCCAACCTGTTCCTCGAAGTGCGCGCCGGCACCGGCGGCGACGAAGCCGCCCTCTTCGCCGGCGACCTGTTCCGCATGTACGCGCGCTACGCCGAGCGCCGGCGCTGGAACGTCGAGATCGTCTCCGCCAGCGAAGGCGAACACGGCGGCTACAAGGAAATCATCGCGCGCATCGAGGGCAAGGGCGCCTACTCGCGCCTGAAGTTCGAATCCGGCACCCACCGCGTGCAGCGCGTGCCGGCCACCGAATCGCAGGGCCGCATCCACACTTCGGCCGCGACGGTGGCGATCCTGCCCGAACTCGACGAGGTGGACGAGATCGACGTGCGCGACGCCGACCTGAAGGTCGACACCTTCCGCGCCTCCGGCGCCGGCGGCCAGCACGTCAACAAGACCGACTCAGCCATCCGCATCACCCACCTGCCCAGCGGCATCGTGGTGGAGTGCCAGGACGAACGCAGCCAGCACAAGAACCGCGCCCGCGCGCTGTCGCTGCTGAAAGCGAAACTGCTCGACGAGGAGCGATCGAAGCAGGCCGCGGCCCAGGCGCAGTCGCGCCGGCTGCAGGTGGGCAGCGGCGACCGCAGCCAGCGCATCCGCACTTACAACTTCCCGCAGGGCCGCATCACCGACCACCGCGTCGAAGGCCTCACGCTGTACGCCCTGCCGCAGGTGATGGACGGCGACCTCGACGAACTGGTCGAGCGCCTGTCCCGCGAACACCAGGCCGACGAACTGAAACTGCTGACGGAGGCCGCATGAGCGCCGCGAACGAATTCCAGCCGCTGTCGCTGTGCGTGCTGACGGTGTCCGACACCCGCACCGCGGAAAACGACAGCTCCGGCGACTACCTCGCCGCCGCGCTGGCCGAAGCCGGCCACCAGCTGCACGAACGCGCCATCGTGCGCGACGACAAGTACGCGCTGCGCGCCCTGGTGTCGCGCTGGATCGCCGACGAGGCCGTGCACGGCATCCTGGTCACCGGCGGCACCGGCTTCACCGGCCGCGATTCCACCCCCGAGGCGCTGCTGCCGCTGCTGGACAAGGAAATGTCCGGCTTCGGCGAACTGTTCCGGCACCTGAGCTGGGACGAGATCGGCACCAGCACGCTGCAGTCGCGCGCCTTCGCCGGCCTGGCCAACGGCACCTTCCTGTTCGCCCTGCCCGGCTCCACCTCGGCCTGCCGCACCGGCTGGGAAAAGCTCATCCGCGCCCAGCTCGACGCCCGCACCAAACCCTGCAACCTCGCCAACCTGCGCCCCCGCCTCCGCGAACGCTGAGCCCGGGCGCCCACCAGGAGCCGCTGCATGAGCAAGGAAAAACGCCGGCGTTACCAGGACAAGCTCGAGGAAATGCAGGTCGAGCTCAATGCCATGGCGCGCTGGCTGCAGCACACCGGCAAGCGCCTGGTGGTGCTGTTCGAAGGCCGCGACACCGCCGGCAAGGGCGGCGCCATCAACGCCATCGCCGACGGCCTGAACCCGCGCCAGTGCCGGGTGGTGGCGCTGTCCAAGCCCAGCGAACGCGAACAGGGCCAGTGGTACTTCCAGCGCTACGTGCCGCACCTGCCCGCGGCCGGCGAGATCGTGCTGTTCGACCGCAGCTGGTACAACCGGGCCGGCGTCGAGAAGGTGATGGGTTACGCCACGCCGGAGCAGGTCGAGGCCTTCCTGGCACAGGCGCCGGTGTTCGAGAAGCTGCTGGTGGACGACGGCATCCTGCTGTTCAAGTACTGGCTGGCGGTGGACCAGGCGCAGCAGGAAGAGCGTTTCGCCGAACGCCTGGCCGACCCGCTCAAGCGCTGGAAGCTCTCGCCCATCGACCTCAAGGCGCGCGAGAAGTACGCCGAGTACGGCAAGGCCCGCGACGCCATGTTCAAGGCCACCCACCATCGCTTCGCGCCCTGGCACGTGGTGGACTTCAACGACCAGAAGACCGGCCGGCTCACGCTCATCCGCCACCTGCTCGACCACCTGCCCGACCAGGCGGTCCCGGAACCGAAGCTGGCCCTGCCGCCGCTGAAGGGCCGGCTGGGCAAGGAGCGCTACACGGGCCCGGTGAAACCGATCAAGACCCGCTTCGAACTCTGACGGCGCCGCGTCACGGCCGCTGGCGCGTCGGGCCGCCCGCCAGCGCCACCACCGGCGCCTGGCCGGTCGCGGAAACACGCAGCGCCTGTCCCACCTGCAGGCGTTCGGCACCCCGCACCACCAGCCGGTCGCCCGGACGCACGGCGCCCTGCACTTCCACCAGCTCGCCCTGGGCCGCGCCGATCTCCACCGGCACGCGTTCGGCGGCGTCGCCGGCGCCGACCCGCACCACGTGGCTGCCTTCGCGGCGCAGCACCAGCGCATCGCGCGGCACCGCCACCACGCGGCGCGCCGCGTCGCTGGGGACGCCCACCTGCAGCGCGGCGCCCACCACCAGGCCGGCCTCCGCCGCTTCTTCCGGCGAGAGCGCGACGCGCAGTTCGACCTGGCGCGAGGCTTCGTCGCCCACCGGCACCAGCGTGGCCAGGCGGTGCGCATGCACCTGCCCGCCGTCGCGCAGCGTCACCGCCACGCCTTCGCGCAGGTGCCGGACCAGGGCCACGGGCGCGCGCGCGCGCACTTCCAGCGCGGCGGGGTTCACCAGCCGCGCCACCGCCATGCCCGGCGCGAGGAATTCGCCCAGCGCGGTGGAGCGCTCCACCACTACGCCGTCGAACGGCGCGCGCACGGTGGCCTGGCGCAGCTGCAGGCGCGCCTGTTCCAGCGCCACGCGCGCCGCGGCCAGGTCCTGTTCGCGCATGCGCCGCTCGGCGATGGCCTGGTCGAGCTGCGCGCCGGAAATGCCGGCGTCGCGGACCAGCGCGGTGAAGCGCTCTTCCTGGCGGCGTGCGTAGTCCACCTGGGCCTGCAGGCGGGCCAGGTCGGCGGCGGCCTGCCGTTCGCGCAGGCGCAGCGCGGCGTCGTCGATGCGGGCCAGCACGTCGCCACGGCGCAGGGCCGTGCCCACTTCGGCGACGGCCACCACGCGGCCACCGATCTCGGCCGCCACGCGCGCGTCTTCGCGGCTGGCCACGCTGCCCGGCGACCAGTGCAGCGGGGCGAACTCGGCGGCCACGGCC
>NZ_AVCH01000048.1 GCF_000747075.1 Arenimonas malthae CC-JY-1
GCGCCGGCGGCGGTGCCGGCGGTGACTGGGCGATGGCGGCGGCCGTGCAGGCGGTGGCCAGCAGGGCCAGGAGCGGCAGGCGGAAGGGGCGGCGCATGGTGGTTCTCCTTGGATCAGGCGGTCGTGGGGATGGCGGCGGCGGACGGGCCGCGGCGCTGGCGCAGGTCGTCGCGCAGGCCCGCGGCAAGCCGCATCAGCGCCGGCACCAGCACCAGGGTGAAGACCAGGCTCAGGCCGACGCCGCCGACGGTGACGGCGGCCAGGCCGCGGTAGATCACCGCGCCGGGCCCGGGATTGATGGCCATCGGCAGCGCGCCGAACACGCCGGTGAGCGTGGCGATCAGGATCGGCCGCAGCCGCTGCGAAAGGGCCTGCGCCAGCGCGGCTTCCAGCGCCAGGCCGTCGGCCTCGCCGGCGCGCGCCTGCGCCACCAGCAGGATCGCGTTGTTGATCACCATGCCCAGCAGCATGATGAAGCCGATCATCGACAGCAGGTCCAGCGTCTGCGGCGTGAACAGCGCCACCGCGCGCAGGG
This sequence comes from Arenimonas malthae CC-JY-1, assembly GCF_000747075.1. GTDB lineage: Bacteria > Pseudomonadota > Gammaproteobacteria > Xanthomonadales > Xanthomonadaceae > Arenimonas > Arenimonas malthae. Next base: position 536 of record NZ_AVCH01000048.1, read on the forward strand.
CCAGCGCGCCGCCCAGCAGGGCCATCGGCAGCGTGGCCATGACGAAGGCGCTGTCGCGCACCGACTTGAACAGCGCCGCCATCAGCAGGAACAGCACGCCCAGCGCCATCGCGAAGTTGCCCGCCATGGTGCGCACCACCTCGCCCAGGCGGTCGGCGCTGCCGGACACGCGCACGCCGGCGTCCGGCGGCAGCGCCGCGCGCAGCGCCGGCACCACCTCGCCGTCGACGATCTCCAGCGCTTCCTCCAGCGACAGGCTGGCCGGCGGATCCACGGTCAGGCTGATGGTGCGGCGGCCGTCCACGCGGCGCAGCTGGCCCGGCGCCAACGTGGACTGCACGCGCGCCAGTTCGCCCAGGCTGAGCACGCCGCCGCCCGGCGTGGCCAGCGGCGCGGCGGCGAAC
>NZ_AVCH01000049.1 GCF_000747075.1 Arenimonas malthae CC-JY-1
CGCCACGCTCGCCGCCGGCCCCCAGGACGAAACGAGCCTGCGCCAGCGCGCGCGCTGGCTGGTGGCCGCCGGCAACCGGCCGGCGCTGGCGGCGCTGTACCTCGAGGCGGCCACGCCGTCGCCCTCCCCGGAACGGCGCCTGCTGCTGGGCCACCTGGCGGAAGCGCTGATGCGCTGGGGCGAGGCCGAGCAGTGGTATGCCAGCGTGCCGCGCGGCCCGGGCCACGACCAGGCCACGCTGCGCCTCGCCGGTGCCCAGGGGCGCCTGGGCCGCATCGACCAGGCCCTGCGCACCCTGCACGAACTGCAGGTGGACCAGGCCGCCGACGGCGAATTCGTGCGCGACAGCTACCTGCTCGAAGCCGAGCTGCTCGAGCGCCGCGACCGCGGCGACGAGGCCCTGGCCACCTTCGGCCGGGCGCTGGAGGTGTTCGAAGGCGACCCGGCGCTGCTCTACGGCCGCGCCATGCTGCACGAGCGCGCCGGGCGCATCGCGCCCGCGCTGGCCGACCTGCAGCGCATCCTCGACGACGACCCCGACAGCGCCCAGGCCCTGAACGCCTACGGCTACGCGCTGGCCGAACACCGCCAGCGCTACCGCGAGGCCCTGCCTTACCTGGAGCGGGCGCTGGCGCTGGCGCCGGACTCGGCCGCCATCCTCGACAGCGTGGGTTGGGTGCACCTGAAACTGGGGCGGCACGCCAGCGCGCTGGACCTGCTCGAGCGCGCCTGGGCCCGGCAGCGCGACCCCGAGATCGCCGCGCACCTGGGCGAGGCCCTGTGGGCGGCGGGCCGCAAGGCCGAGGCACGCGAAGCCTGGCGTGCGGGCTTGCGCCTGGATCCGGACAATGCCGCGCTCAGACTCGCCCTGGAGACCCACGAACCATGATCCGCCGCCTTTCCCTCGGCCTGTTCGCCCTGCTGCTGGCTGCTTGCGCCCCCGTGCCGGTGCGCACCGGTGGCGACGCCGACCTGTTGGCCGCCCAGTCCGCCCGCGAGGCCGTGCTGCGCGAGGAGGGAAGCTGGCGCCTGACCGGCCGCCTGGCGGTGAGCGCCGGCGGCGAAGGTGGCAGCGGCCGCCTCGACTGGCGCCAGCAGGCCGACGGCTACGACATCCAGCTGGCCGCGCCGGTCACCCGCAAGAGCTGGCGCTTGGTCAGCCGCGCCGGCCAGGTGCGGCTGGAGGGCCTGGAGGGCGGGATCCGCGAAGGGGCCGACGCCGAGGCCCTGCTGGCCGAGGCCACCGGCTGGGACATCCCGGTGGCCGCCCTTGCCGACTGGGCGCGGGGCGCCCGGGCCCCGGGGCCGGCCCGCATCGAATTCGGGCCGGAGGGTCTGCCGGTGCTGATCGTCCAGCAGGGCTGGACGGTGGAGTACCGGGACTGGCTGCCCGGCGACACGCCGCGGCCGCGCCGGGTCTTCGCCGCGCGCGACGGCGCCACCGTCCGCCTGGTGGTGGAAAGCTGGGGCCAGCCGTGACGCCCGGAGGGCAGGGCGGCTGGTCCGCCTGGCCGGCCCCGGCCAAGCTCAACCTGTTCCTGCGCATCGTCGGCCGCCGGCCGGATGGCTACCACCGCCTGCAGACCGTCTTCCAACTGCTGGACTGGGGCGACACGGTGCGCCTGCGGGTGCGCGACGACGGCCTCATCCGACGCCAGGTCGCCGAGGGTTATGCCGTTCCCGAGGCCGAAGACCTCGTGGTCAGGGCGGCGAAACTCCTTCAATCGGCATCGAAAACCAGCCAAGGCGCGGATATCGTCGTCGAAAAGAAGATTCCCCTCGGCGGCGGCTTCGGCGGTGGGTCCTCGGATGCCGCCACCGTGCTGGTGGCGCTGGATGCCTTGTGGGACACCCGTCTCGGCGAAGACCGCCTGGCCGACCTGGGCCTGCAGCTGGGGGCCGATGTGCCGGTGTTCGTGCGCGGCCGCAGCGCCTGGGCGGAGGGCGTGGGCGAATTGCTCACGCCGCTCGCGCTGCCCCCGGCGGCCTACCTGGTGGTGGATACCGGGGTTTCGGTGCCCACCGCCGAACTTTTCCAAGCGCCTGATTTGACCCGGGATGCGCCCGCGGCGACAATATCGGACTTCGTTTCTGGCTCTGCGCTCGGCAATGCCTTCGAGCCGGTGCTGCGTTCGCGTTCGGAAGCCGTTTCGGCGGCGCTGGATGCCCTTGCGCAGCTCGGTCCGGCGGCCCTGACCGGGACCGGCGGCGGCTGTTTCGCGCGCTTCGGCGCGCGCGCCGACGCCGAAGCCGCGCTGGCGCGCCTGCCCCCGGGCCTGCGCGCCTGGGTGGCGATGGGCGTGGACGTGTCGCCCCTGCACCGGGCGCTGTCCGCGGGCCGGGCCGGAAACGGTTAGATCCAGCGGTGGGGCGTCGCCAAGTGGCCTAAGGCACCGGGTTTTGATCCCGGCATTTCGTAGGTTCGAATCCTACCGCCCCAGCCATCCCGGTCGCGCCACCCGTCCACCCACCCTTCGCGCAAGGCACCCGCATGAGCAAGCAGAACCTGCTCGTTTTCACCGGCAACGCCAACCGGCCGCTGGCCCTTGCTGTCTGCCGCCAGCTGGGCATCCCTCTGGGCAAGGCGCAGGTCGGGCAGTTCTCGGACGGCGAGGTGCAGGTCGAGATCGAGGAAAACGTGCGCCGGCAGGAGGTGTTCGTCATCCAGTCCACCTGCGCGCCGACCGCCGAGAACTTCATGGAGCTGCTGGTGCTGATCGACGCGCTCAAGCGCGCGTCGGTGGCCAACGTCACCGCGGTGGTGCCGTACTTCGGCTACGCCCGCCAGGACCGCCGCATGCGCTCGGCGCGCGTGCCGATCACGGCCAAGGTCGCCGCCAAGATGTTCACCGCCGTCGGCACCGACCGCGTGCTCACCGTGGACCTGCACGCCGACCAGATCCAGGGCTTCTTCGACATCCCGGTCGACAACGTCTATGCGTCGCCGCTGCTGCTGGCCGACATCTGGCGCAACCAGGGCACCGACAACCTGATCGTGGTCTCGCCGGACGTCGGCGGCGTGGTGCGCGCACGCGCCATCGCCAAGCGCCTCGACGACGCCGACCTGGCCATCATCGACAAGCGCCGCCCGAAGGCGAACGTCGCCACCGTGATGAACATCATCGGCGACGTGTCGGGCAAGACCTGCGTGCTGGTCGACGACATCGTCGACACCGCGGGCACGCTGTGCGCCGCCGCCGCGGCCCTGAAGGCCAACGGCGCGAAGAAGGTCGTGGCCTACTGCACCCACCCGGTGCTGTCGGGCGCGGCCATCGCGAATGTCTCGAACTCGCAGCTCGACGAACTGGTGGTGACCGACACCATCCCGCTGTCGGAAGCCGCCCGGGCCTGCCCGCGCATCCGCCAGCTCAGCGTCGCCGAGCTGCTGGCCGAGACCATCCGCCGCATCGCCTTCGGAGAGTCGGTGAGTTCGCTGTACGTGGATTGACCCCTGGCGGGGAATCGGGGATCGGCACCGCTGGGCGCCGATCCCCGATTCCCGGAACGGGAACGACGCGGGGCCTGGTCGCGGGCAACGCGGAAAGCGCCGGAAGGCGCATCACTTTGAAGAAGGCATCAACACCATGGCTACCAACCACAACATCACGGCCACCGGCCGCAAGGACGAGGGCAAGGGTGCGAGCCGCCGCCTCCGTCGCAGCGGCCACGTCCCGGCCATCGTCTACGGCGGCCACCAGGAGCCGCAGAGCGTGCAGATCGAGCACAACCACCTCTGGATCGCCAGCCAGAACGAGTGGTTCTACTCGGCCATCCTCGACCTCGCCGTCGACGGCAAGGTCCAGAAGGTCCTCCTGCGTGACATGCAGCGCCACCCGTTCAAGCAGCAGATCCTGCACCTGGACTTCCTGCGCGTGAGCGAGAACGAGGCCCTGCGCGCCAAGGTCCCGCTCCACTTCGTGAACCAGGAAACCTCGCCGGCCGGCAAGTCCGCGGGCGTCGTGGTCACCCACGAGCTCAACGAAGTCGAAGTCAGCTGCCTGCCGAAGGACCTGCCGGAGTTCATCGAGGTCGACCTGTCGGCGCTGGCCGTCGGCGACATCGTGCACCTGTCGCAGGTCAAGCTGCCCAAGGGCGTCACCATCCCGGCCCTGGCCCACGGCAAGGAGCATGACCTGGCGATCGTGATCGCCAAGCACGCCCGCGTCGAGGCCGAGGAAACCGCCGCGCCGACCTCCGCCGAGGTCCCGGCCGCGAAGGTCACCAAGGCCGATGCCGCCCCGGCGGCGCCGAAGAAGAAGTAATCCGGCCGGCCGCCCCGGCCCCGGCCGGGGCGGCGACCGAAATCTTCCGACGTGGCTGCACTCCGTCTCATCGTCGGCCTGGGCAATCCTGGTGCCGAACACGCCCGAACCCGGCACAACGCCGGGTTCTGGTTTCTTGACGCCCTGGCCGAAAAGGCCGGTGCGCGCTTCGGCCTGGAATCCAAGCTGCACGGAGAAACCGCCAAGATCGAGCTGGCGGGCCATACGCTCTGGCTGCTGCGCCCGGCCACCTACATGAATGCCTCGGGGCGATCGGTGGCGGCGGCGCTGCGCTACTGGAAGATCGAGCCCGAACAGGCCCTGCTGGCCCACGACGAGCTCGACCTGGCGCCCGGCGTCGCCCGCCTGAAGTTCGATGGCGGCCACGGCGGCCAGAATGGCCTGCGCGACACCATCCAGCACCTGGGCCACGGCAAGTTCCACCGCCTGCGCATCGGAATCGGCCACCCCGGCCACAAGGACAAGGTCACCCCCTGGGTGCTTGGCCGGCCCGGGAAGGACGACGAAGCCGCCATCCTGCGGGCCATCGACGACGCCCTGGCGGTGCTGCCGCTGGCGGTCGCCGGCGAGTTCCCCGAGGCGATGAAGCGCCTGCACACCCCCAAATCCTGAGGAAGAAGACCCCACCATGGGTATCAAATGCGGCATCGTCGGCCTGCCCAACGTCGGCAAGTCCACCCTGTTCAACGCGCTGACCAAGGCCGGCATCGCCGCCGCCAACTTCCCGTTCTGCACCATCGAGCCCAACACGGGCGTGGTGCCGGTGCCGGATCCGCGGCTGAACCAGCTGGCCGAGATCGTCAAGCCGCAGAAGGTCATCCCGACCTCGTTCGAGTTCGTGGACATCGCCGGCCTGGTCGCCGGCGCCTCCAAGGGCGAGGGCCTGGGCAACAAGTTCCTGGCGCACATCCGCGAGGTGGACGCCATCGCGCACGTGGTGCGCTGCTTCGAGCACACCGACATCGTGCACGTGGCCGGCAAGGTCGACCCGATCTCCGACATCGAGACCATCGACACCGAGCTGGCCCTGGCCGACCTCGATTCGGTCGAGAAGGCCCTCAACCGTGCCGAGCGCGAGGCCAAGACCGGCAACAAGGACGCCATCGCCCGCAAGGAGGTCCTGGCGCGCCTGCGCGCCGGCCTCGACAACGGCACCCCGGCCCGTGCCCTGGGCTTGTCGGCCGAGGACAAGGCCGCCGTGCGCGACCTGTTCCTGCTGACCCTCAAGCCGGTGATGTACGTGGCCAACGTGCTCGAGGACGGCTTCGAGAACAACCCGCACCTGGACGCCGTCCGGGCCCGGGCCGTGAAGGAGGGCGCCCAGGTGGTGCCTGTCTGCGCCGCGATCGAGGAGGAGCTGGCCCAGCTCGAGGACGCCGACCGGGCCGAGTTCCTGGCCACCATGGGCCTGGACGAGCCGGGCCTGAACCGCGTCATCCGGGCCGGCTACGCCCTGCTGGGCATGCAGACCTACTTCACGGCCGGCGTGAAGGAAGTCCGGGCCTGGCAGGTGCACAAGGGCGCGACGGCCCCCCAGGCCGCGGCCGTGATCCACACCGACTTCGAGAAGGGCTTCATCCGGGCCGAAACCATCGCCTTCGACGACTTCATCAAGTACAAGGGCGAGTCCGGCGCCCGCGACGCCGGCCGCCTGCGCCTGGAAGGCAAGGAATACGTGGTCCAGGAAGGCGACGTCCTGCATTTCCGCTTCAACGTCTGAGGCTGGGGAAAAATATTGTTCAGAGGGCGTTGACAATTCGGGCCGCTGCCGTGAAAATTACGGGCTCCCTGACGGAGGGATACCCAAGCGGCCAACGGGGGCAGACTGTAAATCTGCTGGCTCACGCCTTCGGTGGTTCGAATCCACCTCCCTCCACCAGCTCGGCAGGACCAGTCGTCACCGGTCCGGCAGGGCGGGAGTAGTTCAATGGTAGAACCTCAGCCTTCCAAGCTGATCATGCGGGTTCGATTCCCGTCTCCCGCTCCATTGGATTGAAGTTCCACCGCAAGACCCAAGATTCGCTCATGTAGCTCAGTCGGTAGAGCACTTCCTTGGTAAGGAAGAGGTCGCTGGTTCGATTCCAGTCATGAGCACCACCACCCCGGTCCCGCGCCGCGCGGGTCCGGACGCAGACAAACCTTGACTCCACCGGGTAAACGCTAATGTCCAAGGAAAAGTTCGAGCG
>NZ_AVCH01000050.1 GCF_000747075.1 Arenimonas malthae CC-JY-1
CCGAGGTCGGCGATGTTCTCGCCCAGGCCCAGCTTGCCGTTGACGAACAGGCCCGGCAGCGCCTCGTAGCCGCTGTACTGGTCGGCCAGCTTGGCGGCGGCGGCCTCGAACTTGGCGCGGTCCTCTTCGGTCCACCAGTTGGCCATGTTGCCGGTGGCGTCGAACTTGCTGCCCTGGTCGTCGAAGCCGTGCAGCATCTCGTGGCCGATCACCGCGCCGATGCCGCCGTAGTTGAGCGCGTCGTCGGCATTGGCGTCGAAGAACGGCGGCTGCAGGATGGCGGCCGGGAACACGATCTCGTTGGCGGTGGCGCGGTAGTAGGCGTTCACCGTCTGCGGGCTCATGCCCCACTCGGTGCGGTCCACGGGCTGGCCGATCTTGTCGAGCATGTAGCGCATGTTGAAGGCGGCCGCGGCCATCACGTTGGCGGCGTAGCCTTCGCGCGACACGGCCAGGCCGTCCCATTCGCGCCACTTGTCGGGGTAGCCGATCTTCGGGGTGAAGGACGACCACTTCTCCAGCGCCTTGGCCTTGGTCTCCTCGCTCATCCAGGCCAGGCCCTCGAGGCGGTGCTTGAGCGACTGCATCAGGTTGCCGACCAGCTGCTCCATCTTGGCCTTGGACTCCGGCGGGAAGGCCTGGGCCACGTAGAGCTGGCCGAAGCCTTCGCCCATCGACGCGTTGAGCGTGCCGAGCACGCGCTTCCAGCGCTCGGGCATCTCCTTCTGGCCGGCCAGCGTCTGGCGGTAGAACTCGAAGTTGGCGCGCTCGTAGGCGCTGCCCAGGTAGGGCGAAGCGCCGTCGATGGTGCGGAAGCGCAGCCAGGTCTGCCACTGCTCCAGCGGCACGTCGGCCAGCATGGCGTCGAACTCCTTGAAGAAGTCCGGCGTGGCCAGCGAGAAGGTCTGCGGCGCCGGCACGTCGAGCGCGGCGAAGAAGGCGGTCCAGCTGAAGTTCGGGGTGGCCGCGTCGGCGTCGGCCAGGGCCACCGGGTTGTAGCGCTTGGCCGGGTCGCGCAGGTCCAGGCGGCCCAGCGAGGCCTTGGCAAGGCGGGTTTCGAAGTCCATCACCTGCTGGGCCTGGGCCTTGGCGGTGGCCTCGTCGGCGCCGGCCAGCTGCAGCAGCTTGGCCACGTGTTCGACGAAGGCGATGCGCGCGGCCTGGTAGTCCTCGCGGTCTTCCAGGTAGTAGGCGCGCTCGGGCAGCGACAGGCCGCCCTGGATGGCGTAGGCGATGTTGGTGGCCGAGTCGTTGTAGTCGGCCATGGCGAAGAAGCCGAACAGCATGCCCTGGCCCGAGGCATAGGCCTGGCCCAGGTAGGCCGGGATGTCGCTGGTCGCGGTGAGCGCGGCGATGCGGTCGAGCTCGGGCTGGATCGGCGCCAGGCCGGCAGCCTCGATGGCGGCCTCGTCCATGCCGGCGGCGAAGAAGTCGCCCACCTTCTGTTCCATGCTGCCGGCCGGCCACTGGCCCGCGGCGGCGGCCTTGGCGATTTCATGCTGCACCTGCAGGGAACGTTCGCCCAGCGCCGGGAAGGCGCCCCAGGTGGTGCGGTCGCCCGGCACCGGGTTGGCGGCGAGCCACTTGGAGTTCACGAAGCCGTTGAAGTCCTGGCAGGCCTGGATGCTGGTGTCGAGGTCTTCGGCCTTGAACGAAATGGGCTGCTGCGCCACCTGCGAAAGATCCACCGAAAGCTTCGGGGCTTCCGGCGCGGCGGCGCTTTCCGCCGGGGCTTCGGCCTTCTGGCAGGCGGCGAGCACGAAGGTGGCGGACAGGGCGAGGGCGAGTGGCTTCAGGCGCAAGGTCATGGGCGGGTCTCGGGACGGGAAACGAAGGGGTCGAGCCTAGGGCAAGCGGGTGGCGGGGGAGTAGGCCATTGGTCATGGTTTTGGCATGTGAAGGCTTCGGCGTTGCCGAAGAAAGGCCGACCTCGCTACCTGGGTTGGGCCATACCGGGCCGATTTTCATTGGCTCCGGCTTTCTGTATGGTGGGCTGGTAGGTCCTGGACTCCCATGCTCAAGAAGCCCCGTCTCCAGACCCGCAGTCACGCCGCTGTTGTGTTTCCGCATCGGCTTTCTGAAGGTCACAGCGCATCCGCGCGTTCCGGTCGCCGTTCGGCGCCGGTCCTCCTTGCCCGCGCCACGGCGCAGCGGCAGACGGTGGTTTCCCGAGGCATCACGCGCGCCGCTTCCGCGGCCGTCGGCGTTTCCAGGGCCTGAACCCGAGCCCGGTGCGCCCGCCCGGCAGCGGGCGGCGCGTCGGTCTCCCCCGTCGTGAAAAAGGAGAGCGGTATGCGTGTTCTGGCCTGTGATGGTATCCACGAGGATGGTTTGGCCCTGTTCCGCCAGGCGGGATGGACGGTCGAGGTGAGCGAGCCGATCAAGGATCCCAAGGTCCTGGCGGCGAAGCTGGAAGGGTTCGACGCGGTGCTGGTGCGTTCGGCCACCCAGGTGCCGGCCGAGGCGCTGGCCAACGCCCCGAAGCTGCGCGTGATTGGTCGCGCCGGCGCCGGCGTGGACACCATCGACGTCGAGGCCGCCACCGCGCGTGGCATCGCGGTGATGAACGCGCCCGACGGCAACACGCTGGCGGCCGCCGAACACGCCATCTCGCTGCTGTTCGCCCTGGCCCGGCACGTGCCGCGCGCCGACGCCGGCATGAAGGCGGGCGAATGGCCCAAGGCCGGGCTCACTGGCTTCGAGCTCGAAGGCAAGAAGCTGGGCGTGATCGGCCTGGGCCGCATCGGCGCCACGGTGGCGCGCAAGGCCCAGGGCATCGGCATGGAAGTGGCGGCGCACGACCCCTTCCTGCCCGCCGCCGCCGCCGGCAAGGGCAGCGTGCCGCTGATGTCGCTGGAAGACCTGCTGGCCTGGGCCGACGTGGTGACGCTGCACATCCCGCGCACCAAGGAAACCACCAACCTGCTCGACGAAACCCGCCTGCGCGGCATGAAGCGCGGCGCGTTCCTGGTGAACGCCGCCCGCGGTGGCCTGGTGGACGAAGAAGCGCTGCTGCGCCTGCTCGACGAAGGCCACCTGGCCGGCGCCGCGCTCGACACCTTCGCCACCGAGCCGCTGCCCAAGGATTCGCCGCTGCGCGGCAACCCGCGCCTGGTGCTCACCCCGCACCTGGGCGCCAGCACCGGCGAGGCGCAGCAGGCGGTGAGCACCATCCTCGCGCGCCAGATCATCGATTTCGTCGCCACCGGCGCGGTCGCGGGCTGCGTCAACCTGCCGCCGCTCACGCCGGAAACCGCGCGTGAAGTGGGCCCCTGGATGCCGCTGATGACCGCGCTGGGCAAGCTCGCCGCGCGCCTGGTGCCGGCGCCGGTGAAGCTGCAGGTGACCTATGCCGGCCGCACCGAGGGCCTGGACACGCGTCCGCTGACGCGCCTGCTGGTGGCCGCGCTGATGGGTTCGGCGTCGGGCCGCGTGACGCCGGTGAACGCGCTGCACGAAGCCGCCGCGCGCGGCCTGGAAGTGGCCGAAACCCTGGGCGGCGACGGCGACGGTTTCGACCGCCTGCTGCGCATCCGCGTGCAGGGCGGCGACCAGGTGCGCGAGATCGAGGCCACGCTGCACCGTGGTCCGCGGGTGGTGCGCCTGGACGGCGTCGAGCTCGATTTCGACCCGCTCGCGCACATCCTGCTCATGCGCAACGAGGACAAGCCCGGCGTCATCGGCCTGGTCGGTTCGCACCTGGGCGCGGCCGGCGTGAACATCGTGAACTTCTCGCTCGGCGCCACCGGCGACGGCGGCGCCGTGGCCGCCATCACCGTGGACCGCGAGGTGCCGGCGCCGCAGCTGGCCTCGCTGCGCGGCATCCCGGGCATCCTGTCGATGGAGCAGCCCTGATGCGCATCCTGCTTGCCCGCCACGGGGAAACGCCGTGGAACGCCGAGGGCCGCTACCAGGGCCAGCGCGACATCGCCCTGTCCGAAGTCGGGGAGGGCCAGGCGCGCCTGCTGGGCCAGCGCCTGGCCGGCGTGCCCATCCACCGCGCGGTGTCGTCGCCGCTTTCCCGTGCGCGCCGGACCGCCGAAATTGCACTGGGCGAAGCCCGCGCCGGCCAGCTGCAGCTCGACAAGGGCCTGCAGGAAATCGCCCACGGCGACTGGGAGGGCCTGCTGGCCGCCGAGATCCGCGAACGCGACCCGAACCGCCTGCGCGCCTGGCGCGAAGCGCCGGAAACGGTGCAGATGCCGGGCGGCGGCGAATCGCTGGTGGAGGTGCTGGACCGCGCCTGGCCGGCCTTCGCCCGGGCCTGCGAGGGCCTGGGCGCGGACGACACCCTGCTGGTGGTGGCGCACGACGCGGTGAACCGCGTCATCCTGGCGCGCGTGCTGGGGCTGCCGCTGTCGCGGCTGTGGTCGTTCCGGCAGGCGCCGACCACCATCAACCTGCTCGAGGGGCCGACGGCCAACGCGCTGGAAGTGGTGCGGCTCAACGATTGCAACCACCACACCGCGCTGTTCGGCGAAGCGGTGCACCGGGCGCTCTAGGGCGCCCGGCAGGGGCCGCGCGGGCGCTTACCCGGCCGCGGGCGGGGCCGGTTCGTCGCCGGGTTCGTCGCCGCCCTGGGGCTCCGGCTGGCCGGCGCGCTTGCGCGCGGCCTTCTCGGCCTCCTTTTCGGCCTTCTTCTTCTGCTTGGCGAGCTCGCGCTGGCGCTTTTCGAACGAGTAGTTGGGCTTGGCCACGGAAATCCTTGGTTGTCTTCCCGCCAGATTACCTTACCGGCCCCCGCCGGCGGATAATCGGCGCATGGAACGCACCCTCGCGCAGTGGCTGGACTACCAGCAGACCGTCCACCCCCGGTCCATCGACATGGGCCTGGAGCGGGTGGGCGAAGTGGCCCGCCGGCTCGGCCTGGGCCGGCCCGGCCGGCACGTGGCCACGGTGGGGGGCACCAATGGCAAGGGTTCGACGGTGGCCTTCCTGGAGGCCATCGCCCGCGCCGCGGGCCTGAAGGTGGGCGCCTACACCTCGCCGCACCTGCTGCGCTACAACGAGCGCGTGCGCATCGACGGCGCCGAGGCCGGCGACGAGGCCCTGGTGGCGGCCTTCGAACGCATCGAGGCGGCCCGCGTCGAAATCCCGCTCACCTTCTTCGAATTCGGCACGCTGGCGGCGCTGATGCTGTTCGAGGCCGCGGACCTGGACCTGGCCATCCTCGAGGTGGGCCTGGGCGGACGGCTGGACGCGACCAACATCGTCGACCCCGACGTGGCCATCATCACCACCGTCGACCTGGACCACCAGGACTACCTGGGCGACGACCGCGAAAGCATCGGCGCCGAGAAGGCCGGCATCCTGCGCGCCGGCAAGCCCTGCGTGCTGGCCGAAAAGGACCCGCCGTCGTCGGTGCTGCGGCGCGCCTATGCCATCGGCGCCTTCGCCATCCGCGGCCATTCCGATTACCTCGTCGACGACCTGGGCGACCACTGGCGCTGGCGCGAGCCCGGTTACGAGATCGAACTGCCGGAGCCCGCGCTGTCGGCCCCGGCGCAGCGCGGCAACGCCGCCGCCGCCATCGCCGCCCTGCGCGCGCTCGACCTGCCCATCCCCGACGAGGCCCTGCGCGCCGGCGTGCGCGACGCCCGCCTGCCGGGCCGCCTGCAGCGCCTGCCGGGTTCGCCCGAACGCGTGCTCGACGTGGCCCACAACCCGCAGGGCGCGCGCCAGCTGGCCGCTTGGCTGGAGGCGAATCCCAGGCACACCGTGGCGGTGTTCAGCGCGCTGGCAGACAAGGACATGGGCGGCATCGTGGCGCCGGTGGCGCCGCACCTGCGCGCCTGGCACCTGGGGCCGATCACCGACGCCGGCCCGCGCGGCCTGCCGGTGGACGAGCTGGCCCGGCGCCTGGCCGAGCACCTGCCGGCCGAGATCCTGCATCCGCACCGCAGCCTGGCCGAGGCCCTGGCCGCCGCCGCGCTGCAGGCGGGCCCGGACGGCCGCGTGCTGGTGTTCGGCTCCTTCCACACCGTGGCCGCCGCGCTCGCCCAAGGCTGAACCGGCCGGGCGGCCACACCGGCTATAATTCGCGCCACCCCTCCGGCCGGACCGAAGCCCCGATGGATTCCGCCCTGAAACAGCGCCTGATCGGCGCCGCCGTGCTGGTGGCGCTGGCGATGATCTTCCTGCCCATGCTGCTGCAGGGGCCCGATGTCCGCGAACCGGACGCCGCCCAGGTGCCGCTGTCCATGCCGGACGCGCCGGACCAGGAATTCGAGACCCGCGAACTGCCGCTGGCCGCGCCCGAACCGCTGGGCGAGGGCGAAGCCGTGCTGGGCGTGCCCGCCGCGCCGGACGACCCGAACGCCGTGGCCACCGTCGAGGCCGGCACCGAGGCCGCGCCGCGCGTTGATTTCAGCGAGCCCGCCGACGACGGCGCGCCGCTGCAGGCGGTGGACGCCGCCACCGGCCAGCCGCAG
>NZ_AVCH01000051.1 GCF_000747075.1 Arenimonas malthae CC-JY-1
CGCGCCCCCGGCAGCGCCACGCCGCCCACGCTGCGCCTGCGCGCCCTGGGCACGGCCGCGCGCGTGCGCTGGCTGGTGAACGGCCGCCTCGCCGGCGAAACCCTCGGCGCCCGGCCCTGGACCCACGCCTTCGATACCCCCGGCGAACAGCGCATCACCGCCCTGGCCGACACCGGCGCCTGGGCAGAACTGTCACTTCGCGTTTTGCCCTGAGTTTGTCTTATGCGAGTGCTGCCAATCGACCTGGGCTTTTGACCTCGTGCCGGTGTAACCACGGCTTCCGGTGCGCTGGCACACGCACGCAGGTCAGGTCTGAAGTGTAGGGCAGGAGGCCCGGAACGGCCGGCGTTTGCTGCCAGGGAT
>NZ_AVCH01000052.1 GCF_000747075.1 Arenimonas malthae CC-JY-1
TTAGCAAGACGCCGGGCAGACCTGACCTGCGTGCGTGGGGCGGCGCTCGCCGTCCCGCCGCATGACGTGCGCGCAGCGCACGCCCGTTGTACATCAGGAAATCAGCCGAGGTGCTCGAGCACGTAGTCGGCGGAAGACACCTTGAACTCGCCCGGCGCTTCCACGTGCAGCTGCTTCACCACGCCGTCCTCGGCGTAGAGCGCGAAACGCTTGGCGCGCAGGCCCATGCCGAAGGCGGTGGCGTCGAGTTCCAGGCCCATGGCCCGGGTGAAGGCGCCGTTGCCGTCGGCCAGCACCAGCAGGTCGGCCGGCACGTCCTGGTCCTTGGCCCAGGCGCCCATCACGAAGGCGTCGTTCACCGACAGGCAGGCCACTTCGATGCCGCGCTTGCGGAACTCGTCCATCTTCGCCACGTAGCCCGGCATGTGCTTGGCCGAGCAGGTCGGGGTGAAGGCGCCCGGCACCGCGAACATCACCACCTTCTTGCCGCCGAAGATCTCGTTGGTGTCCAGCGACTGCACGCCGTCGCGCAGCACGTTGAGGGTGGCCTGGGGAAGCTTGTCGCCGACCTGGAGGGTCATGGTGGACTCCGGAAAAGGTATGGGTAAACCGCAAGTTTAACCGCCTGCGGTGAAGGCCGGGTGGGGGCCTTGAAGGCTGGCCGGCCGACCCTACTTTCCCGGCATGGCGGCCACCGCGCCGCCGATTCCACGGAGGACGAGACATGAGCCTGATCCGCTACAACGCCAACCACCCGCGGGCCCTGCAGGAGGAGATCAAGCAGGTGTTCGACAAGTTCTTCAACGCCGACGACGCCGACGCGTCCAGCGTGGTCACCAGCCAGTGGATGCCGCGCGTGGACGTCAAGGAGGAGGCCGACCGCTTCGTCATCCAGGCCGACCTGCCGGGCGTGGACCCCAACGAGATCGAAGTGCAGATGGACAAGGGCATCCTCTCGATCAAGGGCGAGCGCAAGACCGAGTCGGTGACCGAGGGCGACCGCTATTCGCGCATCGAGCGCGCGCACGGCGTGTTCTACCGTCGCTTCGCGCTGCCCGACAGCGCCAACCCGGAAGGCATCACCGCCACCGGCAAGCACGGCGTGCTCGAGATCATCATCCCCAAGCGCCCCGAGACCACGCCGCGCCGCATCCAGGTCGGTTGACCGGGTTTTCCGCCGCGGCCCGGGTGCCGGGCCGCGGCCCCCGCGCGTAGACTGGACCCGCGGGCGCGTCCCGTGGGTCTTTCTTCTTCCAAGGGCAGACGATGCAGTTCAAGGACTACTACGACACCCTGGGCGTCGAACCGACGGCCGGCGAGGCGGAGATCAAGACCGCCTACCGCCGGCTCGCGCGCAAGTACCACCCGGACGTGAGCAAGGAGAAGGGCGCCGAGGAGCGCTTCAAGGCCATCAACGAGGCCTACGAGGTGCTGCGCGACAAGGAGAAGCGCGCCGCCTACGACCAGCTCAAGGCCCAGGGCTACCGGCCCGGCGAGGAGTTCCGGCCGCCGCCGGATTTCGGCGCCGGCGGGTTCGGCGGCAACGGTTTCCGCTTCGAGCAGGATTTCGGTGGCGGTGGTTTCAGCGATTTCTTCGAATCCCTGTTCGGCGGGCGCGGCCCCGGCCGTGGCCGGCCCGGGCCGCCGGGCGACACCCGCGCCAAGCTGGCCATCCCGCTGGAACTGGCCTACGCCGGCGGCAAGCAGCGCATCGAGGTGGACGGCCGCAAGCTCGAAGTGAACATCCCGGCGGGCATCCAGCCGGGCCAGGTGATCCGCCTGGCCGGGCAGGGCCAGCGCGGCGCCGACCTCAAGCTGGAGATCGACTACCGACCGCACGGCGAATTCGAGGTGGACGGGCGCAACGTGCTCTACACGCTGCCGCTGGCCCCTTGGCAGGCCGCGCTGGGGGCGACGGTGAGCGTGCCCACCCTGGGCGGCGCGGTGGAACTGCGCGTGCCGGCCGATTCCGACACCGGCCGCAAGCTGCGCCTGCGCGGCCGCGGCCTGCCGGGCAAACCCGCGGCGGGCGACCAGATCGTCGAGATCGAAGTCCGCGCCCCCAAGGCCGCCACCGAGGCCCAGAAGGCCCTGTACCGCCAGATGTCCGAAGCCTTCGACTTCGATCCGCGCAAGGCTTGAGGAGCGGGTTTGTTTGAGTGGAAAAGAAAAAGGGCCCCTGGGGGCCCTTTTTCATGAATCGGCTCGCTCTTGCGCCATCCGCGTCCATCCGCGGCAAAAGCGCGCTTGAAGTTCAACCGCCGGCGAGCAGGCTGTTGATGACTTCGATGAGCTGGCTCTCGTTGAACGGCTTGGTGATGTAGGCCTTGGCGCCCTGGCGCATGCCCCAGACCTTGTCGGTCTCCTGGTCCTTGGTGGTCACCAGGACGATGGGAATGTGGGCCGTGGCCGCTTCCTTGGAAATGGCGCGGGTGGCCTGGAAGCCGTTGAGGTTCGGCATGACCACGTCCATCAGGATCAGGTCGGGCACGTTGGCCTTGGCCATCTCCACGCCGGCGGCGCCGTCTTCGGCGGTCAGGGCCTCGTGGCCCAGCTTTTCAACAATGCGCTTCATGCCCATCAGCTGGGACGGGGAATCATCGACGATCAGGATGCGTGCCATGAATGGGCCTCCAACGGGTAGGTGATTGTATGCCGGGGGGGCGGTCGGGGTGCAAGCCGGGTCAGAGACGAACGACCGTTCGTCCGAAGGAACCGCCGGCGAGCATGGTCGGGAAGACCTGGGGGAGCTCGTCGAGGGTGGTTTCGCGGGTGCAGATGGCGTCCAGGTGGGCCGGCTTCCAGGGGCCGGCCAGGCGCTCCCAGACCTGCTCGCGCTGGGCCCGCGCGGTGCCGGCCGAGGCGATGCCCAGCACCGACACGCCGCGGATGATGAAGGGCATCACCGTGGTGTTGAGCGCGTGGCCACCGGCCAGGCCGCAGCTGGCGATGTTGCCGTAGGGGTGGATGACGCGGGTCAGGCCGGCCAGGGTGTCGCCGCCGACGCTGTCGATGGCGCCGGCCCAGAGGGCGGTTTCCAGGGGGCGCGGGCCCCAGTGCATGTCCTTGCGGTTGATCACCTGGCGGGCGCCGAGGCGGGTGAGGAAATCGAGGTGCTCGAACTTGCCGGTGATGGCGTGGGCTTCGTAGCCGGCGCGGCTGAGGATGTCGATGGCCAGCATGCTGACGCCGCCGGTGGCGCCGGTGACCACCACCGGGCCCATGGCCGGCACCTGGCCGTTCTGCTCCATGCGCAGCAGCGACAGGCCGGCGGTGAAGCCGGCGGTGCCCAGCACCATGGCCTCGCGCAGGCCGAGGCCGGCGGGCAGGGGAATGGTCCAGTCGGCCTGCAGGCGCACGTATTCGGAATAGCCGCCGTCGCGGGTTTCCGACAGGCCCGAGCCGGTGCACAGCACCGGGTCGCCCTCGCGGAAGCGCGGGTCGGTGGAAGCCACCACGTGGCCGGCCACGTCGATGCCGCCCACCAGCGGGAAGCGGCGCAGGATCTTGCCTTCGCCGGTGCCGGCGAGCGCGTCCTTGTAGTTCACGCTCGACCATTCGGCGCGCACCACCACTTCGCCGGGCGACAGGTCGTCGAGCGACACCGCCTCGATGCCGGCGCGATGGCCGTCGGAGTGGTGGATGCGGAAGGCGCGGAACGTGGCGGGGATGCTCATGGCGGGGTCTCCTTGCGCAGCGGCGCTTGAAACGCCGAGAGGCGCCCGGGGGCGCCTCTCGGAAGGGTACACCAAGCGGTCAGTTGGCCTTGTGGATCGCGCGCTTGTCCACGGCCATGGCGGCGTCGTGGATGGCCTCCGACAGCGTCGGGTGGGCGTGGCAGATGCGCGCGAGGTCCTCGGCCGAGCCGTGGAATTCCATGGCCAGCACGCCTTCGTGCACCAGCTCGGACACGTTCACGCCCACCAGGTGCATGCCCAGGATGCGGTCGGTTTCCTCGTGCGCGATCACCTTGACGAAGCCGGCCGGCTCGCCCATGGCCACGGCGCGGCCGACGGCGGCGAACGGGAAGCTGCCGGTCTTGTACGGGGTGCCCTCGGCCTTGAGCTGCTGCTCGGTCTTGCCGACCCACGCAATCTCCGGCTCGGTGTAAATGACCCAGGGAATGGTGTCGAAGTTGACGTGGCCCGGCAGGCCGGCGATGAGCTCGGCCACCGCGATGCCTTCCTCGAAGCCCTTGTGCGCCAGCATCGGGCCGCGCACGCAGTCGCCCACCGCCCAGATGCCCTCGACGCCGGTGGCGCAGTGCTCGTCCACCACGATCTGGCCGCGCTCGTTGAGCTGCACGCCGGTGCCCTCGGCCAGCAGGCCCTTGGACGCCGCCTTGCGGCCCACCGCGACCAGCAGCTTGTCGACCACGAGCTCGTGGTCGGCCTTGCCGTCGTTGTAGGTCAGGTGCACTTCGTTCTTCTTCACCTCGGCCTTGGAGACCTTGGCGCCGAGCTTGATGTCCAGGCCCTGCTTCTTAAATTCCTTGAGCGCGACCTTGGCGGCTTCCGCGTCGGCCGCGGCCAGGAAGTCGGGCATGGCCTCGAGGATGGTGACCTCGGCGCCCAGGCGCTTCCAGACGCTGCCAAGCTCGAGGCCGATGACGCCGGCGCCGATCACGCCCAGGCGCTTCGGGACTTCGGTGAAGTCGAGGGCGCCGACGTTGTCGACGATGTGCTTGCCGTCGAACTTCGCGAACGGCAGTTCGATGGAGTCGGAGCCGGCGGCCAGGATGACGTGCTTGCCCTGCAGCTCGACCTCGGTGCCGTCGTGCTGCTTCACCTTCACCAAGCGGTTCGGGTGCAGGGTGCCGAAGCCGTAGTAGGCCGTGATCTTGTTGGCCTTGAACAGCTGGGCGATGCCGCCGGTGAACTGCTTGACGATCTTGTCCTTGCGGCCAACCATGGTCGCGACGTCGATCTTCGCGTCCTTGGCGGTGATGCCGTGTTCGCCGAACAGGTGCTGCAGGTTGTGCCACTGGCGCGAGCTGTCGAGCAGGGCCTTGGAGGGCACGCAGCCGATGCGCAGGCAGGTGCCGCCCAGCGCCGGCTTGCCGTCCTTGCCCAGGGCGGCGTCGATGCAGGCGACCTTCATGCCCAGCTGGGCCGCGCGGATGGCGGCGTGGTAGCCGGCGGGGCCGGCACCGATGACGACGACGTCGAAGTTCTCGGCCATGGTCAGAGCCCCAGCAGCATGCGGTGCGGGTTTTCCAGCTGGTTCTTGATGTCCACCAGGAACAGCACCGCGTCCTTGCCGTCGATGATGCGGTGGTCGTAGCTGAGCGCGATGTACATCATCGGCGCGATCACGACCTGGCCGTTCTCGGCGATCGGGCGCTCCTTGATGGCATGCATGCCCAGGATGGCCGACTGCGGCGGGTTGACGATGGGCGTGGACATCAGCGAACCGAAGGTGCCGCCGTTGGTGATGGTGAAGGTGCCGCCCTGCAGGTCCTCGAGCTTCAGGCCGCCCTCGCGGGCCGCCTTGGCGTAACCGGCGATGGCGCCCTCGACGTCGGCGAAGGACATGTTCTCGACGTTTCGCAGCACCGGCGTGACCAGGCCCTTGTCGGTGGCCACGGCGATCGAGATGTCGGCGTAACCGTGGTAGATCACGTCGTTGCCGTCGACCGAGGCGTTCACGATCGGGTGCTTCTGCAGCGCATTGGCGGCGGCCTTGGCGAAGAAGCTCATGAAGCCGAGCTTGATGCCGTGGGTCTTCTCGAACGGCTCGCCCAGCTCCTTGCGCATGGCCATGACCTTGCCCAGGTTGACCTCGTTGAACGAGGTGAGCATGGCGATCGAGTTCTTCGACTGCATCATGCGCTCGGCGATGCGCTGGCGGATGCGGGTCATCGGCACGCGCTGTTCCGGGCGGGCGCCGCCGCCGGAGGTGACGTGCTTGACCAGGTCTTCCTTGGTCACGCGGCCGCCGCGGCCGCTGCCGGCGACGTCGGCCGGGTTCACGTCGTTGCGCGCGGCGTAGGCGGCGGCGCCGGGCGGCAGCTCGACGCCGGACTTGGCGGCGGGCGCGGCG
>NZ_AVCH01000053.1 GCF_000747075.1 Arenimonas malthae CC-JY-1
CGCCGGCGCCGCGCAGCTGGCTGTCGGCGGCTTCGGCGGTGGCGGTGGCTTCGGCGCGCGAACGCGGGTCCAGCGCCGGCGCGGGCAGCGGGTCGAGCACCACCAGCACCTGGTCCACGGCCACCGCGTCGCCCACTTCCAGCGACTGCCGGCGGGCCTGGGCGGTGATGGGCGCGGTGATCAGGTAGCGGTCGAGCAGGCGGGTGCGGCCCTCGGCTTCCACGCTGTCCACCACGTCGCCGGTGTCGGCCAGCACCGAATCCACCGGCACCGGCGTGGGGCGCAGCGCCAGCCAGGCCAGCGCCAGCACGGCGAGGGCGGAAGCGCTGTAGCGGAGGAGGCGGGCGCGGGTCATGGCTCAGTCCTTGGTCTTGAGTACCGCAATCAGGTCCAGCCGGTCCAGTCGCCGGCGCACGAGCAGGGCCGAACCGGCGGTGGCGGCCAGCACCACCAACCCGGCCGTGCCCAGGCCGGCCGGCGACACCGCCAGCGGGATGCGGTAGAGCTCGGATTCGAAGCCCAGCACCAGCAGCGCGCACAGGCCGTAGCCCAGCGCGAAGCCCGGCAGCAGGGCCAGGCCGGCCAGGGTGAACAGCTCGCCCAGCATCAGCCCGCGCACCTCGGCGCGGGTGTAGCCGAGCACGCGCAGGCTGGCCAGTTCGCGGCTGCGTTCCGACAGCGAGATGCGCGCGCTGTTGTAGACCACGCCCACGGCGATGGCCGCGGCCATGGCGGTGGCGACCAGGGTGAAGATGACGATGACCTCGGCCATGGTGCTGCGGAAACCTTCGATCATGGCGGCGCGGTCGCTGGCCGCGGCCACGCCGGGGCGTTCGCGCAGGGCCTTCACCACCGCGGCGCGGGCACCGGGTTCCAGCCGCAGCCAGGCGCCGGACAGGCTGTCCTGCTCGCCGCGCAGGCGCTGCAGCGCGCCCAGCTCGAGGTAGGCGCCGACGCCGAGGTATTCGTGCGACAGCGCGCGCACGGTGAGCGGGACGGTTTCGCGGCGGCCGTCGAGGAATTCCACCTGCAGTTCGTCGCCGGGCTGCACGCCGAGCATGCCGGCGAGGTAGTCGGTGACCACCAGTCCCTCGGCGGGCAGCGGCAGCGGCGCCAGGGCCGGGCCGAGCAGGCGCTTGAGGTCGCCCTCGCGTGGCAGGCCCAGCAGGGCCAGGCGGTGGCTGCGGTGGCCGTGGCGCAGGATCACCGGCGCCTGCCGGAAGGGTTCGACCGCGGCGACGCCCGGGATCGACGCCAGCTCCAGCGCCGCGCGCGCCGGGCGCACTTCGGTGAAGGTCACGGCCAGGTCGTCGCGCTGCGCGAAGCCGAGCTGCACTTCGATCATTTCGTTGATGGCGGCGTCCTGGAAGCGCGACATCACCAGGATGCCGCAGGCCAGGCCGATGCCGAGCACGCTGAGCGAGGTGCGCAGCGGCCTGCGCGCCAGCGTGCGCAGCACCATGCGCGCCGCCGGGTCGAGCCAGCGGTAGAAACCCAGGCGTTCGAGCAGGCTGCGGCGGAAGGGCGGCGGCGATTCCGGTCGCATGCCTTCGGCCGGCGACAGCGCGAACGCGCGGTACAGGCCGGTGGCCGTGCCCAGCACCGCCACCGCCAGCGCGAAGGCGGTGGCCAGGCCCAGCACGCCCGGGTCCAGGCTCCAGTCCAGGTAGGGGAAGCGGAAGAAGTCGGCGTACATGTCCGCCATGCCGCGGCCCAGCCAGGCGCCGGCCAGCACGCCGGGCGGCAGGCCGGCGAACACCATCAGCCCGACCAGGGCGGCGTAGTGCCGCCCCACTTCGAAGCGGCGGTAGCCGAAGGCCTTGAGCACGGCGATCTGCTCGCGCTGGGTGTTCACCAGCCGGCCGATGACGATGTTGAGCAGGAAGGCGGCCACGCCCAGGAACACCGAGGAGAACAGCCGCACCATCACCTGCAGCTGGCCCAGTTCCTCGTCGAGGAAACGGTGCGAGGTCTGCAGCTCGCGGCCGTGCGCGCCCAGGCCGCCGTAGGGCGCCAGCAGCGCGTCCACGCGGGCGATGACGTCGGCTTCGAGCGCGCCGTGTTCGAGTACCAGCACCAGGTCGTTGAAGGCGCCGTCGAGGTCGAAGGCGGCGGCCAGCGGTTCGCGCTGCATCCAGACCACGCCGTAGCGCAGGTGGTCGGGGAAGGCGTCGCCCGGGCGGATCTGGTAGACGAATTCGGGCGAGAGGCCGATGCCGGTGATTTCCAGCGTCTGGCGCCGGCCGTTGAGGATTGCGGCGAAGCGGTCGCCCGGGTGCAGGCCGTGCGCCTGGGCGAAGGCTTCGCCCAGCACCACCTCGTTCGCGCGCAGCGGGTCGGGCAGGCGGCCCTCGCGCAGGAACAGCTGGTTCAGGCCGCCCTGGCGCGCGTCGGGCAACGACACCACCAGGCCGTTGACCGCGTCGTCGAAGCCGGCCACCTCCAGGTTCACACCCGCCACCACGCGGCCCTCGGCGCGCTGCACGCCGGGCAGGCGGCGCAGGTCTTCAAGCAGCGGCCAGGGCGCGCGCACCACCCGCGCGAACACTTCGGCGAAGCGGTATTCGCCGTAGAACTGCGCGCGGGTGTCGTGCAGCGCCCGGTAGGCCGTGAGCGACATCACCAGGGTGGCGATGCCGGCCACCAGCACCAGGGCGATGGCGGCGGTCTGCCCGCGCAGCTGGCGCAGGTCGCGCAGCAGCTTGCGGTCGAGCGCCTTCACCAGCTCAGCTCCGAAGGCTGGGCGCGGCTTTCGTTGCGTTGCTCGCCGGCGATGCGGCCGTCGCTGAGCTGGATGACCCGGTCGGCCATGCGGGCGATCACCGCGTTGTGGGTGATGATGACCGTGAGCGCGCCGGTTTCCCGGTGCGTGCGCGCCAGCGCCTCGAGCACGGTGATGCCGGTTTGCGAATCGAGCGCGCCGGTCGGTTCGTCGCACAGCATCACCGCCGGCCGCTTTGCGATGGCGCGGGCGATGGCCACGCGCTGCTGCTCGCCGCCGGAGAGCTGCGAGGGGAAGTGGTCCAGGCGCGACTGCAGGCCCACCATCGCCAGCGCGTCCTCGGGGCGCATGGGGTCGCTGGCGATCTCGGTGACCAGGGCCACGTTCTCGCGCGCGGTCAGGCTGGGGATGAGGTTGTAGAACTGGAACACGAAGCCCACGTGCTCGCGCCGGAAGCGGGTGAGCGCGGCTTCGCCGGCACCGGTGAGTGGGTGGCCCTGGCAGATCACTTCGCCCGACGTGGGCGCGTCGAGGCCGCCGAGGATGTTGAGCAGGGTGGACTTGCCGCTGCCCGAGGCGCCCAGCAGCACCACGAATTCACCGGGCCACAGGTCCAGGTCGATGCCGCGCAGGGCCGGTACCTCGACCTCGCCCATGCGGTAGGTCTTGGTCAGCCCCCGGGCGCGGAAGACCGGGATCGGCTCGCCGGCGCCGGCCATGGCCTGCCCTGGGCTGCGCTCAGAGGGCGCCGGCCGCGAAGGTGTCGCAGCGGCGCACGTCGCCGCTTTCGAAGCCGGCGCGGAACCAGCGCACGCGCTGCTCGGCGCTGCCGTGGGTGAACGAGTCCGGCACTACCTGGCCCTGGCCCTGGCGCTGCAGGGTGTCGTCGCCGATGGCGGTGGCGGTGGCCAGGGCTTCCTCGAGGTCGCCGGGTTCGAGCCAGGCGTGGCGCTTCTGCGCGTGGTGGGCCCACAGGCCGGCGTAACAGTCGGCCTGCAGCTCCTGGCGCACCAGCGGGCCGTCGGCGCCTTCGACGTTGCCGCCGCGGCGGCGGATCTCGTTCACCTGGGCCGAGACGCCGGTGAGCGTCTGCACGTGGTGGCCCACCTCGTGCGCAATCACGTAGGCCTCGGCGAAATCACCGCCGCCGCCGAGGCGCGCTTCCATCTGGTCGAAGAAACTCAGGTCGATGTAGACCTGCTGGTCGCCCGGGCAGTAGAACGGACCCACCGCGGCGGTGGCGCCGCCGCAGGCCGACTGCACCTGGCCGCTGAAGAGCACCAGCCGGGCCGGCGTGTACCGGCTGCCGCTGGCTTCGAAGACCGCGCCCCAGACGTCCTCGGTTTCGCCCAGGATGCTGGCGATGAACTGCGAGGCTTCGTCGTCGACGGGCGCGGAGGGTGCCTGGCTTCCCGCGGGCGCCTGCTGCTGCACCTGCGCAACCAGTCCGAGCATTTCCATCGGGCTCTTGCCCAGCAGCAGGCCGATGACCACGACCGCGGCGATGCCGCCCAGGCCGAGCTTCATGCCACCGCCCCCGGGCATGCCCCGGCGGTCCTCGACGTTGCTGCTGCGACGGGCGCTGCGCCATTTCATCGGTCGACCTCCGTGGGGGGACGGAACCGATTGTTGCCTATTCCGCCGGGGGCTGCGAGGGGGCGGCCGGCGGCGTACGCAGCGCGGCGAGGATGCGCTGGCTGGCGCGGCCGTCCACCGGCAGCCCGAGGCGCGCCTGCTCGGCGGCGATGGCTTCGCGCGAGCGGGCGCCGATCATGCCGTCGACCTCGCCGATGGCGTGGCCGCGGCCCAGCAGCAGGCCCTGCAGTTCGCGGCGCTGCGCGCGCGACAGGCCCGGGTCGTCGGTGGGCCAGGCCCGGTGCAGCGGGCCACCGCCGCGGAGCCGGTCGGACAGGTGGGCGATGGCGATGGCGTAACTTTCGGCCGCGTTGTACGAGTAGATCGCGTCGTAGTTCCGGAACACCAGGAAGGCCGGGCCGTCCTTGCCGGCCGGCAGCAGCAGCGCGGCCGGCGTGTCGCTGGCCGGCAGCGGCTTTCCGTCGGCGCGGGTGATGCCGCGCGACAGCCACTGCGACAGCGGCCGGCGGGCATTGCGCCCGTTCACCGAGGCGTCGAAACCCGGCGGCAGCGTCACTTCGTAACCCCAGGGCTGGCCCGTGCGCCAGCCCGACTTGCGCAGGTAGTTCGCGGTCGACGCGAGCGCATCGGGAATGCTGCCGACCAGGTCGCGGCGGCCGTCGCCGTCGCCATCCACGGCGATGCGCGCGTAGGTCGAAGGCATGAACTGCGTGTGGCCGAAGGCACCGGCCCAGGAGCCCACCAGGCCGGCGGCGTCGAGGTCGCCGGACTGGATGAGCCTGAGCGTGGCGAACAGTTCGCCCCTGAAGAAGGGCTGGCGCCGGCCCTCGCAGGAGAGCGTGGCCAGCGAGCGCAGCAGCGCCTTGCTGCCGAAGGTGCGGCCGTAGTCGCTTTCCACGCCCCAGACCGCGACCACGGTGGCGGCGTCCACGCCGTGTTCGCGTTCGATGCGGGCGAGCAGAGCGGCGTGTTCGAGCAGGCGCGCCTGGCCGTCGGCGATGCGTTCGTCGTCCACCAGGCCGGCAAGGTAGTCCCAGATCGGCGTGCGGAACTCGGGCTGGTAGTCCAGCGCCTCGAGCACGCTGGCGTCGCGTTCCAGGCCGTCGAGGTGGCGCCAGCTGGCGTCGCCGATGCCGGCCGCGCGGGCCTGCGGGCGCAGGCGTTCGAGGCAGGGCGCCAGGTCGCCGGCGGCGGCGGGCAGGGCGGCGAGGCAGAGCAGGGCGGGCAGGGCGACGCGGAAGGTCTTCATGCGCGCCACTTTGCCACCGCCCGGCGAAATCGTCGCGGAACGGCGGCGGCGTTATGCTGCGGGCCAACCCGCGCGGAGCGTCCGATGATCAAGGTCCACCACCTCAACAACTCCCGTTCGCAGCGCGTGCTGTGGCTGCTCGAGGAGCTGGGCCTGCCCTTCGAGGTGGTGCGCTACGAGCGCGACCCGAACACCCTGCTGGCGCCGGCCGCGCTGCGCGCCGTGCACCCGCTGGGCAAGTCGCCGGTGCTCGAGGACGGCGCGCTGGTGCTGGCCGAGTCCGGTGCGATCATCGAATACCTGGCGGAAACCTACGGCGCCGATCGCCTGCTGCCGCCCCCGGGCACGCCGGAATGGCGGCGGCTGCGCTACTGGATGCACTATGCGGAAGGTTCGGCCATGCCGCCGCTGCTGATGAGCCTGGTGTTTTCCAAGGTGCGCTCGGCGCCGGCGCCGTTTTTCGTCAGGCCCGTCGCCCGCGCCATCGCCGACAAGGTGATGGCCGAATTCATCGGCCCTCAGCTGCGCCTGCACGTGGACTACATGGAGGGCGAACTGGCGCGCTCCGCCTGGTTCGCCGGCGATCGCTTCAGCGCCGCCGACATCCAGATGAGCTTCCCGATCGAGGCCGCCCAGGCCCGCGGCGCGGTCACCGGTGCACACCCGCGCCTGCAGGCCTTCCTGGCGGCCATCCACGGCCGCCTCGCCTACCAGCGCGCGTTGGAAAAGGGCGGGCCCTACGAGCTGATGCGCTGAACCCGGCCCCCGACCTGGAGACCCCGCCATGACCCCACGCCCGCTGTTCCTGCTGCTTGCCCTGACCACCGCGGCCACCGCCGGGGACGAACCCGCGCCGGAACCTGGCGCCGCCGACCGTGCCTTCGCCGCGGCCCTCGAAGCCTGCCGCGCCGCCAGCCACCAGTCGCCGCACCCGTTCATGAAGGGCTTCACCATCGACCACGTGGTGGCCGGCGAGCAGGACGGCGCCTGCGCCTATTCGCAGACCATGCCCGGCGAAATGCGCATGGAGTGCAAGCTGTCGAAGGACGGCCGCGCCGGCCTGGCCGCCGAATTCCTGGCGCTGGCCGAGGGCCGCATGACCGGTTCGACGTCGGCCCAGCCGGCCTGGACGAGCGAGTGCGAGATCCTCACCAAGGACGGCAAGCGCCTGCCCATGGGCCAGGGCTGAGCGACACACCCGAGCCGGGGCTCCACCCGGCCGTGCGAGAATGCGGCATGACCGACTTCTCGCAACTTCCGCTCGCGCCGGCGCTGCTGCAGGCCTTGGGCGTGCTCGAATACCACGCCATGACCCCGGTGCAGGCCGCCAGCCTGCCGCCCATGCTGGCCGGCCGCGACGTGACCGCCCAGGCCCGCACCGGCAGCGGCAAGACCGCGGCCTTCGGCCTGGCCCTGCTGGCGAAGGTGGATCCCACGCGGGTCGCGGTGCAGTCGCTGGTGCTGTGCCCCACGCGCGAACTGGCCGACCAGGTGGGCAAGGAAATCCGCCGGCTGGCGCGTTTCCTGCCCAACCTCAAGCTCTCGGTGTTCTGCGGCGGCGTGCCGCTGCGCCCGCACCTGGCCTCGCTCACGCACCCGCCGCACGTGGTGGTGGGCACGCCGGGCCGCATCCAGGAACTGATGGACGAAGGCGCGCTCAAGCTCGACGACGTGCGCGTGGCGGTGCTCGACGAAGCCGACCGCATGCTCGACATGGGCTTCGCCGACGCCATCGCCGGCATCCTCGGCCAGGCGCCGAAGGACCGGCAGACCCTGCTGTTCTCGGCCACCTTCCCCGAGGGCATCCGCGCCCTGGGCGCGCGTTTCCAGCGCGACCCCGAGGAGGTGACCATCGGCGGCGACGCCTCCGAGGCCATCGAGCAGCGTTTCTACGAAGTGGAGCCGCCGCGCAAGGTGGACGCGATCGCGCTGCTGCTGGGCGATCTGCAGCCGGAATCGGCGCTGGTGTTCTGCAACACCCGCCGCGACGTGCAGCAGGTCTGCGACGAACTGCAGCAGCGCGGTTTCGCCGCGCTGGCCCTGCACGGCGACCTCGACCAGCGCGAACGCGACGAAGTGCTGGTGCAGTTCGCCAACCGCAGTTGCACCGTGCTGGTGGCCACCGACGTCGCCGCGCGCGGCCTGGACATCGCCGGCCTGCCGGTGGTGATCAGCCACGGCCTGGCCAGCGACACCGACATCCACACCCACCGCATCGGCCGCACCGGCCGGGCGGGGCAGGACGGCCTGGCCCTGGCGCTGGTGTCGGGCGAGGACCGCCGGCGCGTGATCGGCATCGAGGAGCAGCTGGGCAAGGCCGTGCGCTGGGAGCGCATCGACCTCTCGCGCAAGGCCGCGCGGCCGGCGGCGGCGCCGATGGTGACGGTGGTGATCGACGCCGGGCGCCAGGACAAGCTGCGCCCCGGCGACGTGGTTGGCGCGCTGACCGGCGAAGGCGGCCTGGCCGCGACGGCGATCGGCAAGATCGCCGCGTTCGCGACCCGGACTTACGTGGCCATCGAACGCAGCCAGGCCCAGAAGGCCATGGACAGGCTGCGCACGGGCAAGGTCAAGGGCCGCAGCTTCAGGATCCGGAAGCTGGGCTGACGGCGGTGACGCGGGCAGGCGCGGGCGCGCCGCGCCCAGCGCGTGGTGGCGAACGCCGGCATGGCTTCAGCGACGCGGCAGGGCGCCGGCGGCGCGCGGTTCGCGCTGGGCCCGGCGGCGGTTGATCTCGGCGTCCAGGCGGCGGTACTCGGGCGTGCCGATGTCACCGGCCATCACCAGCTCCCAGAGCTGGATGGCGAGTTCGTCGTCGAGGACCTGCTTGGCGGGGAAGGGGATGACAATGCCCATGGCTCGGCTCCGGGTGGTCGGGGGTTGGCTTGCAGGCAACGCGCTGCATATTCCGTGCCAGCCCGGGGGGAATCCCGGCCACATCCCACTCCAACGCCGTGAAACCGGCGGACAGGTCACGGAACCCGGCCGGTCGCCCCAAGATGTTCGGTGCCGGCGCGGGCCCGGCCACAAGTCGCCCCCGGCGCGCCGGCGTGACTTGCCCCCGGCGCCATGCCAGCATGCGCGCCACTTCTGACGCGGTGCGGCACCCCGGCGAACCCATGCGAGTCAACAAACACATCTCCGACACCGGTTACTGCTCCCGCCGCGAGGCCGACCGCCTGGTGGCCGAGGGCCGGGTGACGGTGAACGGGCAGCGGGCCGGCATCGGCACCCAGGTGGCCGAGGGCGACGTGGTGGAGGTGGACGGCCAGGCGCTGAAGAAGCGCGAGGCCAAGGCCGGCGGCCGCCGCCACGTCTACATCGCCCTGAACAAGCCCGTGGGCATCACCTGCACCACCGACCAGGCCGTGAAGGGCAACATCGTCGACTTCGTCGGCCACGAGCAGCGCATCTTCCCGATCGGCCGGCTGGACAAGGATTCCGAGGGCCTGATCCTGCTCACCAGCAACGGCGACATCGTCAACCGCATCCTGCGCGCCGAGGAAAAGAAGGAAAAGGAATACCTGGTCGGCGTGAACCAGCCGGTGACCGACGACTTCCTGCGCGGCATGGCCAAGGGCGTGCGCATCCACGGCCAGCTCACGCTGCCCTGCAAAACCCGCAAGATCGCCCGCTTCGGTTTCGGCATCGTGCTCACCCAGGGCCTGAACCGGCAGATCCGCCTGATGGCCGCCGCCTTCGGCTACCGCGTCACCCAGTTGCGCCGCATCCGCATCGCCAACGTGCGCCTGGGCGAACTCAAGCCCGGCCGCTGGCGCAACCTCACCGAAGCCGAGCTGCGCGGCCTGCTGCCGGAGAACACCGACTGGTAGGCGGGGGTCTGCTAACCTTCGGCCCCTGTTTTCAGTCCCGGAGTTATTGGATGCCCCTGCTCAGCCGTCTCATCGCCCTGTGCCTGCTGCTGGCCGCGCTGCCCCTGGCCGCGCAGGTCAAGCCGCTGCCCGCGCCCAGCCCGCTGGACGCGCCGCCCAAGCAGGCGATCCCCACGGCCACCGGCGTGGCCTACGTCGTGCTCAAGCCGGCGCCCAAGCCGCAGGTGCTGCCGACCACCGACATGATCGAGTTCCGGGCCAACGCCTGGAGTGCCGACGGCGAGACGCGCATCAACGGCGAGCAGAGCGGCCCGATCATGGGCTCGATGCGGCGGCTGATGCGCGGCCAGCCGGCGCTGGCCCGCGCCATCATGAGCACGCCCATCGGCGAGACCCGGCGCTGGTGGTTCGACGCCGAGCGCATGAAGCCCGGCTACCCCGGCATGCCCGACCTGCCGCACGTGCTGGAAGTGACCGTGCTGCGCGAAGTGGACCCGACCAAGGCCCCCGCCGACGTGGCCGCGCCGCCGGCCGACGCCATCCGCACGGCCACCGGCCTGGCCTACAAGGTGCTCAAGCGCGGCAAGGGCGGCGGCCGGCCGACGCTCGACGACGCGGTGATGATCCACTACACCGGCTGGACCACCGACGGCGCCGTGTTCGACAGTTCGGTGCAGCGCGGCAGCCGCGCCACCTTCCCGCTGCGGGCGCTGATCGACGGCTGGCAGGAAGGCCTGCAGCTGATGTCGCGCGGCGACACCTTCCGCTTCTGGATTCCCGGCCCGCTGGCCTACGACAACGCCCCCACGCCGGGCGCGCCACGCGGCATGCTGGTGTTCGACGTCACCCTCTACGGTTTCGGCAAGCCGCTGCCGGCGGGCGCCGGCCAGGTCGCCACCGACGATCCGCAGGCCGTGCCCGAGGAGTAGGCGGCCGGCTCAGCGCCGCGCCTGCAGCCAGGCCGCGGCGCCTGCGCCGGCGACCTTGCCGCTGGCGAAACAGGCGCTGAGCAGGTAGCCGCCGGTCGGGGCTTCCCAGTCGAGCATTTCGCCGGCCAGGAACAGCCCGGGGCGGGCGCGCAGCATCAGGTGTTCGTCCAGCGCCTCCAGGCGCACGCCGCCGGCGCTGGAAATGGCTTCGGCGATGGGGCGCGCTGCCTTCAAGCGCACCGGCAGCGACTTGATGGCGCGGGCCAGCGTGGCCGCGTCGCCCGCGAGGACTTCCGGCGGCAGCACCTCGCGCAGCAGCGCCGCCTTCACGCCCTCCAGGCCCACGCTTCGGCGCAGGAATTCGCTCAGGCTGCGGCCGTTGCGGGGGCGTGACAGGTCCTGTTCGAGCCGGGCCGGCTCGCGGCCGGGCACCAGGTCCATGAGCAGCAGCGCCTCGCCGTGGCTGGCGATGCGCTCGCGAAGCGCGGACGAAAGGAAATACACCAGGCTGCCTTCGAGGCCGGTGGTGGTGGCCACGCATTCGCCCTGGCGCCAGCGCGGCGGGTCTTCCCAGCCCAGGGCCAGGCGCACGGGTTTGATGGGCGCGCCGGCGTGGCGGCTGGCGAAGTGTTCGCTCCAGCCCACGTCGAAGCCGCAGTTGGCGGGCCGTAGCGGCGCCACGTCGGCGCCGGCGGCGGCCAGCGGCGCCACCCAGGCGCCGTCCGAGCCGAGTTCCGGCCAGCTGCCGCCGCCCAGGGCCAGCACGCTCGCGGCGGCCTGGAAACGGCGCTCGCCGTCGGGCGTGTCGAACACGTGCTCGCCGTCCGGGCCCAGCCCGCGCCAGCGGTGCAGTACGTGGAAGCGCACGCCCTGTTCGCGCAGCCGGCGCACCCAGCCGCGCAGCAGCGGCGCGGCCTTGAGGTCTTCCGGGAACACGCGCCCGGAGCTGCCCACGAAGGTCGGCACGCCGAGGTCGGCGGCCCAGGCGCGCAGGGCGTCGGCGTCGAAGCGCGCCAGCCAGGCGCCCACCTCGGCGCTGCGCGCGCCGAAGCGCGAGACGAAGCGCGGGAAGGGTTCGGAGTGCGTGAGGTTGAGGCCCCCCTTGCCGGCCACCAGCACCTTGCGGCCCACCGAGCCCTTGGCGTCGAACAGGTCCACGTCGAAGCCGGCGGCGCGGGCGGTTTCCGCGGCCATCAGGCCGGCGGGGCCGCCGCCGACGACGGCGAGGCCAGGGAGCGGGGTCACGTGCATGTTGCGATTATGCTTGCTGGCCGCCCCGAACTCCGAGTCCCGCGTGCCCTACACCCCGATCGTCGCCACCCTCGGTTACGTGCTGTCGCCCGACGGCCGCCGCTGCCTGATGGTCCACCGCAACGCCAGGCCGGGCGACAACCACCTGGGCAAGTACAACGGCCTGGGCGGCAAGCTCGAACCCGACGAGGACGTGATGGCCGGCATGCGCCGGGAAATCCGCGAGGAGGCCGGCATCGAATGCCTGTCGCTGCGCCTGCGCGGCACCCTCAGCTGGCCGGGTTTCGGCAAACACGGCGAGGACTGGCTGGGTTTCATCTTCGTGGTGGACGCTTACGCGGGCGAGCCGCCGGCCAGCAACGCCGAGGGCGACTTGCACTGGGTCGAACTCGACCGGCTGGAGGAGCTCCCGCTCTGGGAGGGCGACCGCCATTTCCTGCCCCTGGTGTTCGACGGCGACCCCCGGCCTTTCCACGGGGTGATGCCCTACCAGGC
Organism: Arenimonas malthae CC-JY-1; assembly: GCF_000747075.1. GTDB lineage: Bacteria > Pseudomonadota > Gammaproteobacteria > Xanthomonadales > Xanthomonadaceae > Arenimonas > Arenimonas malthae. Next base: position 12,076 of record NZ_AVCH01000053.1, read on the forward strand.
CGGGCGCATGGTGTCGTGGTCTTATTCGCGCTGAAAAGCGGCGAAAATGCAGCCAAGTTCGGTGAAGTGGATTGAATCGGTCGTTTGAAATGTCGGCGCCCGCCGGCATAACCTAAATTTTACGCCCCCCCGCGTATCCTTAACGGGTGGCAAACCGCAACCCTTGGGTTTGTCCCGGCTTTGCTTTCCTTCGTGATCGCCTGGCCCCGCTTCCCGGGGCATTCCGTCGCCTGGCCTGGGCCGCGGGACGATCGCGCTGTCCTTTCATCACGCCAAGGAGCGCCGCATGACCGACACCACCAACAGCATTTCCGACCTCATCGAAATCAGCGAGGACGGGATCGCGTTTTACGAAGAAGCGGCGCAGAAGGTGAAGGACAAGAAACTCAGCACCCTGTTCACCCGCCTGGCCAAGGCCAAGTCGGAGCTGGCGCAGGAACTGTCGGGCGAGATCAAGGCGCCGGCCAAGGCCGCCAAGAAGACCGCCAAGAAGGCGCCGAGCAGCCTCGGCGAGCTCAGCAAGGTCTACGCGGGCCTGCTCAAGCAGTGGCCGGATTCGGCCTCCGAGCGCTACCTGCGCATGGCCGAGATCGAGGGCCAGCTGCAGACGACCTTCCAGAAGGTCGTGCTCGACCGCGACCACAGCTTCGTGGTCCGCGTCCTGGCCAAGCAGTACGTCAGCAAGGCCGAGGTCCTGAACAAGGAACTGCGCGCCTGCCAGCGCAACGCCTGACGTCCCGGCTCCGGCCGGCTGGCGAAGGCCGATCCCGGATCAGGTAAAAAAACCGCCCGGTTGCCCGGGCGGTTTTTTGTTGCCTTGAAACTGCCGGCTTACTTGCCGCCGACCGGCTCGTCGAGGCCACGGCGCACCAGCAGCGGGCCCACTTCCGGGTCGCGGCCGCGGAAGTCGCGGAACAGCTGCATGGCGTCCACGCTGCCGCCGCGCGAGAGCAGGGTCTGGCGGAAGTGGTCGCCGTTCTCGCGCTTGAGGCCGCCGTTCTCCTTGAACCATTCCACCGACTCGGCGTCCAGCACTTCGGACCACAGGTAGGCGTAGTAGCCCGCCGAGTAGCCGCCCATGATGTGCGAGAAGTAGGTGCTGCGGTAACGCGGCGGCACCGGCGCGTAGTCCAGGCCCACGGCCTTGAGCGCCTCGGCCTCGAAGGCCAGGGTGTCGGCGGGCACCTGGTCGGCGGTGAGCTGGTGCCACTTCTGGTCGAGCATGGCCGCGGCCAGGTATTCGGTGGTGGCGTGGCCCTGGCCGTACTGCTCGGCGGCCATCACCTTGTCCAGCAGGTCCTGCGGGATCGCCTCGCCGGTCTGGTAATGCTTGGCGTAGTTGGCCAGCACCGACGGGTAGGTGGCCCACATCTCGTTCACCTGCGACGGGTACTCGACGAAGTCGCGCGGCACCGAGGTGCCGGAGAACTGCGGGTACTTCACGTTCGAGAACAGGCCGTGCAGGGCATGGCCGAACTCATGGAACATCGTGGTGACCTCGTCGAAGGTCAGCAGGGTGGGCTGGCCTTCCGAGGGCTTCGGGATGTTGAGGTGGTTGGCCACCACCGGCTTGCTGCCGGTCAGGCCGTTCTGCGGCACGTAGGCGTTCATCCAGGCGCCGCCGCGCTTGCTCGGGCGGGCGTAGAAGTCGCCCAGGAACAGGCCCAGCGGGGTGCCGTCGGCCTCGAACACCTCCCACACGCGCACGTCCGGGTGGTAGGTGGGCAGGTCGGTGCGCTCCTTGAACTCCAGGCCGTAGAGCTGGTTGGCGGCGTGGAAGACGCCGTTGACCAGCACGTTGTCGATCTCGAAGTAGGGGCGCAGCTGCGATTCGTCGAAGGCGTACTTCTGCTGGCGCACCTTCTCGGCGTAGAAGGCCCAGTCGGCGGCCTCGAGCTGGAAGCCGCCGTTCTCGGCGTCGATGATGGCCTGCATCTCGGCGGCCTCGCGGCGGGCGTTGGCCACCGCGGCCGGGGCCAGGTCGGACATCAGCTTGTTGACGGCCTCGACGCTGCCGGCGGTCTCGTCCTCGAGGATGTAGTCGGCGTGGTTGTCGTAGCCGAGCAGGGCGGCGCGCTCGGCGCGCAGCTTGGCCACGCGGGCGACGATCTCGCGGTTGTCGAACTCGTTGCCGCGGGCGCCGCGCACCAGCGAGGCGGCCATGATCTGCTGGCGCAGCTCGCGGTTGGTGAGGTTGGTCAGCGGCGGCTGGCCCGAGGTGTTCTGCAGGGCGATCAGGTACTGGCCCTCCTTGCCGGCGGCCTTGGCGGCCTCCGCGGCGGCGGTGATGGCTTCGGCCGGCAGGCCGTCGAGCTTGGCCACGTCGTCCACCAGCACGCCCGAGGCGTTCACTTCCTTGAGCACGTTCTGGCTGAAGGTCGTGGCCAGGCTGGCCAGTTCGGCGTTCATGCCCTTGAGCGTTTCCTTGTCGGCGTCCGACAGGTTGGCGCCGGCGCGCACGAAATCGATGTAGTAGCGCTCGAGCAGGCGCTTGGACTCCGGGTCCAGGCCCAGCGAGTCACGCTGGTCGTGCAGCGACTTGATGCGGGCGAAGAGCTTGCCGTCGAGCAGGATCGCGTCCTGGTGGGCGGCGAACTTCGGCGCGAACTCGGCCTGGACCTTCTGGATGGTCTCGTTGGTGTGGGCGCCGGCGAGGTTGCCGAACACCGCGGCGGTGCGGTTGAGCAGGGCGCCGGTCTTCTCCATCGCGACGATGGTGTTCTCGAAGCTCGGGGCCTCGGCGTTGTTGGCGATGGCGTCGATCTCGGCGCGCTGCTCGCTCATGCCGCGCTCCAGCGCCGGGGCGTAGTGCTCGTCCTTGATCTTGTCGAAGGCGGGCATCTGGTAGGGCAGTTCGCTGACCACGAAGAACGGGTTGTCGGCGGCCGGGGCGGCGGCGCCGGCTTCTTCGGCGGCAGGCGCCTGCGGCGATTCGGCCTGTTGGCAGGCGGACAGGGACAGGCCCAGGGCGATGGCGGCGGCCAGGGCAAGCGGCTTGCTGGAATTCATGCGTGTTCCTCGGGAGCAGGGTGGGGCGGAAACCCCGAAGGGTAGCGCATGCCCCGGTTACGTCCCCATGACGAAAGGCAGGGGTGGCCGGCTTGGGGTAGGCTGGCTGCATCCCATTCCGGAGCCCGCCATGACCACCGCTTTCGATTTCTCCGCCACCGCCATCGACGGCCGGCCCCAGTCCCTGGACGCCTGGCGCGGCAAGGTGCTGCTGGTGGTGAACACCGCCTCCAAATGCGGCTTCACGCCCCAGTACACCGGCCTGGAAAAGCTCTGGCGCGACTACGGCGACCGCGGCCTGGTGGTGCTGGGTTTCCCCTGCGACCAGTTCGGCCACCAGGAGCCGGGCGACGAAGAAGAGATCCGCAACTTCTGCTCGCTCACCTACGACGTCAGCTTCCCGATGTTCGCCAAGGTCGAGGTCAACGGCGGCAACACCCACCCGCTGTGGAAGTGGCTGAAGTCGGAAAAATCCGGGCTGCTCGGCCTGGAGGGCATCAAGTGGAACTTCACCAAGTTCCTGGTGGGCCGCGACGGCCAGGTCATCAGGCGCTACGCGCCGACCGACAAGCCCGAATCGATCGCGAAGGATATCGAGAAGGCGCTGGGCTGAGCCCGGCGCGGCTTATTTCTCGACAAAGGCCCGCTCGAACACGTATTCGCCCGGCGTGCCGATGCGCGGCGCGGCGCTGAAGCCGCGGCCGTCGAGGATGCTCCGGAAGTCGGCCAGCATCTGCGGGCTGCCGCAGATCATGGCGCGGTCGCGGGCCGGGTCGAGCGCATCGAGGCCCAGGTCGCGCTGCATCTGCCCGGAGTCGAGCAGGGTGGTCAGGCGGCCCGGGTGGCGGAAGGGTTCGCGGCTCACGGCCGGGTAATAGAGCAGCTTCTCGGTGATCACCGGGCCCAGGTATTCGTGCCGGGGCAGTTCGCGGGTGATGTAGTCGTGGTAGGCCAGGTCGGCCACGTTGCGCACGCCGTGGGTCAGGATGACCCGCTCGAAGCGCTCGTAGGTCTCCGGGTCCTTGATGATGCCCAGGAACGGCGCCAGGCCGGTGCCGGTGGCCAGCAGGTAGAGGTTGCGGCCCGGGTGCAGGTCGGAGATGAGCAGGGTGCCGGTGGGCTTGCGGCTCACAAGCAGGTCGTCGCCCGGCTGGATGTGCTGCAGGCGCGAGGTGAGCGGGCCGTCGGGCACCTTGATGGAGAAGAACTCCAGGTGCTCCTCCCAGTTGGCGCTCGCGATCGAGTAGGCCCGCATCAGCGGCCTGCCGTTGACCTCCAGGCCGATCATCACGAACTGGCCGTTGTCGAAGCGCAGGCCGTCGTCGCGGGTGGTGGTGAAGCTGAAATAGGCATCCGTCCAGTGGCGGACGGTGAGGACACGCTCGGTGGCGAAGGCGGACATGGGGGATCCGTGGGGTTGGGGACCGGCAGGCGGCGGCGGGCGGTCCGATAACCCGTCATTCTAAAGCATTCGCTTTCGGCGTCGTAAGCGGGTATGTTCGGCGGACTGCGGTTGCCGGGTTTCACGGCTGATCGTGGGTACCCAACTTACCGTTACAAGGAATGAGATATGTCTGACCGTCAGACCGGCACCGTGAAGTGGTTCAACGACGCCAAGGGCTTTGGCTTCATCACCCCCGAGAGCGGCGAGGACGTGTTCGTCCACTTCCGCTCCATCCAGGGCACTGGCTTCAAGTCCCTGCAGGAAGGCCAGAAGGTCACCTTCAAGGTCGTGAAGGGCCAGAAGGGCATGCAGGCGGACGAAGTGCAGCCGATGTAAGGCGCCTCGCCGTCGCCCAACCAGGCCCCGGTCGGCAACGACCGGGGCCTTGGTTTTTCCGGGACCCGCGATTTGCGCCGGCCCGGCGCATGGCCTAGCCTATGCGCCCTTTCTCCCGCCGCCGGGTTCCCGGCCGGCATCCCCCGAGGTAATTCCATGCAGATCGCCGAGCGCACCGTCGCGTCCTTCCACTACACCCTGACCGACGACGCGGGCAAGGTCATCGATTCCTCGGCCGGCGCCCAGCCGCTGGCCTACCTGCACGGCGCCGGCAACATCGTGCCGGGCCTGGAGAAGGCGCTCGAGGGCCGCAGCGCGGGCGACAAGTTCGACGTGGTGGTGTCGCCGGAAGAGGGTTACGGCACCCCGAACGAGATGCTGATCCAGGTCGTGCCGCGCGAGGCCTTCCAGGGCGTGGACGAGCTCGAGGTCGGCATGCAGTTCCAGGCCCAGACCCCGCAGGGCGCCATTTCGGTGGTGATCGCCAAGATCGAGGACGGCATGGTCACCGTCGACGGCAACCATCCGCTGGCCGGCCAGAACCTCAACTTCGCCATCGAAGTGGTGGAAGTGCGCGAGGCCAGCGTCGAGGAAGTCCTGCACGGCCACGTGCACGGCGCCGGCGGCCACCACCACTGACCGCCATGGCGAACGCGCCCGGCAAGCTCATCAACGACGACGCCGGGCTGCGCGAGCTGCTCGGCCGGGTGCGGCGCATCGCCGTGCTCGGCATCAAGACCGAAGCCCAGCGCGGCCAGCCGGCCATCGACGTGCCGCGTTACATGGAACGCGCCGGCTACGACATCGTGCCGGTGCCGGTGTATTACCCCGAGGTCGAACGCATCCTCGGCCGGCCGGTGTTCCGCACGCTGGCCGACATCCCGGGCGAGGTCGACCTGGTGAACGTGTTCCGGCGTTCGAAGGACCTGGCGCCGCACCTCGACGACATCCTCGCCAAGCGCCCCAAGGCCGTGTGGCTGCAGCTGGGCATCCGCGACGACGCCTTCGCCGCGGCCCTGCTGGCCGCCGGCATCGACGTGGTGCAGGACCGCTGCATCCTGGTCGACCACCAGCGCCTGCTCGGCGCCCGCTGACCCTGCCAGGCGTCACCCTGCGCACCGGCACGTGCCGGCGCGCGCGCGCCTCCTGCAAAGTCGAGACAAGGCCGGGCGGCCCGACCGCCCCGCTGCCGATCGTCCATTGCGTGGGGGTTCCATGGCTTGTGAGTTGCGCGTCGAAGGCGTGGGTTTCCGGTATCCGAACGGCCACGAGGCCCTGGCCGGCGTCGACCTGGCGCTGGGGCCAGGCATCCTGGGGCTGCTGGGGCCGAACGGTGCCGGCAAGTCCACCCTCATGCGCATCCTGGCGACCCTGGCGAAGCCCGGCAGCGGCCGCGTGCTGTGGAATGGCGTGGACACCGCCGCCAGGCCCGACGCGCTGCGCGCCGAACTCGGCTACCTGCCGCAGGACTTCGGCGTCTACCCGGCGCTGAGCGCCCGTGAGTTCCTCGCCTACCTGGCCGCCGTGAAGGGCCTGCCCTCGCGGGTGGCCGGCGAGCGGGTGGACGAGTGCCTGGGCATGGTCGGGCTGGCGGAAGCCGCCGACCGGCGCCTGGGCGGGTTCTCCGGCGGCATGCGGCAGCGCGTCGGCATCGCCCAGGCCCTGCTCAACGACCCGAAGCTGCTGATCGTGGACGAACCTACCGTGGGCCTGGACCCCGAGGAACGCCTGCGTTTCCGCCACCTGATCACCGACCTGGCCGGCCAGCGCCTGGTCATCCTGTCCACCCACATCGTGTCCGACATCGAGGCCAGCGCCACCACGCTGGCGGTGATGGCGAAGGGCCGCCGCCTGTTCCATGGCGAGCCCGAGGCGCTGGTGGCCCAGGCCCGCGGCCACGCCTGGGAGTGGACCGTGCCCGAGGCCGCGCTGGCCGAGGCGCGCGGCCGCCTGGCCATCAGCAGCTCGCTGCGCCGGCCCGACGGCATCCGCCTGCGCGTCGTGTCGGCCGAGGCCCCGGGTCCGGGCGCCACCGGGGTGGAGCCCAGCCTGGAGGACGCCTACCTCTGGCTGCTCGACCGCCACGGGGCGCGCTGACATGGACGCGCTGCGGCGCTTCGCCGCCATCGTCGGCGCGGATTTCCGCGAGCGCAGCCGCGGCACGCGCTTCTGGGTCGTGCTGGCCGGCGTCGCCATCGCCACCTGGGGCTTCTTCCCGCCGATGGAGGCGGGCTACGTCACCGTGGCGATCGGCAACTCGCGCGGCGCCTATTCCAGCGCCTGGATCGGCATGGTACTGGGCCTGATGTACGCGAGCATGCTGTCGCTGTTCGGCTTCTACATCGTGCGCGGCACGCTGGCGCGCGATTTCGAGACCCGGGTCTGGCAGCTCCTGGTCGCCACGCCGATGACACGGCCCGCCTACCTGCTGGCGAAATGGACCAGCCACATGGTGGTGTTCGGCGCGATCATCGCCGTGGGCCTGTGCGTCGGCCTGGCCGCGCAGTGGCACCTGGGCGAATCGGCCGCGCTCTCGCCCTGGCAGATGGCGCTGCCGTCGCTCGTCTTCGCCATGCCCGCCCTGGGCCTGGCGGCCTTCTTCGCCATCCTCTTCGACCTGCTGCCCTGGCTGCGCCGCAGCGGCGGCAACGTCCTGTTCTTCTTCCTTTGGATCTTCGTCTTCATCGGTGCCTCGGAAAACCTGGACCCGGAAAAGTCGGCCTGGGCGGCCAGCACCTGGGTCAGCGAACCCAGCGGCCTGTCGATGGCGATGCGCGACATCCGCGCCTACGCGGCGACGGCGCTGCCCGGCCTGGACGTGCGCGGCTTCAGCATCGGCATGAGCGTGATGGAGGACGGCATCGGCACTTTCGATTGGAACGCCTGGTCGCCGCGCCCGGCGGACCTGTTTGGCCGGGCGCTGTGGTTGCTGGCGGCGATGGCCGCGGTGGTCGCCATGTCGCCGCTGCTTGATTGGGCGGCAGCGCGCAGCGAGGCCCGCACCGGTGCGGCCGAAGATCGTGCCGGCCTGCGCCTGCGCTGGCTGGACGCGCTGCTGCGGCCACTTGAGGCCTTGGCGGCGGGCCGGCTGGTGGCGGCGGAAGCCAAGCTGGTGCTGCGCCAGCGCCGCCTGACCTGGTGGCTGGCCCTGGCCGTGCTCTGGGGCGTGCAGGCCTTCGCGCCGGCGAAAGGGCAGGCGGTCGCGGTAATCCTGGCCTGGCTGCTGTGCGTGGACGTGTTCGCCCGCGGCGCCCTGCGCGAGCGCGACACCGGCACCACGGCGATGGTGTTCAGCGCGGCCGGGGCAGGGCGGCGGGTGCTGCTGGCGCGGCTGGCGATGGCGCTGGGCCTGGCCTGGGCGGTAGCGCTTCCGGCGCTGCTGCGCGCCCTCGCCAGCGACGCTGGCCTGGCGGGGGCTGCGCTGCTGGTGGTGGGGGCGAGCGTGGCGGTGTCCGGCCTGGCGATGGCCGCGGCCTGCCGCAATCCGCGGCCGTTCGAGCTGGCGCTGGTGTTCCTGGCCTACATCGGCGTGCAGGGCGATCCGATCCTCAACGCCACGCTGGATCCGGCCCTGAGCCTGGCCCGGCACGCCTGGCTGCTGCCGTCCGCGGTGCTGGTGCTTGCCGTGGCCTGGACGCTGTCGCTGCGCCGGCGCTGAGCGGGGCCGTCGCGGTAGAATGCGGGCCCCCCGTGCCCGTGCGACCTTCAGTGACCGCCCTTCCCCCCGACATCAGCCTCGTCTTCGAAGACCGCCCCGATTACCTCTACGCCGCCGTCAGCGGCCCGCGCGACAGCCAGGAAATCTCCCAGGCCTACTGGACCCGGGTTGCCGCCGAATGCCAGCGCCGCAAGGCCCGCAAGCTGCTCATGGTCGAGAACCTGGGTGATTTCGAGGGCGAGCGGAACATGAACTTCACCGTCGACTACCTCTTCGCGCTGGGCATGGACAAGCTCCAGGTCGCCTTCGTGGTCGGCCGGGTGGAGTTGATGCCGGCGATGGAGCACGGCGAAATCCTGGCCCTGGAGCGCGGCGCCCACGGCCGCGTGTTCGGCTCGGTGGCGATGGCCGAGCGCTGGCTCAAGCACGGCAGCGCCTGAATCCCGGGCGGCCGGGCCGCCCGCGCGGTAGAATGGCCGCATGTCCCTGATCACCCTGCAAGGCGTCGACTACGGCGTCGGCGGACCGCTGCTGCTCGAAGCCGTGAACCTCACGATCGAGCCGAACGAGCGCGTCTGCATCGTCGGCCGCAACGGCGCCGGAAAATCCACCCTGCTGCGCCTGATGGCGGGCGAGATCGTGCCCGACGACGGCGTGCTTCGCCGCGAGGGCCGCATCGCCGGCCTGGCCCAGGAAGTGCCGCAGGGCCTGGGGGGCACCGTGTTCGACGTGGTGGCCATGGGCCTGGGCGAACTGGGCGCCGACCTGGCGCGTTACCACCACCTGCTGCACGACGGCGCCGACATCGACATGGTCGAGCTGGGCAACGTGCAGGCGCGCATCGACGCCGGCAACGGCTGGCAGATCGAGCAGCGCGTCGAGCAGGTGATCAGCAAGCTCGACCTGCCCGAGGACGCCGATTTCGCGGCCCTGTCGGGCGGCATGAAGCGCCGCGTGCTGCTGGCCCAGGCCCTGGTGGCCGCGCCCGACGTGCTGCTGCTCGACGAGCCCACCAACCACCTGGACATCGAATCGATCGCCTGGCTCGAGGAGTTCCTGAAGAACTTCGGCGGCAGCGTCGTCTTCGTCACCCACGACCGCCAGTTCCTGCGCAACCTGGCCACCCGCATCCTCGAGATCGACCGCGGCCAGGTCACCAGCTGGCCCGGCGACTACGCCAACTTCCTGCGCCGGCGCGAAGAGCGCCTGCACGCCGAAGCCCAGGCCAACGCGCTGTTCGACAAGAAGCTGGCCCAGGAAGAGGTCTGGATCCGCCAGGGCATCAAGGCCCGCCGCACCCGCAACGAAGGCCGCGTCACCGCGCTCAAGGCCATGCGCCGCGAGCGCGCCGAGCGTCGCGAGCAGCAGGGCAACGTGCGCATGGCCGCCGCGTCGGCCGACAAGTCCGGCAGGCGCGTGTTCGAGGCCAAGGACGTGGATTTCGCCTATGGCGACCGCGTGCTGGTCAAGGGCTTCAGCACCGTCATCCAGCGCGGCGACAAGGTCGGCCTGATCGGCCCCAACGGCTCGGGCAAGACCACCCTGCTCAAGCTGCTGCTGGGCCAGCTGCAGCCCACGGCGGGCGAGATCCGCACCGGCACCAACCTCGAGATCGCGTTCTTCGACCAGCTGCGCGGCGCGCTGCGCGAGGACTGGAACGCGCTCGACAACGTCTCCGAGGGCCGCGAGTTCATCGAGATCAACGGTGCCCGCAAGCACGTGATGGGCTACCTGCAGGATTTCCTGTTCAGCCCCGAACGCGCGCTGGCGCCGATCACCAAGCTCAGCGGCGGCGAACGCAACCGCCTGCTGCTGGCCAAGCTGTTCGCCAAGCCCTCGAACGTGCTGGTGATGGACGAACCGACCAACGACCTCGACGTCGAGACGCTGGAGCTGCTGGAAGAGCTGCTCATCGACTACCCCGGCACCCTGATCCTGGTTTCGCACGACCGCGAGTTCATCGACAACGTGGTCACCAGCTCGCTGGTGATGGAAGGCAACGGCCGCGTCGGCGATTACGTCGGCGGTTACAGCGACTGGCTGCGCCAGCGGCCGATGGCGGCCCGCATCGCCGCGGCCAACGCCGCGTCGCCGCGGCTGACGCCGCAGGTGGCGCCCACGCCCAAGCCGGCCCCGGCGCCCGCGCCGGCCGCGCCCGCCAAGCGCAAGCTCAGCTACAAGGAGCAGCGCGAGCTGGACGAACTGCCGGCCCGCATCGAGGCGCTGGACGGCGAGATCGCCGCGCTCACCGCCCGCATCCAGGACCCTGCGTTCTACCGCCAGCCGGCCGAGGAAGTCACCGCCGCCAATGCCCGCCTGGCCGCGCTCCAGGCCGAGCTGGAGCAGGCCTACGCCCGCTGGCAGGCGCTCGAGTAGGAGCGGCTTCAGCCGCGAAGCCCTTCGCGAAAGGCCTCGCGGCTGAAGCCGCTCCTACATGGGGAACCGGCGGGGTAAAATGGCGGCTTCCCCGCCATCCCAACGCCCGCCGTGAGCCAGATCAAGCAGGAAGACTTCATCCAGTCGGTCGCCGACGCACTGCAGTACATCTCGTACTACCACCCGGTCGACTACATCCGGAACCTCGCCGCCGCCTACGAGCGCGAGCAGTCGCCGGCCGCGAAGGACGCGATCGCCCAGATCCTGATCAACTCGCGCATGTGCGCCGAGGGCCACCGCCCGATCTGCCAGGACACCGGCATCGTCACGGTCTTCTTGGAAATCGGCATGGGCGTGACCTGGCCCGACGCCACCCTGGGCATCGAGGACATGGTGAACGAAGGCGTGCGCCGCGCCTACAACCACCCCGACAACAAGCTGCGCGCCAGCGTGCTGGCCGACCCGGCCGGCAAGCGCACGAATACGAAGGACAACACCCCCGCGGTGGTGAACATGAAGGTCGTCCCGGGCGACACCGTGGACGTGATCGTCGCGGCCAAGGGCGGCGGCAGCGAGGCGAAGTCGAAGTTCGCCATGCTCAACCCCTCCGATTCGATCGTGGACTGGGTGCTCAGGACCGTGCCGACCATGGGCGCCGGCTGGTGCCCGCCGGGCATGCTCGGCATCGGCATCGGCGGCACCGCCGAAAAGGCCATGCTGCTGGCGAAGGAAGCCCTGATGGAGCCCATCGACATCACCGACCTGCAGGCCCGCGGCCCGTCCAACCGCGCCGAGGAGCTGCGGCTGGAGCTGTACGAGAAGGTCAATGCGCTCGGCATCGGCGCCCAGGGCCTGGGCGGCCTGACCACCGTGCTCGACATCAAGGTGAAGGACTACCCGACCCACGCCGCCAACCTGCCGGTGGCCATGATCCCGAACTGCGCCGCCACCCGGCATGCGCACTTCACCCTCGACGGCAGCGGCCCGGTGCAGCTCGATCCGCCTTCGCTGGAAGACTGGCCGAAGCTGACCTACGACGCCTCCAAGGGCCGCCGGGTCGACCTCGACACCGTCACCCGCGACGAGGTGGCCAGCTGGAAGCCGGGCGAAGTGCTGCTGCTCAACGGCAAGCTGCTCACCGGCCGCGACGCCGCCCACAAGCGCATGGTGGACATGCTCAACAAGGGCGAGCCGCTGCCGGTGGATCTGCGCGGCCGCTTCATCTACTACGTCGGCCCGGTCGACCCGGTGCGCGACGAAGTGGTGGGCCCGGCCGGTCCGACCACCGCCACCCGCATGGACAAGTTCACCGAGCAGGTCCTGGACCAGACCGGCCTGATGGGCATGGTGGGCAAGGCCGAGCGCGGCCCGGCCGCCATCGAGGCCATCCGCAAGCACCGTTCGGTCTACCTCATGGCCGTGGGCGGCGCCGCCTACCTGGTGTCCAAGGCCATCAAGGGCGCCCGGGTGGTGGGCTTCGCCGACCTGGGCATGGAGGCCATCTACGAGTTCGAGGTCCAGGACATGCCGGTCACGGTGGCCGTGGACTCGGCCGGCGAGTCGGTGCACCGCACCGGTCCGCGCGAGTGGCAGTCCCGGATCGGCAAGATCCCGGTGGTCCTGGACTGAACGGCGCCGCCCGGGCCTGAACGGTCCCCACCCGGTTTGGCCGCCCCGGCGGCCAAGCCACCGAAACCATTGGCATTCTTCCCCGGAAAGGTGTAGGGTGCCCCCGACTGTGTTTGCGAAGGGTCACTGTGAATCGTGGCCTGATGCGGTAGATCCATCGATCCGCTACATCTTTTCACCTCGCTCTCCTTGCAACCCCAGTCGCGCGGCGGGATGTTCCCGTCAGCGATACTTTCTATATGTTTCAAGGAGTTAGTTATGTCGGATCGTCAGATCGGTACCGTGAAGTGGTTCAATGACGCCAAGGGCTTCGGCTTCATCAGCCGCGAGAACGGTGAGGACGTGTTCGTCCACTTCCGTTCCATCCAGGGCACCGGCTTCAAGTCCCTGCAGGAAGGCCAGAAGGTCTCCTTCAAGCTCGTCAAGGGCCAGAAGGGCATGCAGGCTGACGAAGTGCAGCCCATGTAATCCAATCCTCACGGATTGAGCGAAGCCCCGGGTGGAGACGCCCGGGGCTTTTCTTTTGGCGCGCCGCCCATCGTATGCTTCAGGGAATCCCCTAGCATGGAAGCCGGCATGTACACCCTGTACTACTCCCCCGGCGCGGCCAGCCTGGTCGTGCACTGGCTGCTGCTCGAGATCGGCGCCAAACACGAGCTGCGCAAGCTCGACCTCGCCGCCGGCGAGCACAAGCGCCCCGAATACCTGGCCCTCAACCCCCACGGCGTGGTGCCGACCCTGCTGATCCACGGCGAGCCCGTGTCCGAAGCCGCGGCGCTGGTGCTGCACCTGGCCGACGCCCACCCGAACTTCGGCCTGGCGCCGGAGCCGGGCAGCATCGAACGGGCGCGCTATTACCAGTGGGTGCTGCACCTGGCCAACACCCTGCAGCCGGCCTTCCGCACCTGGTTCTACCCGAACGAGGCCGCGGGCGAGGCCCATGCCGAGGCCGCGAAAACGCGCGCCCGCGAACGCATCGAGGCCTGCTGGGAGCACATCGAAGCGCACCTGGCCAAGCGCGGGCCCTACCTGCTCGGTCCGTCGGTGAGCGCGGCGGATTTCCTGCTGGCCATGCTGATGCGCTGGTCGCGCAACATGCCGCGCCCAGCCACCGACTGGCCGCAGCTCGGCGCGCTGGCCCAGCGCATGAAGGCGCGTCCGAGCTTCCGCCTGCTTTACGAGCGCGAAGGCCTGACCGAGTGGGCCTGAGCCCGTGACGCCCGCGGGCGCCGTGCTGCTGGCCGGCGCCACCGGCCTGGTCGGCGGCGGCGTGCTGTCGCTGGCCCTGGCCGGTGCCGACGGCCCCCGGGTCGTGGCACCGGTGCGGCGGCCGTTGGCCCGCACGCATCCGCGGCTGTCCGTGCTGGCCACCGACCTGTCGGCCGGCGTGGACGTGCTGGGGCCGCAGGTAGCCGCGCTGGCGCCAAGGTTGGCGGCCTACGTCTGCTGCCTGGGCACCACGCTCAGGCAGGCGGGTTCCCGCGAAGCCTTCCTCGCCGTGGACCGCGAGCTGGTGCTGCGGCTGGGCGAAGTGGCCCGCCGGCTCGGCGCGCGCCACGCCATCCTGGTGTCCTCGGTCGGCGCCAGCGCCCAGTCGGGAAATTTCTACCTGCGGGTGAAGGGCGAGGCCGAACGCGGCCTGGCCGAGCTGGGTTTCGAGCGGCTGGACCTGCTGCGCCCGGGCCTGCTGCTGGGCGAACGCGCCGAGCGGCGGTTCGCGGAAGGCCTGGGCCAGCGGCTGGCGCCGCTGGCCAATCCGCTGCTGCTGGGCAGCCTGTGCCGCTACCGCGCCATCGCCGCCGCGGACGTCGCGGCCGCGGCGGTGGCGTTGCTGCGGCAAGGCGATGCGCCCGGCCGCTTCGTGCATGAATTCGCCTCGCTGCGCGCGCTGGCGCGCGGCGAGGCCTGAGCCGCGGCCTTACTTCGCGGCGGCCAGCCCGACGCGCAGCAGCTTGCCCTTGGGCGCGTCGGTGAGCAGGTACAGGAAGCCGTCCGGGCCCTGGCGCACGTCGCGGATGCGCTCGCCCAGGTCGGTGAGCAGCGCTTCCTCGTGCACCACCTTCTCGCCGTCGAGCTCGAGGCGCACCACGCGCTGGAAGGCGAGGGCGCCGACGAACAGGTTGCCCCGCCAGGCCGGGAAGCGGTCGGCGGTGTAGAAGGCCAGGCCGCTGGGCGCGATCGACGGCGTCCAGTGGTGGATGGGCTGCTCCATGCCTTCCATCTCGGCCTTGCCCGAACCGATGGGCGCGCCGCTGTAGTTCACGCCCAGCGTGATCACCGGCCAGCCGTAGTTCTTGCCCGGCGCCGGCACGTTGAGTTCGTCGCCGCCGCGGGCGCCGTGCTCGGTCTGCCAGAGCTTGCCGGTCTGCGGGTGCAGCGCCGCACCCTGCACGTTGCGGTGGCCGTAGGACCAGATGGCCGGGAGGGCGTCCTCGCGGCCGGCGTAGGGATTGTCGGCGGGGATGGAGCCGTCGCGTTCGATGCGGAAGATCTTGCCCTGGCCCTTGTCCAGCAGCTGCGGGTTGTCCCAGTTGCCGCGGTCGCCGCTGGTCACGTACAGGCGGCCCTCGCGGTCGAACACCAGGCGCGAGCCGAAGTGCTGGCCGGCGTCGAGCTTGGGGAGCTGCCGGAAGATCACCGACACGTCCTGCAGCGCGCCGTCCACGAGCTTGCCGCGGGCCACGGCGGTGCCGGCGCCGCCGTCGCCGGGTTCGGAGAAGCTGAGGTAGATCCACGGCGTTTTCGCGAACTCCGGGTCCACGGCCACGTCGAGCAGGCCGCCCTGGCCGCGCGCCCACACCTCGGGCACGCCCTGCACCGGCGCCGACAGCTTGCCGTCCGGGTCCACGATGCGCAGGCGGCCCGGGCGCTCGGTGACGAGCTTGCGGCCGTCGGGCAGGAAGGCCAGGCCCCAGGGGTGCTCCAGGCCCTCGGCCACGGTGCTGACTTCGATCGTGCCCTTTTCGCTGGGGAACTGGCTGGCGGCTTCGGCCGCGCCACGGGCGCCGCAGCCGGTGATGGCGACGGCGAGCAGGAGGGCGAGGGGAGTCTTCATGGGCGGGCTCCGGTGTCGTGGACGAAATGGATTCAGCGCAGCAGCGGCTCGAGCGCCGGCCACACGTGGTCGCGCAGGCGCGGCTGCGCCTCGGCGACGGGGTGCAGGTTGTCGGCCTGGAAGGCCTCGCGCTCGGTGGCGATGGGCTCGAGCAGGAAGGGCAGCAGGGCGGCGCCGTGCGCCTTGGCCAGTTCGGCGTAGTTGCGCTCGAAGCCCTGGGTGTACTGCGGGCCGTAGTTCGGCGGCAGCCGCATGCCCACCAGCAGCACGCGGGCGCCGGCCTGCTTGGCGGCGGTGATCATGCGCTCGAGGTTGGCGCGGGTCTGGGCCAGGTCCAGGCCGCGCAGGCCGTCATTGGCACCGAGCTCGATCACCACCACGGCCGGCCGGTGCCGGGCCAGTTCCGCGGCGATGCGGCTGGCGCCGCCGGCGGTGGTTTCGCCGCTGATGCTGGCGTTGGCGACGGTCCAGCCCGGGTGGCTCGTCTGAAGTTTCTTGCCCAGCAGCGCCACCCAGCCCTGTTCCGGGGCCAGGTTGTAGGCGGCCGAGAGCGAATCGCCCATCACGAGCACCTTGCGTTCGGCGGCCAGGGCCATTGCCGGCGCCAGCGCCACCAGTGCCATCAGTAGGGCCATGACTCCCCGTTGAACCCCGGTGCGCCATGCTCCATATCGTGTATTCATGCACCCGACTCCTGACCTTTGAATTGAGGACACCATGGCCGACAGTCCCGGAACGCACGCCAACCAGCGCGACGCCCTGCACGTGGAGCGCCTCGGCAAGCGCGTGCCGCTGCCCTCGGGCGACCTGACCATCCTCGACGGGGTTGGTTTTACCATTCCAAGGGGTGAAGCGGTCGCGATTGTCGGTGCCTCCGGTTCAGGCAAGAGCACGTTGCTGTCGCTGCTGGCGGGCCTGGACGTGCCCAGCGACGGCGAGGTGCGGCTCGACGGCGAACCGCTTTCGCGGCTTGACGAGGACGGCCGCGCCCGCGTCCGCGGCGAGAAGGTGGGCTTCGTGTTCCAGAGCTTCCAGCTGCTGCCCTCGCTGACCGCGCTGGAGAACGTGATGCTGCCGCTGGAACTGCGCGGCGACGACGACGCCGAAGGCCCGGCCCGCGCCATCCTGGGCCAGGTGGGCCTGGCCGAGCGCCTGGGCCATTACCCGCGCCAGCTTTCCGGCGGCGAGCAGCAGCGCGTGGCCCTGGCCCGCGCCTTCGTCACCCGGCCCTCGGTGCTGTTCGCCGACGAGCCCACCGGCAACCTCGACACCCGCACCGGCCAGGCCATCATCGAACTGCTGTTCAAGCTCAACCGCGAGGCCGGCACCACCCTGGTGCTGGTGACCCACGACGAGCACCTGGCCGCGCGCTGCAGCCGCGTGCTGCGCCTGGATTCCGGCCGGCTGGTGTCGGCATGAAGTGGGCCGGCCTGGCCTGGCGCCAGCTGCGCCGCGACCTGGCGTCGGGCGACGTGCGCATCCTGCTGGCCGCGCTGGTGCTGGCGGTGATGGCGGTGTGCTCGGTGGGTTTCGTCACCGACCGCGCCGAACGCGCGCTGGCGCTGGAAGCCAACCGCCTGCTCGGCGGCGACGTGGTGCTGCGCGCCGACGAGCCCATCGGCGAAGCCCTGCTCGAGGCCGCGCAGGCGCCCGGCCTGGCGCAGGCACAGACACTGTCCTTCGCCACCATGGTGCGCGCGGGCGAATCGCTCAAGCTCGGCGACCTCAAGGCCATGGGCAAGGGCTTCCCGCTGCGCGGGCGCTTCCGCATCCAGGAACGCGCCGGCGGCCCCGAATCCGATGCACCGGACGTGCCGGCGCCGGGCACGCTGTGGCTAAGCCGCGCCGGCGCCGACGCGCTGGACGCGAAGGTGGGCGACACCATCGGCATCGGCACCCGCGAGCTGCGCCTCGCCGCCCTGGTGGTGCAGGAGCCGGACGCCGCGCTCGATTATTTCAACACCGCGCCGCGCGTGTTCATCAACCTCGACGACCTGCCGGCCACCGGCCTGGTGCAGGAAGGCAGCCGCATCACCTACCGTCTGGTGGTGGCGGGCGAGGCGGGCGCGGTGGAGAAATTCACGGCGTTCGCGCGCGACAACCTCGGCCGCGGCCAGCGGCTGGAAACCGCCGGCGAGGCGCGCCCGGAGATCCGCCGTGCGCTCGACCGCGCCGACCGTTTCCTCGGCCTCGCCGCGCTCATTTCGGTGGTGCTGGCGGCGGTGGCGGTGGCCATGGCCGCGCGCCGGCACAGCGCCCGCCACCTGCAGGGATCGGCGGTGATGCGCTGCCTCGGCGCCAGCCAGTCCACGCTGGTCGGCATCCACGTGGGCGAGTTGCTGCTGCTCGGCCTGCTCGGCAGCGGCATCGGCGTGGCGCTGGCGTTCGGCCTGCAGTGGCTGGTGGCCGATTGGCTGCAGGAGGCCCTGAAGCTTTCCATTCCCGGTGCCAGCTGGCGCCCGGCGCTGGAAGGCCTGGGCGTGGGCCTGACGGTGCTGCTGGCCTTCGGCGTGCCGCCGGTGCTGGCCCTGCGCCGGGTGCCGGCGCTGCGCGTGCTGCGCCGCGACCTCGACCCCACCGAACCCAGCGCTTGGGTGGTGGCGGTGGCGGGACTGGCCGGCCTGGCCGCGCTGCTGTGGTGGAAGGCCGGTTCGGCGACGCTGGGCACGGCCATGCTGGTGGGCATCCTGGCCACCGTGGCGGTGCTGGCGGCGCTGGCCTGGGCGCTGATCGCGCTGCTGCGCCGGCTGCGTTCGCGCCTGCGCGGGCCCTGGCGCTATGGCCTGGCCAACGTCAGCCGCCGCGCCGGTGCGTCCATCGCGCAGGTGTCGTCGCTGGGCCTGGGCCTGATGGCCCTGCTGCTGCTCACCTTCGTGCGCACCGACCTGCTCGACCGCTGGCGCGACGCCATGCCGGCCGACGCGCCGAACCGCTTCATCATCAACGTGCAGCCCGAGCAGGTGCCGTCGGTGCGCGAATTCCTACAGGGCCAGGGCGTGGCGGAGCCGGAACTGTTCCCGATGATCCGCGCCCGCCTGAGCGAGGTGAACGGCCAGCCGGCCAGCGGCGCCAATTACGAGGAAGGCAGCCGCGCCCGGCGCATGGCCGAGCGCGAGTTCAACCTGTCGGTGGCCGAAACGCTGCGCGCGGACAACGTGGTCACCTCGGGTGAATTCTGGACCGGCGTGCCGGCCTCGCCCGAGCTGTCGGTGGAGGAGGAATTCGCCGAATCCCTGGGCTGGAAGGTCGGCGACGAGGTGGCGTTCGACATCGCCGGCGCGCGCTACTCAGGCCGCATCACCAGCCTGCGCCGCGTGGACTGGGAAAGCTTCCGTCCGAACTTCTTCGTGCTCGGCTCGCCCGGTTCGCTCGACGGGTATTCGGGCAGCTTCATCACCGCGGTGAAGGTGGCGCCGGAGAAGACGCGTTTCACCGCCGAACTGGTGTCGGCCTTCCCGAACCTGTCGGTGATCGACGTGGACGCGGTGCTGGCCCAGGTGCGCGGCACGGTGGAGCAGGTGTCCACGGTGGTGGAGGCGGTGTTCGCCTTCTCGCTGGTGGCGGGCCTGCTGGTGTTGCTGGCGGCGGTGAGCGCCAGCCAGGACGAGCGCCTGCTCGAGGGCGGCGTGATGCGCGTGCTGGGCGGCCGCGGCCGCCAGCTGCGGCTGGCGCAGGCCTCCGAATTCGCGGCCATCGGCCTGCTCTCGGGGCTGGTGGCGGCCATCGCCGCGTCGGTGCTGGCCGGCGTGGTGGCGCGGCAGGTGTTCGAACTGCCGTGGAGCCCGGACTGGGCACTGGCGGCCACCGGCGGCGCGGCGGGCATGCTGGCCGCGCTGGTGGCGGGCATGTGGGCGACGCGGCGGGTGGTGAACGCGCCGCCGTCGGTGACGCTGCGCGAACTGCAGTCCTGAGGTTCAGTCGACCAGCAGCGCCAGGCCGAACAGCGCGAGCATGGCGAAGGCCAGCCCGAGCTTGAAGATGGCGCCAAGCAGCAGGCCGACCCAGGTGCCGAAGCCAATCTTCGAGGCGTGTTTCCACTCGCGGCCGTGCGCCACTTCGCCCAGCGCGGCGCCCAGGAAGGGCCCGGCCACCAGGCCGGGCAGCCCGAAGAAGATGCCGACGAAACCGCCGACGCCGGCGCCGAACACGCCCTTGTTCGACGCGCCCACGCGGCGCGCGCCGGCGATGCTGGCCAGCAGGTCCACGGCGATCGACAGCAGCACCAGCACGCCGAGCACGGCCAGCGTCCAGCCGCCGATGTGCTGGAAGCCGCCGGCCCAGGCGGCCAGCACCATGCCCGCGTACATCACGGGCAAGCCCGGCAGCACGGGCAGGATCGTACCCAGCAGGCCCACGACGATGAGCGCGCCGGCCACCACGTAGTAGGTCGTGATCAGGTCCATGGCCGGAGCATAACAAGCAGACGGCCCGCCGAAGCGGGCCGTCCTGGGAACGCAGGGAGCGGGGGATCAGTCCGGCAGGATGACGGTGTCGATGACGTGGATCACCCCATTGCTGGCGGCGATGTCGGTGGCGGTGACGGTGGCGTTGTCCACCTTCACGGTGCTGCCTTCCACGGTGATGTCGGCGGCCTGCCCGTTGACGGTGGTGGCGGTGTCGAGCTTGACCACGTCGGCGGCCTTCACCTTACCGGCGACCACGTGGTAGGTCAGGATGGCGACGAGCTTGTCCTTGTTCTCGGGCTTGAGCAGGTCCTCGAGGGTGCCGGCCGGCAGCTTGGCGAACGCGTCGTCGGTGGGCGCGAACACGGTGAACGGGCCTTCGCCGCTGAGCGTCTCGACCAGGCCGGCGGCCTTGACCGCGGCGACCAGGGTTTCGAAGTCGGCGTTGCCGGCGGCGACGTCGACGATGGTGCCGGCCGGCTTGGCCTCGTTGTGGTGGCCGGCGAGGGCCGGGGTGGCGACGACGCCGGAGATCAGCAGGGCGAGCAGGGACTTGCGCAGCAGGGTCATGGGTTTCTCCTGGGTTGGGTGCCGGGGGAGAGGGCACCGGCGCAGCATTGCGCGCGGCGTGTCGTGGCGAGGTCGCGGCGGCGTCAACCGTGCGTCGCGACCACGTGCAGGTGGCGTGATTCGCCCTGCCGCCGGCGCGGCGCGCCCGTTATGCTTTCGCTCCCACCGTTGCCGGCATGGCCATGCTTCCCGTCGAAACCCCGCTCGTCGCCGCCGATGGCCATCGTTTCCCGCTGCGCGTGTTTTCGCCGCCCGGCGCACGCGCGGGGCTGCTGTGGGTTCCCGCGCTGGGCGTGCCCGCGCAGAAGTATGACCGCTTCGCCGCGACGCTGGCGCAGGCGGGCGTGGCGGTGGCGGTGCACGAGTGGCGCGGCATCGGCGGCAGCGCGCTGCGGGCCCGGCGTGGCGTGGACTGGGGTTATGCCGAATTGCTCGGCCAGGACCTGCCGGCCAGCGTGGCCGCGCTCGACCCCGCGCTGCGCTGGCGCTTCGGCGGGCACAGCCTGGGCGGCCAGTTCGCCGCGATGGCCGCGGCGCTGTCGCCCGCGCGCTGCGCCGGCCTGGTCCTGGTCGCCACCGGCGTGCCGGACGCGCGCACCTTCCCGGCCTGGGAGCGCGTGCTGATCTCGGCGTTCGCGCGCCTGCTGCCGCCGCTGACGCGGGCGGCGGGTTATTACCCCGGCCATCGCCTCGGGTTCGCCGGCCGCGAGGCGGGCCAGCTGATGCGCGACTGGGCCAGCACCGTGCGTACCGGCGTTTACTCCGGTTACGGCACCGGGCGTCCGCTGGAGGCGCGTTTGCGCGAGCTGGCGGTGCCGGTGCTGGCGCTGCGCTTCCTGCACGACTGGTTCGTGCCCGAGGCCTCGCTGCAGGGGCTGGTGGCCAAGCTGGGCGCGGGCCCACGCCGGTGGGAGCTGTTCGACGACGCGCGGCTCGGCGCCCGGTCCGACCACTTCCGCTGGATGCGCGAACCCGGCGCCGTGGCGCCGGTGGTCGCGGAGTGGCTGCTCAGCCCTTGAAGTCGCGGTGGCAGGCCTGGCAGCCGTTCTGGATGCGGTTGATGGCCACGCCCGCGGCGGCGCAGTCGGCCGGCGGCGTCGCCAGCGCGGCGTCGAGCGAAGCGCGCAGCACGGTGGAATGCTGGGTGAAGCGCTCGTCGTCCTGGGTGGGCAGGAAGGCCGGCTCGAGGTCGTTGGCCAGGTGGCGCAGCGACTGCAGGCGCGGGGTCAGGTCAGTGGCGGCGCAGCGGTTCTGCTTGAGCGACTGGTCCAGGCCCTTCATCTGCGCCGACATCACGGCCATCACGCCGTTGGGGTAGGCCGTGCCCTGGCGCAGGGCGTTCATGGCGATGAGGGTGGCGGCGGCGCCGACGAACAGGCCGACCAGGACCAGGATCAGGGAACGCATGCACGGGCTCCGGGCGAAAAAAGACCGCCGCGACGATAGCACGGCGGTCTTTCGCGGGCAGCAGGCTCAGCGCAGCGGGATGATGCGGGTGCCGTCCACGCGCACGTAGGCGCCCTCGCGGATGCCGTTGCCCAGGCTGTTGCGGTTGATCACCACGAGGCGGCCGTCGTCCATGCGCACGTGCACGTCGTAGGTCTGCTCGTTGACCTTGTTCTCGATGGCGTTGCCGGCCACCGCGCCGGCGACGGCGCCGGCCACCGTGGCGGTGTTCTTGTTGCCCTGGCTGCCGTGCTTGGGGATCTCGCGCGCGGCCACGGCACCGACGATGCCGCCCAGGATGGCGCCGGTGCGGCTGTTTTCGCGGGCGCCGTAGACCACCTCGATGCGCTCGACGCGGCCACAGTCGTAACAGCGCCGCGGCTCGGAATAACCGTAGCCACGGTCGTAGCCGTAACCCGACGAGCGCGGCTGGCTGGCGCAGGCGGACAGGGTGAGGGCGAGGGCGGCGGCGATCAGCAGGGGGGTCTTCATGGCGATCTCCTGGGGACGGGAACTCGCGTCCGAACCTAGGCGCCCGCACCTGAACTCCCGCCGACCGGGCGACGGGTAGAATGGCGCCATGGTTTCTTCCCGATTCGCCGGCATCGACCGGCTTTATGGCCGCGGCGCGGCGCAGCGGCTGGCCCGGGCGCAGGTCTGCGTCGTCGGCCTGGGCGGCGTGGGTTCCTGGGCGGTGGAATCGCTGGCGCGCAGCGGCGTGGGCCGGCTGGTGCTGGTCGACGCCGACGAGGTCTGCGTCAGCAACACCAACCGCCAGCTGCACGCGCTCGAGGGCCAGTTCGGCCGCAACAAGGGCGAGGTGCTGGCCGAGCGCTGCCGCGCCATCAACCCCGGCATCGAGGTCGAGGTGGTGCCGCAGTTCCTGGTGTCGGCCAACCTCGAAACGCTGCTCGACCGCGGCCACGACGTCGTGCTCGACGCCTGCGACAGCCTGAAAAGCAAGCTCGAGATGGTCGCCTGGTGCCGCCGCCGGAAGCTGCCGCTGGTGGTCTGCGGTTCGGCCGGCGGCCGCACCGACCCCACCCTGGTGCGCGTGCGCGACCTCTCGCGCACCGAACACGACGCCATGCTGGCCCTGGTGCGCAAGCGCCTGCGCGCCGACTTCAACTTCCCGCGCAACCCGGACCGATACTTCGGCGTGCCGGCGGTTTACTCGCTGGAAAACGTGAAATACCCGCAGGCCGACGGCAGCGTTTGCGGCGTGCGGCCGCAGGTGGGCGCCGATGCGGCGCTCAAGCTCGACTGCGGCGCCGGTCTGGGCGCGGCCACGCACGTCACCGGCACCTTCGGTTTCGCGATGGCGGGCAAGGCGTTGGAGCTCATCCTCAAGGCCAGGGCGGGCTGAGGCCCGGCCGGGCGTTCGCTAGCCGAACAGGCGTTCGGCGTTGGCGGCCGTCGCGGCAGCCACGGATTCCGGCGTTTCGCCGCGCAATGCGGCCACCGCGGCCAGCACGTTCGGCAGGCGGGCGGGTTCGTTGCGCTCGCCGCGGTGGGCGGCGTCGGGCTGGTCCGGCGCGTCGGTTTCCAGCAGCAGCCATTCGATCGGCATCGTCGCCACGGTGCGGCGCAGGCGCCGGGCGCGCTCGAAGGTGACCGGGCCGCCGATGCCCAGGTGGAAACCCAGGCCGAACAACTGCCGCGCCTGTTCCTCGCTGCCCGACCAGCTGTGCACCACGCCGCGCAGGCCGCCGATCCGCCGCAGCGAGGCGATCACCTCGTCCACGGCGCGGCGCGCGTGCAGCACCACGGGCAGGTCGAATTCACGCGCCAGTTCCAGCTGGCGCCGGAAGTACCGGCGCTGCGCCTCCGGGTCCAGGCCCTCGACGAAAAAATCCAGCCCGCATTCGCCCACCGCGGCGGGGCGCTCGCGGGCCAGCCATTCGGCCAGCGCGTCGAGGTCTTCGGGCTGGTGGCGGTCGAGGAACATCGGGTGCAGGCCATAGGCCGGGCGCAGGCCCGGGTCGGCCGCGCACAGCGTCCGGATGGCCGGCCAGCTGGCGCGGTCCACCGCCGGCACCAGTTGCCGGGTGACGCCCGCGGAACGCGCCCGGGCCAGCACGGCGTCGCGATCCGGGTCGAATTCGGACGCGTCGAGGTGGCAGTGGCTGTCGTACAGCAGGTTCATTCGCGCCGGGCTTCACCGTCGATGACCTGGCCCTTGGGCCGTGCCGGCGGCTCGTCCCGGCGCTTCCAGCTGGCCAGCACCAGGGTCGCCAGCGCCGTCACGATCTCGTCGATGAAGGGCAGGGGGTCGAAGGGCCAGAGCCAGCTGACGAGCATCAGCACGAGCGTGAGCTTGAACAGGGTGGGGAAGCGCAGCCGGGAGGCGAAGCCGACCAGCGGTCCGGTAAGGGGGTGGGCCATGGCGTGCTCCTGCAAGGGGCGTGCCGCCGAAGTTAACATGCGGTGATGGCGCCGGCCGCGCTTTCGGTCGCCGTTCAGGCGGCTTGCGCGAGGCTCCATTCGCGTCGGCGGAGAACCGCCGCCAAACGAGGACAAGACCATGAACAAGACCGTATTGGCCGTGCTGGCCGGCATGCTCGCGGGTGGCGGCGCCATCGCCGCGTACCAGACGTTCGCGACGCCGTATGCCGAGGTGGTGTCGTCCACCCCGATCACCGAAAAGGAGCCGATCTACGGCGAGGTGGTGTCTTCCACCGCCATCACCGAGATGCGCACCGGCTCCCGCCAGGTGTGCGAGGACCGGGTGGTCGAGAAGCGCCAGCCCGAGCGTTTCGGCGACAAGGACGGCATGGTCGTGGGCGCCGTGGTCGGCGGCCTGCTGGGCAACCAGGTGGGCGGCGGCGACGGCCGCAAGCTGGCCACCGTGGCCGGCGCCGTGGGCGGCGCCTATGCCGGCCGCGAGATCGACCGCCGCCACGCCGGCGGCAAGAAGTACACCGAGGTCGAGCAGGTCTGCCAGACCGTGACCGAGCCGCGCGAGGAAATCGTCGGTTACGACGTGACCTACCGCAGCGAGGGCGAACTGGGCAGCGTCCGGGTCGAGTCCAAGCCGGGCGACCAGGTCCTGCTGGGCGAACGCGACAAGATCGTCGGCTACGACGTGACCTGGCGCTACGAGGGCCAGACCGGCAGCCTGGTGATGGCCGAGGACCCGGGCGACCGCCTGCCGGTGGAGGACGGCGTGATCGCCGTCGCCGGCGCCGGGACCCCGCCCAAGGGCTGACGCGCCTCCTCCCCCCGCGTCGCCCCCGGAGGGCCGGCCGCAAGGCCGGCCCTTCTTCATTGGGCTGACTGCCGACGGACTGCCGGCCGGCCGGGGAACCGGCTAAAATCCCGGTTTTCCCGTCCAGCGAAAACCCCAAGCCATGGCCCTGAACCCGACCGACCTGTTCGACATCCGTTCGCTGCTCTCGGAAGAGGAGCGCATGATCCAGGACAGCGTCGCCCGCTTCACCGACGAGAAGGTGCTGCCGATCATCGGCGACTGCTTCGACCAGGGCCGCTTCCCCGAGGAACTGGTGCCCGAGATCGCGGCCATGGGCCTGCTGGGTTCCTCGCTGCCCGAGAAGTACGGCTGCGCCAACCTCAACGCCGTCAGCTACGGCCTGATCTGCCAGGAGCTCGAGCGCGGTGATTCCGGCATCCGCAGCTTCGTCTCGGTGCAGAGCTCGCTGTGCATGTACCCCATCTACGCCTACGGCTCGGAAGAGCAGCGCCAGAAGTACCTGCCGGGCATGGCCCGCGGCGAGATCATCGGCTGCTTCGGCCTGACCGAGCCGCACGGTGGTTCCGACCCGGCCAACATGAAGACGACCGCCAAGAAGGACGGCGGCGACTGGGTCATCAACGGCGCCAAGATGTGGATCACCAACGGCTCGCTGGCCGACATCGCCATCGTCTGGGCGATGACCGACGAGGGCATCCAGGGCTTCATCGTCGAGAAGGGCACCAAGGGCTTCGAAACCCAGGTCGTGCACAAGAAGATGAGCCTGCGCGCCTCGGTCACCTCGGCCCTGTTCTTCGACGGCGTGCGCGTGCCCGACAGCCAGCGCCTGCCGAACGTGAAGGGCCTCAAGGGCCCGCTGGGCTGCCTCAGCCAGGCCCGCTACGGCATCACCTGGGGCCCGATCGGCGCCGCCATCGCCAGCTACACCTCGGCGCTGGAGTATTCCAAGACCCGCATCCTGTTCAACCGCCCGATCGCCGCCACCCAGGCCGTGCAGCTCAAGCTGGCCGACATGGCCCGCCGCATCACGCTCGCGCAGCTGCTGTCGCTGCAGCTGGGCCGCCTCAAGGACGCCGGCACGCTGCAGCATTCGCAGGTGTCGCTGGCGAAGTGGAACAACTGCCGCATGGCGCTGGACATCGCCCGCGAGGCGCGCGACATCCTCGGCGGCGCCGGCATCACCACCGAGCACCCGCCGATCCGCCACGCGCTCAACCTCGAGTCGGTCATCACCTACGAGGGCACCGAGACCGTGCACCAGCTGGTCATCGGCCGCGAAGTCACCGGCATCAACGCGTTCTGAGCGCCATGACCGCCCCCCTGATCCCGGCCCGCCACAAGGACGTCAACCGCGCCAAGGTCTGCGACGACAACTTCACCGAGTTCGTGAAGGGCTGGCAGGGGACGCCGCAGCACCGGCCGGCGCCGCACGAGCCGGTGCTCGACGGCAGCGCCTGCACGGCCGAAGACTTCCTGGCCCTGTTCGAATCGCAGCTGGTGTCGCGCCACCTCGACCTGATGGCGCGCGTGCTGCGCGTGCAGCAGAAGGTGTTCTACACCATCGGCTCCTCGGGCCACGAGGGCAATGCCATGGTGGCGCGGCTGACGCGCCACACCGACCCGGCCTTCCTGCACTACCGCTCCGGCGGCTTCATGGCCGAGCGCTTCCGCAAGCTGCCGGGCATGGACCCGGTGATGGATTCCGCGCTCAGCTTCGCCGCCAGCAAGGACGACCCGGCCTCGGGCGGCCGCCACAAGGTCTGGGGCAGCAAGCCGCTGTGGGTACTGCCGCAGACCTCGACGATCGCCTCGCACCTGCCCAAGGCCCTGGGCACCGCCATCGCCATCGAGCAGGCGCGCCGCATCGGCCACGAGTTGCCGATCCCGCAGGATTCGATCGCCATCTGCAGCTTCGGCGACGCCTCGAGCAACCACGCCACCGCCCAGACCGCCTTCAACACCGCGCAGTGGACGGCCTACCAGAAGCTGCCGGCGCCGGTGCTGTTCGTCTGCGAGGACAACGGCATCGGCATCTCGGTGAAGACCCCGGGCGGCTGGATCGGCAATGCCTTCCGCCACCGAGACGGGCTGGACTATTTCTACGCCGACGGCCTCGACCTGGCCGAAGGCTACGGCCAGGTGCAGGCCGCGGTGGAACACTGCCGGCGCACGCGCCGCCCGACCTTCCTGCACCTCAAGACCACCCGAATCATGGGCCACGCCGGCACCGACTTCGAGATCGAGTGGCGCAGCTTCGAGGAGCTGATGGCGGTGGAAGCCACCGACCCGCTGCTGCGCTCGGCCGAGATCGCGCTGGTCTCGGGCCTGATGTCTAAGGACGAGCTGTTGCAGAAGTACGAAGCCATGCGCGCGCGCTGCTTCGCCGCCGCGGAGGAAGCCGACCGCCGCCCGAAGCTGACCGACCTGGCCGAGGTGATGGCGCCGCTGGCGCCGTACACGCCCGACAAGGTGGCCGCCGAGGCCAGCCGCAGCGACTACGCCGACAAGCGCCTGGCCGTGTTCGGCGGCGAGGCGAAGCTGCCCGAGAACCAGCCGCCGAAGCACCTGGCCATCCAGATCAACCAGGCCCTGCACGACCTGTTCTGCAAGTACCCGGAAACGCTGCTGTTCGGCGAGGACGTGGCGCAGAAGGGCGGCGTCTACACGGTCACCAAGGGCCTGCACAAGGCGTTCAAGAACGCCCGCGTGTTCAACACGCTGCTCGACGAGACCATGATCCTGGGCCTGGCCCAGGGTTACGCCAACATGGGCATGCTGCCGATGCCCGAGATCCAGTACCTGGCGTATTTCCACAACGCCTGCGACCAGATCCGCGGCGAGGCCTGCAGCCTGCAGTTCTTCTCCAACGGCCAGTACCGCAACCCGATGGTGATGCGCGTGGCCTCGCTGGGGTACCAGCGCGGCTTCGGCGGCCATTTCCACAACGACAACTCGATCACCGCGCTGCGCGACATCCCCGGCCTGGTGGTCGGCTGCCCCAGCCGCGGCGACGACGCCGCCACCATGCTGCGCACGATGATGGCCATGGCGAAGGTGGACGGCCGCGTCTGCGCCTACCTCGAGCCGATCGCGCTGTACATGACCAAGGACCTGTACGAGCCGGGCGACGGCCAGTGGCTGACCAGCTACCCGCCGGTCGACCAGGCGATGGTGCTGGGCGAGGAGCGCGTCTACGCGCCCGAAGCCCGCGACCTGGTCATCTTCACCTTCGGCAACGGCGTGCCCATGAGCCTGCGCGCCGCGCGCCGCATCGAAGCCGCGAAGGGTTGGAAGGTGCGCGTGGTGGACCTGCGCTGGCTGCAGCCGCTCAACGGCGACGCGATCGCACGCCATGCCGGCGAGTGCGACCGCATCCTGGTGGTGGACGAAGGCCGCCGCTCGGCGGGCGTGGGCGAGGGCGTGATCACCGCGGTGGTCGAGGCCGGCCACGGTGCCAAGCCGCTGCGCCGGGTGGTCGGCGAGGACACCTACACGCCGCTGGCGGGCGCCGCCTTCCTGGTCATTCCCAGCGACGATGACATCGTGGCCATGGCCGAGCGCCTGGCCTGATGTCGTTTTGCTGGACATGAGCCCGTCCCGGCCCCAGACGATCCTCTTCGCCGACGTCAGCGGCAGCACCCGGCTGTTCGAGACCAAGGGTGACGTCGAGGCGCGCCGGCTGATCGCGCTGGTCCTGGGTGCGCTGACCCAGGTTTGCCAGCAGCATGGCGGGCGGGTCATCAAGACCATCGGCGACGAGATCATGTGCACCTTCCCGGCCGCGCTCAACGGCGTGCTGGCGGCCTGCGACATGCAGCGGCGCATGGCCCGCGACATCGACTTCGTGCGCGACAGCCTGGCCGTGCGCATCGGCCTGCACCATGGCGATGCGCTCGAGGAGGCCGACGGCGACGTCTACGGCGACGCGGTGAACACCGCCGCGCGCATGGCTTCGCTGGCCAAGCGCGAACAGGTGGTGACCACGGCCGCCACCTACGACAGCCTGTCGGGCCGTGCGCCCGAGGCGCGCAGCCTGGGCAAGGCGCGGGTCAGCGGCAAGCTGCTGCCGATCGCCATCGTCGACCTGGTCTGGCAGGAGGACACCTCCGGCATGACCATGGTGCAAAGTTCGGTGCGCGCCGCCGCCGAGGAAGGCGAGGGCGCCGCGGTGCTGCGCCTGCGCCATCGCGGCCGGGTGGTCGAGCTGGGCCCGCATTCCGAGCCGTTTTCGATGGGCCGCGAACCGGGCAACGGCCTGCAGGTCGAGGCCGACTGGGTCAGCCGCACGCACGCCATGGTCGAGTACAAGCGCGGCCACTTCACGCTCTCGGACCGCTCCACGAATGGCACCTACGTGCGCATCGGCGAGGACGACGAGATCAAGCTGCACCGCGAC
The DNA here is from genome assembly GCF_000747075.1 of Arenimonas malthae CC-JY-1. Classification (GTDB taxonomy): domain Bacteria; phylum Pseudomonadota; class Gammaproteobacteria; order Xanthomonadales; family Xanthomonadaceae; genus Arenimonas; species Arenimonas malthae. The sequence continues at coordinate 41,609 of NZ_AVCH01000053.1, forward strand.
GAACTGCACCTTCGCAAGTCGGGCACCATCAGCCTGGGGCAGGGCATCGCCGTGAACACCGGCGATGCCATCCAGTTCGAACTGGGCTGAAGCGCCGGGCTCAGTCCTCGGCCTGGACCTCGATGCCGCCCAGCGCGTCCTCGTCGATCTCCACTTCCTCCACCGGCGCCGGAGCCGGGGCCGAAGGCTTCGGGCGGTAGCCGAACACGCCGGCGAGCAGCTTCTCGGTGCCGGCATAGGCGTCGTTGGAAGTCTCGACGAACTGGCTGGCGCCGAGTTCGGCCAGCACTTCGTACAGGGCGGCGTCCTCGTGCAGCTTCAGCATGGCCGTGGCCACCGCCTCGCGCACGTCGCCGGGCACGGTGCCGGCGGCGCTGAGCGTACGGCCGGTGAATTCGCGCGATTCCGACACCACCACCAGGTTCGGGTAGAGCTGGGCGATGTAGTTGGGCACCATCGCCGCCTCGGTTTCCTGCGAGAAGATCATTTCCACGCCATCGCGCCAGTTCGAGGCCACCGACTTGATCTCGGGCTGGGCGATCGGGTTGCGGTAGATCTCGCCCAGCAGCAGGTAGCCCATGCTGGGCGCCGGCATGCTGACCACGCGGTAGCCGATCAGGCCCGCGGTGCCGCCTTCGGCGATGGCCGCGTCGGCCAGCAGCGAATAGCGGGTGGGCTCGGCCACGCGCACCAGCGGCGTGAAGCCGAGGCGGTCGATGCGGTAACTGGTGAAGTGCGCTTCCTCGAAGGCGAAGTCCACCTTCATGCCCGCGCGCAGGTCGCGCCAGTAGACGTGGTAGTTGGCCGAGGTCTTGAGCTTGAAGGTGTGGCCGGTGCTGGCCGAGAGGTAGTCGAGCAGCGGCTTGTACACCAGCTGCGCCTGCGACGGCGGGTAGTTCGGCTCCACCGCGAGGGTGTAATCGGCGGCCAGCGACGGCGCCGAGACGAAAGCAAGTACGAAGGCCGCTAGGCCACGGATACGCTTCATGTTGGACTCCTCCCTTGCGGCCCGATATAGCAGATACGGCCGGGGGGCGCCAATCGTGACGCGGGTCTCAGGCGGGGCGGCGCAATCCTTCACGCAGCGGCAGGCGCCGGCAGGGCTGCCCCCCGGCCGCCAGGTCCCCCGGCGCGTCCGCGCCCAGCACCGCCAGGGCTTCGCGGCCGTCGCCGGTGGCGCAAACCACCGTGCCGACGGCCTGCCCGGCGGCGTCCACCGCCAGGCCAGGCTGCAGGCTTTCGCCGGCCAGGCGCACCAGGCCGCGCTTGGCCTGTCCCAGGTAATGCGTGCGCGCGACGATTTCCTGGCCCGGGTAGCAGCCCTTCTTGAGGCTGAAGGCCGCCAGGCGTTCGAGCGAGAGCATCTGCGGCGTCCACGCCTCCCGCTGGCCTTCCGGCAGGCGCGGCAGGCCGTGGGCGAGGTCGGCGGCATGCCAGGCCGAGGCCACGGCGGCGTCGGGTGCCGCCAGCGAAGGGTGCCCGGACGGCAGCAGCCACAGGCAGCGCGGGCCGTCTTCGCCGCCCATGTCCAGCGCCAGTCCGCCGTCGCCGCCATCCAGCACGGCATCGGCGGCGGCAAAAGCGGGCGAGGGGCCGGCCGCGGCCACCCAGGGCAATGGTTGCAGCACCACCTTGCTCCGGAACACGAAGCGTTTCATCCGTGACGCCAGTTCCTCCGCGGGGAAATCCGGCAGCACCATCAGGAATCGCGACGGCGCTGCATGGACAAGCGCGAACAGCGCAATCACCCGGCCCTTGGGCGTCAGCAGGCCATTCCAGTGCCAGCGGCCGGGCGCCAGCGCGGCCACGTCGTTCATCGCCTGCGCCTGCAGGAAGGCCGCGGCGTCGGGCCCCGACACCTCGAGGATGCCGTGGCCGGGCAGGGGATGGCAGGCGTTCGCGGCAAGGTTTGGCTTGAACGACATGGGTGCGGGACTTAACATTGGCGGATGGCGACCGAGCCGCGAATCATAGGCGAAACAGCCGCATCCCCCGAGCCCCAGCCTGGCGAGCCGCCCACGGGCGCGCCTGGCGCGGCGCCACCGGCGGAGGTCGGGGGCCGCGACGGCCCCGAACCCACCCGCTACGGCGACTGGGAAAAGAACGGCCGCTGCATCGACTTCTGACGCGGCGCCCACATCGCGCCTTCCATACTTCCCACCTCACCCAGACGAGCGCAGCCCATGGCGACGCAAGAACGACCCCTGTCACCGCACCTGCAGGTCTACCGCCCGCAGATCACCAGCGTGATGTCCATCCTGCACCGCGCCACCGGCGTGGTCCTCGCCCTGGGGGCCCTGGTGCTCGCCGGCTGGCTGGTGGCCGCCGCGTCCAGCCCGGGCGCGTTCGAATCGCTGCAGGCGGTGCTGGCCTCGGTGCCGGGGCAGGTGGCGCTGTTCGCCTTCTCGGCCTGCCTGGTCTACCACTTCCTCAACGGCATCCGGCACCTGGCGTGGGACGCCGGCCACGGTTTCGACATCCCCAAGGTCTATGCCAGCGGCTACGCCGTGATCGCGCTCGCCATCGTGCTGACCGCGGTGCTCTGGTACTTCGGCTTCACGGCGGGAGGTGCGGCATGAGCCTGCGCAACCCGCTCGCGCGCGCCAAGGGCCTGGGCTCCGCCAAGGACGGCACCAGCCACTGGTGGCACCAGCGCCTGACCGCGATCGCGCTGATGTTGCTCACCCCGTGGTTCGTGATCCTCATGATCGGCCTGCTCGGCGACGACCAGGCCACCGTGCGCGCCACCCTGTCCCAGCCGCTCACCGCGATCCTGCTGACGGCCTTCGTGCTGTCGCTGTTCTGGCACGCCCGGCTGGGCCTGCAGGTGGTGATCGAGGACTACGTGCACGGCGGCGCCGAACTGGTGCTGCAGGTGGCGGTGAAGTTCGCCTACGCCATCGCCGCCATCGCCTCCCTGCTGGCCATCGGCCGCATCGTCTTTACTGCCTGATGCGCGCCATGGGCCGCATCGACAACAAACACTGAGAACGCCATGACGTCCGCCTACAAGATCCACGAGCACACCTACGACATGGTCGTCGTCGGCGCCGGTGGCGCCGGCCTGCGCGCCACCTTCGGCCTGGCCCAGAAGGGCCTGAAGACCGCCTGCATCAGCAAGGTCTTCCCGACCCGTTCGCACACCGTGGCCGCGCAGGGCGGCATCTCGGCCGCGCTGGGCAACATGGGCGAGGACGACTGGCGCTTCCACTTCTACGACACCATCAAGGGCTCGGACTGGCTGGGCGACCAGGACGCCATCGAGTACATGTGCCGCGAGGCCATCCCGGCCATCATCGAGCTCGAGCACCAGGGCGTGCCCTTCTCGCGCACCGAGGACGGCAAGATCTACCAGCGCCCCTTCGGCGGCATGACCACGCACTACGGCAAGGGCACCGCCCAGCGCACCTGCGCCGCCGCCGACCGCACCGGCCACGCCATCCTGCACACCCTGTACCAGCAGTCGCTGGCGCACTCGGCCGAGTTCTTCATCGAGTACTTCGCGCTCGACCTGGTCATGGACGAGGAAGGCGCCTGCCGCGGCGTGCTGGCGCTCGACATGGCCACCGGCGAGCTGCACCTGTTCCGCGCCCAGGGCACCGTGCTGGCCACCGGCGGCTACGGCCGTGCCTATTTCTCCGCCACCTCGGCCCATACCTGCACCGGCGACGGCGGCGGCATGGCGCTGCGCGCCGGCCTGCCGCTGCAGGACATGGAGTTCGTGCAGTTCCACCCCACCGGCATCTACGGCGCCGGCTGCCTGATCACCGAGGGCGTGCGCGGCGAAGGCGGCATCCTGCGCAATTCCAACGGCGAGCGCTTCATGGAGCGCTACGCCCCGAACGCCAAGGACCTGGCCTCGCGCGACGTGGTCAGCCGCTCGATGACCATCGAGATCCGCGAAGGCCGCGGCGTGGGCCCGAAGAAGGACCACATCCACCTCGACCTGACCCACCTCAACCCGGCCGACATCCACGAGAAGCTGCCGGGCATCGCCGAGACCGCCAAGATCTTCGCCGGCGTCGACGTGACCAAGCAGCCGATCCCGGTGCTGCCGACGGTGCACTACAACATGGGCGGCCTGCAGACCAACTACCACGGCGAAGTGGTCACCCTGAAGAACGGCAACCCCGACACCGTCGTGCCGGGCCTGTACGCCATCGGCGAGGCCGCCTGCGTGTCGGTGCACGGTGCCAACCGCCTGGGTTCGAACTCGCTGCTCGACCTGGTGGTGTTCGGCCGCGCCGTGGCCAACCGCTGCGCCGAGACGATCAAGCCGGGCGCGCCGCACAAGTCGCTGCCGGCGTCGGCCTGCGACAAGTCGCTGGCCAACCTCGACAAGCTGCGCCACGCCAGCGGCGGTACGCCGACGGCCGACATCCGCGGCAACATGCAGCAGGTCATGCAGAACAACGCCGCGGTGTTCCGCACCGGCGAAACCCTGCTCGAGGGCGTGCAGAAGATCCGCGAGGTGGTGAAGTCGTTCGAGGACGTGCGCGTTTCCGACCGGTCCCTGGTCTGGAACTCCGACCTCATCGAAACCCTGGAGCTGCAGAACCTGCTGGGCCAGGCCGTGGCCACCATGGTCTCGGCCGAGAACCGCAAGGAATCGCGCGGCGCCCACGCCCGCGAGGACTACCAGGAGCGCGACGACGTGAACTGGCACAAGCACACCCTGTGCTGGGTGGACGAGGCCGGCAACACCACCCTCGACTACCGCCCGGTGCACATGTACACGCTCAGCAAGGACGTGGACGTGGTGCCGCCCAAGGCGCGCACCTACTGAGGCACCCACGCCCGCGCCGCGGGCCCAGGCACCGAACCGAGAACCGAGCACATGGCTGAGTTCACCCTCCCGAAGAATTCCAAGGTCACCAAGGGCAAGCACTTCCCCGCGCCGGGCGCGAAGAACGTGCGCACCTTCAAGGTCTACCGCTGGAACCCGGACGACAGCGCCAACCCGCGCACCGACACCTACGAGGTCGACATGGACTCGTGCGGGCCGATGGTCCTGGACGCGCTGATCAAGATCAAGAACGAAATCGACCCCACGCTCACCTTCCGCCGCTCCTGCCGCGAGGGCATCTGCGGTTCGTGCGCGATGAACATCGACGGCACCAACACGCTGGCCTGCACCAAGGCCATCGACGAGTGCGGCGGCAAGGACGTGCCGATCTACCCGCTGCCGCACATGCCGGTCATCAAGGACCTGGTGCCGGACCTGAGCCACTTCTACGCCCAGTACGCCTCCATCAAGCCCTGGCTGCGCACCCAGAGCGCGGCCCCGGCCAAGGAGCGCCTGCAGTCGAAGGAAGACCGCGCCAAGCTCGACGGCCTGTACGAGTGCATCCTGTGCGCCTGCTGCTCGACCAGCTGCCCCAGCTACTGGTGGAACGGCGACCGCTACCTGGGCCCGGCGATCCTGCTGCAGGCCTACCGCTGGATCATCGATTCGCGCGACGAGGACACCGGCGCCCGCCTGGACGACCTGGAAGATCCGTTCAAGCTCTACCGCTGCCACACCATCATGAACTGCGCGCGCACCTGCCCGAAGGGCCTGAACCCGGCGCGGGCCATCGGCGAGATCAAGAAGCTGATGCTGCAGCGCCGCGGCGCCTGAGGCGGCGGGCGTGAGCGACGACGCCGAACTGCGACGGCTGCGCTGGCGCTGCCGTCGCGGCATGCGCGAGCTCGACCAGCTCATGCTGCGTTACCTCGACGGCCGCTGGCCGGCGGCGGACGACGCCGAACGTTCGCTTTTCCTACGGCTGCTCGACACCGAGGACGATAAGCTCTGGCGCTGGTTCATGGGCCGCGAGCGGCCGGGGGACAGCGACCTCGATGGCATCGTCCAGCGCATCATCGACCTGCCGCATTGACTGGCGGCCTTCGCGCTGGCTTGCGCGGGGCCTGTGCCTGCTCGGCCTGCTGGCCGGCCTGTCGATCCTGCTGAGCGCGCTGCCTGCCGGGCTGCGCTGGCCGCTGGCCGCGCTGGCCGTCGCGGAAGGCGGGCGGCTGGCGCGCCGCGAGTGGCGGCGGCCGTGCCTGTCGCT
>NZ_AVCH01000054.1 GCF_000747075.1 Arenimonas malthae CC-JY-1
CAGCCTTCCGACCTGCCCGCCGCCGCCATGGCCGGCGACGAAGACGCCGTGCAGCGCCTGCTCGAACTCGGCCTGCCGGTGGACGCGGTGGACGCGCAGGGCTGCAGCGCGCTGCTGCGCGCCGCCGGTGGTGGCCACGAGGCCGTGGTGGCCTTGCTGCTCGCGCGCGGCGCCGACACCCGCATCGCCGCGCGCACCGGCGCCACGCCGCTGTCGGCCGCGATCAGCATGCGCCACGCGGGCGTGGTCGATCAGCTCCTGCGCGCCGGCGCCGAACCCGACCTGCCGCTGCCCGGCCAGGTGACGCCGCTGATGCTGGCGGCCGCGCTGGGCCAGCCCGAACTGATCTCGCGCCTGCTCGCGCACGGCGCCAACCCCGAGGCGCGCGACGCCCAGGGCCTGGCGCCGCTGCACTGCGCCGCGCTGCACGCCTTCTCGTCGCGCGACCGCCAGCGCGTGCTGGCCCTGGTGGACGTGCTGCTGCTGGCCGACGTCGAACCCGATTCGCCCAGCGCCGCCGGCCAGACCCCCTTGCTGCTGCTGCTGGGCGCGCGCGCCGAACCCGGCACGGCCTGCGACGAGGACGTGCTGCTGGCCGCGCTCGACCGCCTGCTGGGCGAAGGCGTGGCGCTCGACGCGCACGACGCCCGCGGCCTGACGCCGCTGCACCTGGCGGCGCTGCACGGCCTGCCGCGCGTGGTGCAACGCCTGCTGCGCGAAGGCGCCGACCGCCAGGCGCGCGACGCGCTCGGCCGCACCCCGCACGACCTGGCGGTGCTGCGCGGCTTCGTCGACGTGGCGGCGGAATTCGAACCGGCCCGCAGCGCCGGCACGCCCTCGCTGGCGCGTTTCCTGCGCGAACCGGCCGCGGGCGACGACAACGGCCCGAAGCGCCCGCGCTGATCAGCGGGGCGGTTCGCCCTCGCCAGGTTCGGGCGCGGTGTCGGCTTCGAACAGGGTTTCCAGGTCGCGCAGCGCTTCGTGCGAAGACGCCACCAGCGCGGCCTCGTCGTCGTACACCAGGTGCTGGCGGCGCAGCAGCGCTTCGTCGTGTTCGCGGAAGCGGTCGGTGTTGCGCGCGGCCTCCTCGGGCGGCACGCCCAGGGCCTCCATCACCTTGCGGCCCATGACGAGGCTGGAGTGGAAGGTTTCGCGGGTCACGTCCACGTCCATGTCCATCAGCTTGAAGGCGTGCTGGCGGTTGCGGGCGCGGGCGTACACCTTCAGGTGCGGGTACATGCGCTTGACCAGGCGCGCGGTGCGCACGTTGGCGTCGGGGTCGTCGGTGGTGAGCACGAACACCTCGGCGCGGTCGGCGTGCGCGGCGCGCAGCAGTTCCGGGCGGGCCGGGTCGCCGAAGTAGATCTTGTTGCCGAAGCGGCGCGAGAAATCCACCTGTTCGGCGCTGTTCTCCAGCGCGGTGAAGGGGATCTTCTGCGCGCGCAGCATGCGCCCGACGATCTGGCCGACGCGGCCGAAGCCGGCGATGATCACCCGCGGGTACTCGTGGTCGATCAGGTCGGGCTCGCGCGCGGCTTCCACCTCGGGGTGCTCGCGCAGCCAGCGCGCCACCGCCATCATCGCCAGCGGCGTGGCGGCCATGGACAGGCCGATCACCACGAACAGCTTGTCGCGCGTCGCCGCATCCACCAGCCCGGCCTTGAGCGCCTCGGCGAACACCACGAAGCCGAATTCGCCGCCCATCGCCAGCACCGCGCCCAGCATCAGCGCGCTGCGCAGCGACACGCCGCCGGCCAGCCGCCCCACCAGCACCAGGATCAGCGTCTTCGCCAGCAGCAGCCCCAGCACGCCACCGGCGATCAGCGCCGGTTCGTCGGCGATGACGTTGAGGTCGATGCTCATGCCGATGGCGATGAAGAACAGGCCCAGGAACAGGCCCTTGAACGGTTCGATGTGCGATTCGAGCTCGTGCCGGAACTCCGATTCGGCCAGCAGCACGCCGGCCAGGAAGGCGCCCAGGCCCATCGACAGGCCGGCCTCCTGCATCAGCCAGGCATTGCCCACCACCACCAGCAGCGCGCTGGCGGTGAACACCTCCACCGACTTGGCCCGCGCCACCACCCGCAGCAGGTGCCGCAGCAGGAAGCGCCCGCCGATCACCACCGCCAGGATGGCCGCCACCGCCGTCACCACCGAATCGAGCGGTGGCGCCGAGCGTTCCAGCGCCTTGGCCGCGCCCAGCAGCGGGATGGCCGCCAGCAGCGGGATGGCGACGAGGTCCTGGAACAGCAGGATGGCGAACGCCACCCGCCCGTGTTCGCTGGTGAGTTCCTTGCGCTCGGCCAGCAGCTGCAGGCCCACGGCGGTCGACGACAGCGCCAGGCCCATGCCGATCACGAACGGCGCCTTCCAGCCGTCGGCCAGCAGGGTGGCGACCAGGCCGATGGCCAGCGCCGACAGCAGCACCTGCAGGCCGCCGGTGCCGAACACCTGCCGGCGCATCACCCACAGCCGCGGCGGGCTGAGTTCCAGGCCGATGATGAAGAGCAGCATCACCACGCCGAATTCGGACGCGGCCAGCACGTCCTCGGGGTCGGGCACCAGCTTCAGGCCGTCGGGGCCGATGGCGACGCCGGCGGCCAGGTAACCCAGGATCGCGCCCAGGCCCAGGCGCCGGAACAGCGGCACCGCCACCACCGCGGCGACCAGGAAGACGAGGATGATGCCGAGGTAGCCGCCGGATCCATGCATTGGCCGATTATGCGCTGCGCAAACGTGGCATTGAACGGGGGGTGGGCCGGTGTTCTACTCCCGAGGTGCCCGGGGGGGAGGGAAGACATGCGTCTTGCTGGATTGCTGTGCGCGCTGCTGCTGGCCTCGGGGCTGGCGCAGGCGGGCGAGCCGGCGCGGTTCACCGCGCAGCTCGAAGGGGAGCTCGTCATCGGCCCGCAGGGGCAGGTGCTGGAAGTGGCGTTCAAGGACGCCGGCTGGCTGGGCGAGGACGTGCGCCGCGGCTACGAGGCCAAGGTGCGCGAGTGGAAGTTCGAGCCGGTGCTCGTGCAGGGCCAGCCGATCAGCGCGCGCGGCCGGATGCGCCTGGACCTGCTGGCCGAACGCGACGACGAGGCGCGCACCGCCCAATTCGCCATCCATCGCGCCGTGTTCCTGGACCCGGAGACCTACCGCGGGCCGGACAAGTCGCCGAGCCTGCGTGCGCCGCTTTACCCGCGCGACGCGGCCCTGACCGGCATCGGGGCCCTGGTGGTGGTGGCCGCGCGGGTGGATGCGGACGGCAAGCCCACCGAAGCCGCCACCGAATACCTGCACCTCACCGGGCCCGACCCGGGTGCGCAGGGCCGCCGCTTCGCCAACCAGTTCCAGCGCGCCACGCTCGCCGCCATCAAGTACTGGACGCTCCAGGGCGTGGCCCCGGGCGAACTGGTGCGCATCCCGGTGCGCTACATCGCCCCGGGGCAGTCGCGCGAGGAACGGCGCTGGACGCGCGTGCGGCCGGTGCCGGTGGACGTGCCGGCCTGGGTGGTGGCGGCCTCGGCGGCGCAGGCGCCGATCGAACTGGCCGATTCGGGCGAGCGCGGTTCGGCCCGGCTGCGGCTGCTCACGCCGCTGGGCCTGCCCGGGCGCTGAAGCGTTCGCGGGCGGAAAACAAGAACGCCGGCCAGGGGCCGGCGTTCTTGCCTGAAGCGGGAGGCGGGCCTCAGCGCTTCATCGAAGAGAAGAACTCGTCGTTGGACTTGGTGTTCTTCATCTTGTCGAGCAGGAACTCCATCGCGGCCAGCTCGTCCATCGGGTGCAGCAGCTTCCGGAGGATCCAGATCTTCTGCAGCATGTCCGGCTCGATCAGCAGCTCTTCGCGGCGGGTGCCGGAGCGGTTGATGTTGATGGCCGGATAGACGCGCTTCTCGGCGATGCGGCGGTCCAGGTGCACTTCGGAGTTACCCGTGCCCTTGAACTCTTCGTAGATCACCTCGTCCATCTTCGAGCCGGTTTCCACCAGCGCGGTGGCGATGATGGTGAGCGAGCCGCCTTCCTCGACGTTGCGGGCCGCGCCGAAGAAGCGCTTCGGGCGGTGCAGGGCGTTGGCGTCCACGCCGCCGGTCAGCACCTTGCCCGAGCTGGGCACCACGGTGTTGTAGGCGCGGGCCAGGCGGGTGATCGAGTCGAGCATGATCACCACGTCCTTCTTGTGCTCGACCAGGCGCTTGGCGCGCTCGATCACCATCTCGGCGACCTGCACGTGGCGGGCGGCCGGCTCGTCGAAGGTCGACGAGATGACTTCGCCGCGCACGGTGCGCTGCATCTCGGTCACTTCCTCGGGCCGCTCGTCGATGAGCAGCACGATCAGGTGCACGTCCGGGTGGTTGTGGATGATGGCCTGGGCCACGTTCTGCATCAGCATGGTCTTGCCGGCCTTGGGCGGCGAGACGATCAGGGCGCGCTGGCCCTTGCCGAGCGGCGACATCAGGTCCATGACGCGGCCGGTGATGTCCTCGGACGAACCGTTGCCGCGCTCGAGGCGGAAGCGCTCGCGCGGGAACAGCGGGGTCAGGTTCTCGAACAGCACCTTGCCCTTCGACGCCTCCGGCGGTTCGCCGTTGATGGTGTCGACGATGTTGAGCGCCACGTAGCGCTCGCCGTCCTTGGGGCTGCGGATGCGGCCGGCGATGTGGTCGCCGGTGCGCAGGTTGAAGCGGCGGATCTGGCTGGGCGAGATGTAGACGTCGTCCGGGCCGGCCAGGTAGCTGGCGTCGTCCGAGCGCAGGAAGCCGTAGCCGTCGGGCAGGATTTCCAGCACGCCGTCGCCGGCCACGCCGGCGGGGTGGCGGGTGAGCACCTTGAGCAGGGCGAAGTTCACGTCCTGCTTGCGCATGCGGGCCACGCCCTCATGCAGGTTCAGCTTCTCGGCGATCTCGAGCAGCTTGTGCGCCGGCATGCGCTTGAGGTCGTTGAGGCTGTAGGTCGGGAAGTCCGGCGGCAGCTGGGGAAGCGGGCGGTCGTTGCGCTCGCCGCCGCCGTTGCCGCCGCCATTGCCTTCGTCCTCGCCGCCGTCGCCACGCGGGCGGTCGCGGAAGCGGTCGCGCTTGTCGCGGAAGCGGTCGCGGCGGTTGCGCCGGCCTTCGCGGAAGCCGCCTTCGCGGTTGGCGTCGTCGCCACCCTCGCGCTGGCCGCCGCCTTCCTGGCCGCCGCCCTGGCCCTGCTCGCCGCCGCCCTGGCGTTCGCCGCCCT
>NZ_AVCH01000055.1 GCF_000747075.1 Arenimonas malthae CC-JY-1
GGCGCCGGCTCCGGCGCGGCCGGCGCCAGGTCTTCCACCGCGGGCGCCGGCGCGGGGGTCGCCGGGGCCTGGGCTTCGATCTGGGACAACAGCGCGGCGATGCCTTCCGCGGTGACCGGGCGGGCCAGCTGGTAGTCGGCGTCCACGCGGCCGCCGGCGGTCAGCGCCACCACGACCTTGCCGTTGCTCAATGCCTTCATCAGGCTCATCTGGCCGTACATGGAGTCCATGTCCACGACCACCACGGCGGCTTCGTTCTCGTTCGCCAGCGACCAGCGGTTGCCGTGCTGCGCGTTGGCTTGCTTGAAGGCAGCCTCGATGCCGGCCTGCTCGTCACGCGGCAAGCCTGCAAAACAGATGCTCTGCGTCGTCATTCCCTGTGTTCCCCCTGGTCACGCGGCGGTTGCCGCGTGAAGGCCGGCAGTGTCGGCCGGCCGGCGGGGCGGCGTCAAATGCCCTCAGGCGGGGCGGCCGCTGCGCTTGGGGAGGTGGCTTTTCAGGAAGGCCATCTGGTCGGCCAGGATGTGCCGGTTCGACAGGATCAGGTGTTCCACCCAGCTCGGCCGGTAGGGCACGGCCAGCAGCGGCATGCCCGCCTGCTGGGGCGTGCGGTTGCCCTTGCGCGAGTTGCAGTGGAAGCAGGCGCAGACCACGTTCTCCCAGACGTCCCGGCCGCCGCGCGACACCGGCATGACGTGGTCGCGGGTGAGCGAGTGCCGGCTGTACTCCTGGCCGCAGTACAGGCACAGGTTGCCGTCGCGGGCGAACAGCGCGGTGTTGGTGAGCGCGGGCGAAGGATCGAGCGCCTTGCCGTTGGCATGGCTGCGGCCGGCGACGATGGGGT
>NZ_AVCH01000056.1 GCF_000747075.1 Arenimonas malthae CC-JY-1
CCGGTCCAGCGGTTGGTGCCGCCGCGCACCGTGAGGCAGGGTTCGCCCAGGGTCCAGGCGACCGCGCCGCGAACGTAGAGGCAGACCGCGTCCTGCCAGTGCATCCAGTCGAGGATGCGGCCATGCGCGTCGAGCGAGAGCACGCGCGGCAGGGCGGTTTCATGGGAAGACGGGGCCCCGGCCGGGTGGGTTTGCTTCCCGGTGCCCACCAGACTCAATCGGGTCGGCGGTGTTCCCATCTGGAACCGAGCATACACCTCGTCCATGACAGTTCAAGCCTTGGGGCGTGGGGTCGCGCGCGGGCTAGAATCAGGGTCCCCACCCCGGCACCGAGGCGAGCATGCGCGGCCTGTACCCCGAGATCGAACCCTTCGACAGCGGCTTCCTGCAGGTGGACGCGCGGCACCGGCTCTATTACGAACAGTGCGGCAACCCGGAAGGCAAGCCGGTGGTCCTGCTGCACGGCGGCCCGGGCGCCGGCTGCGGCGCCAAGATGCGGCGTTTCCACGACCCGGCGCGCTACCGGATCATCCTGTTCGACCAGCGGGGCTCGGGCCGTTCCACGCCGCATGCCGACCTGGTGGACAACACCACCTGGGACCTGGTGGCCGACATCGAGCGGCTGCGCCGCCACCTGGGCATCAACCGCTGGCAGGTGTTCGGCGGCAGCTGGGGCTCGACGCTGGCGCTGGCCTACGCCGAGGCGCACCCGGGCCAGGTGAGCGAACTGGTGCTGCGCGGCATCTTCATGCTGCGCCGCTGGGAGCTGGAGTGGTTCTACCAGCAGGGCGCCTCGCGACTGTTCCCGGAGGCCTGGCAGCGTTACCTGCAGCCCATTCCCGAGGTGGAGCGGCACGACCTGATGAGCGCCTACCACCGCCGCCTGACCTCGCACGACGAGGCGGTGCGGCTCTCGGCCGCGCGCGCCTGGTCGGTGTGGGAAGCCAGCACCAGCTTCCTGCGCCAGGACGAGGCCTTCATCGACAGCCACGAGGACGCGCACTTCGCGCTCAGCTTCGCGCGCATCGAATGCCACTACTTCGTCAATGGCGGCTTCTTCGACGCCGACGACCAGCTGCTGCGCGACGCGCACCGGCTCAAGGGCATCCCCGGCGTGATCGCGCACGGCCGCTACGACGTGGTGTGCCCGGTGCAGAACGCCTGGGACCTGAAGCAGGCCTGGCCGGAGGCGAAGCTGGAGATCGCGCCGACCGCGGGCCATTCGGCCTTCGAGGCCGAGCTCACCGACATCCTGGTGCGCGCGACCGACGGCTTCCGCTGAAGCGGCCTCAGGCCGGGGTTCCGTCCGGATTGCGCTCGAGCAGCCACAGGCCCGCCCAGAGCTTGGGGTCCATGGAATAGCCCTCGGCCATCCTGGCCGAGAGCCAGCGCGGCGCGTCGTCCACCGGCACTTCGTGCACGGTGATCTGCTCGGTTTCGTCGCCGCCGCCGGCGTGCACGCGGGTGAGGCCGCGGGCGCGGACGAAGGCGATCAGTTCGTTGCTCATGCCCGAGCTGGTGGGGCCCACCATCAGCACCTTCACTTCGGACGCGAGCCAGCCGGTTTCCTCCAGCAGCTCCCGGCGCGCGGCTTCTTCCATGGTGTCGTGGGCGTCGAGGTCGCCGACCAGGCCGGCCGGCATCTCGATGGTGGGCGCGCCCAGCGGGACGCGGAACTGCTCGACGAACAGCAGCTTCCGTTCCGGCGTGACCGCGATGACGATCACCGCGCTGCCGGCGTTGGTCCGCTCGGCGTACTCCCAGTGCCCGCGCTTCACCAGCCGCAGGTACTTGCCCTCGCACATCGTCTTGGCGTCGTCGCTCATGCGCCGATCCTAGCGCGGCTTCAGGCCGACATCAGCCGGCGGCGGGTCATGGGGCCGAAACGCAGGTCTTCGCACAGGGCCTCGAGCGCGGCGGCGTCCGGGGCGCGGCGTTCGGCCGTGCCCAGGTCGGGTGGCAGCGGCGCGGCGACGTCGATGGTGGCCAGTCGGCGCGAGAGCAGGGCGATCTCGCGGTGCTCGCGCAGGCGGGCGGCGTGCTGGGCGCTGCCGCGCAGGCGCAGGTAGGGCACTTCGTCCAGGCGCTCGTAGATCCCGTCGAGGCTGCCGAAGTGGCCGAGCAGGGTGGCCGCGGTCTTGGGGCCGATGCCGGGCACGCCGGGGATGTTGTCGATGGCGTCGCCGGTGAGGCCCAGGTAGTCGGCCACCTGGTGCGCGTGCACGCCGTAGCGGGCCTTCACGCCGTCGGCCCGCCAGCGTTCGTTGCGGGCGTAGTCCCACTGCTCGTCGTCGGCGTCGAGCAGCTGCGAGAGGTCCTTGTCGGCCGAGATGATCAGGCCGGCGTGGCCGGCGCGGCGCACCTGGCCCAGCGCGCTGCCGATCAGGTCGTCGGCCTCGTAGCGGTCGTCGGCCAGCACCGGCAGGCCCAGCGCGCGGCAGACCCGCTGGCAGTGCGCAAACTGGCGCTTGAGCTCCTCGGGCGCCGGCTCGCGGTTGGCCTTGTAGGCCGGATAGAGCTCGTTGCGGAAGTTGGTGTCGAGCGACTCGTCGAAGGCCACGGCGATGCGCGCGGGCCGCTGGCGTTCGAGCAGCTCGAGCAGGAAGCGGGTGAAGCCGTGCACGGCGTTCACCGGCCAGCCGTCGCGGTCCTCGAACTCGGGCGGCATGGAGTGCCAGGCCCGGAACACGTAGAGGCTGGCGTCGACCAGGTGGACCGGGCCGCTCATGGCGTCCAGTCGGCGAGCAGGGCGTCGGGGTCGGGGCGCTGGCGTTCCGGGACGTCGCCCGAAGGGGTGCCCATGTGGATGAAGCCCAGCACGGTTTCGTTCGCCTGCAGGCCGAGGCGGGCGGCCACCACCGGGTCGTAGGCGGCCCAGCCGGTCAGCCACTGCGCGCCGAAGCCCAGGGCCTGCGCCGCCTGCAGCAGGGCGAAACAGACCGCGCCGCCCGAGAGCAGCTGTTCCTGCGCGGGCACCTTTTGGCCGGGCGTGATCCGGCCGACCACCACCAGCACCAGCGGGGCATGCGAGAAGCGCTGCCGGTCCTTGTCCACGGCCGCGGCGGGCGCGGCCGGGTCGCGCTCGAGCGCCCGTGCCGCCAGCAGTTCGCCCAGGGCGTGGCGGGCCTCGCCGCGGATGGCCAGGAAGCGCCAGGGCGCGAGCTTGCCGTGGTCGGGCACGCGCACGGCCTCGGCCAGCATGGCCCGGAGCTGGTCGGCGCCGGGGCCCGGTTCGCCCAGCTGTCGGGAGGGCACCGAGCGGCGCCGGCGCAGGAATTGCAGGTCGTTCATCCTGCCAAGCCTACCATCCGTCCGGCCGCGACCCGGGGGTCGTTTTCTGGGAAAGAAGTCACAGTTATCTGTGGCACGATTGCCCACAATCACCCCAAAGCGCGTAGTCCCCCCGACGTGCAGAGGATCCGATGAGCGACTTCCCCCTTCCAGGCAACGAGCGTCCGGGCACCCCGCCTTCCGCCAGGGACCTGGTGACCGGGATGCATCGCCGCAGCACCGAGCACCTGCAGTCCGTGCTGGCGCGCGTGTTCGCCCGCGCCGACGACTGGCTGTTCGACCTGGCCAAGAAGGACGGCGTGCCCGACGGCTCGCCCTACCTGTTCGCCATGCGCGCGCTGCGCAGCTCGCGCGCGCCGATCGAGCGCGGTTTCCGCGAACACCTCGACCAGGGATTCGCCAGGCTGGGCCGCCAGGCCGTGCCGGGCGGCGCCGACGGCACGCCGGAACTGACGCTGCTGGAGGAGAGCGAGCTCGAGCAGCAGCTGGCCACCAACCTCACCGCCGAAGCCGTCACCCGCATCCATGGCGCCCAGCTCGATGAGCTGTCCGCCCGCCTGGCCCGCATGGTCGGCGTGGCCAAGCTCGAGGCCGACGCCAACCCGCTCAGCGCCCACAGCCTGGCCGCGGCCATCAGCGACGCCCACCGCGGCGTGGACCTGCCGGCCGACGTGCGCATGGTGCTGTTCAAGTACTACGAGCGCGAACTGATCCACGACCTGCGCGACCTGCTGGTCGACCTCAACGCCCGCCTCGAGGCCGCCGGCTTCCGCGCCGACGTGGCCGCCGCCAAGCCGGCCCCGCGCCCCGCGGCCCGGCCCGAGATGGCG
>NZ_AVCH01000057.1 GCF_000747075.1 Arenimonas malthae CC-JY-1
C
Organism: Arenimonas malthae CC-JY-1; assembly: GCF_000747075.1. GTDB lineage: Bacteria > Pseudomonadota > Gammaproteobacteria > Xanthomonadales > Xanthomonadaceae > Arenimonas > Arenimonas malthae. The sequence goes on from NZ_AVCH01000057.1 coordinate 2, forward strand.
GCGCGGGCAGCGCATCGGCGCCGCGCGGGGTGCTTCCGGCGCCGGCGTGCACGCGCCGCGCGGCGGCCGCGTGCGGGCCGTCGAAAGCGCCGAGGTGCCGCAGCTGCCGGGTATCCCGGTGGCGCACGTGGTGATCGAAGTCGCGGATGATGCGCCGGCGGTGGCGATGCCCCCGCTCTCCCCCGACGCGGATCCCGAAAGCCTGCGCACCCGCCTGCGCGATGCCGGCCTCGTCGGCCTGGGCGGCGCCGGTTTCCCCACCGCGGAAAAAACCGCGGTGCGGCGGCAGCGCCTGGTGGTCAACGGCGCCGAATGCGAACCCTGGATCGCCTGCGACGATGCCCTGCTGCGCGAACACGCCGATGAAGTGGTGCTGGGCGCCCGCGTGCTGGCGCGAATCGTCGGCGCCGAAAGCGTGCAACTGGCGGTCGAGGACAGCATGGGCGAGGCCCTGGCCGCCTGCCGGGCCGCCCTGGACGCGCACGGCGGCGGAGAAGTGGAGCTGGTGGTGGTGCCGACGCGCTACCCGGAAGGCGGCGAACGCCAGCTGATCCAGGTGCTCACCGGCCTCGAGGTGCCGCGCGGCGGGCTGCCGCGCGACATCGGCGTGGTGGTGCAGAACGTCGCCACCGCGCGCGCGGCCTGGCGCGCCGTGGCGCTGGGCGAGGCGCTGGTGGAGCGCGTGGTCACCGTCACCGGGCCCGGCGTGGCAAGGCCCGGGAATTTCGTGGTGCCGGTGGGCACGCCGGTGTCGCACCTGGTGGCGCAGGCCGGCGGCTACACGCCCGCCGCGAAACGCCTGCTGCTGGGCGGACCCATGATGGGACTCGCCCTACCCCACGACGAGGTGCCGATCGGCAAGACCCACAACTGCGTGCTCGTGCTGGGCGACGCCGACCTGCGCGCCGGCGGCGACGAAATGCCCTGCATCCGCTGCGGCGACTGCGCCAGCGCCTGCCCGTCGCGCCTGCTGCCGCAGCAATTGCTCTGGCAGTCGCGCGCCGGCCGCCTCGACGACGCCCGCTCGCAAGGCCTGTTCGACTGCATCGAATGCGGCTGCTGCGACCTCGCCTGCCCCAGCCACATCCCGCTTACGCAGCAGTTCCGCGTGGCGAAAAACGAACTGCGCGCGCGCGACGCCGCGGCCGCCGGCGCCGAGGCGGCGCGACAGCGCTACGAACTCAGGCAGCAACGGCTCGAACGCGAGGCCGCCGAACGCGAGGCGAAACTGGCCGCCCGCAAGGCCGCCACCAGCCCCGAAGCCGTGGCCGCCGCGCTCGAACGCGCCCGCGCCCGCCGCGCCGGCGCCGCCAACGACCGGAACGAACCCGGATGAAAACCTTCGGCACCGCCCCCGCCCCGCACCTCCCGGCACGCCGCAGCGTGCGTTCGGTGATGGGCCTGGTGCTGCTGGCGCTGGTGCCCGGCCTGCTGGCGCACGCCTGGTATTTCGGCCCGGGCATCGTCATCCAGGCGACGCTGGCCACCGCGTTTGCGCTGGCCTTCGAAGCCGCGATGCTGCGCGCCCGCGGCAAGCCGCTGCGCCCCTTCCTCACCGACCTCAGCGCGCCGCTCACCGCCGTGCTGTTCGCGCTGTGCGTGCCGCCGCTGGCGCCGTGGTGGGTCGCGGCCATCGGCATGTTCGCGGCCATCGTCGTCGCCAAGCAGCTGTTCGGCGGGCTCGGCCAGAACCTGTTCAACCCGGCCATGGTGGGGCTGGCGGTGGTGCTGCTGGCCTTCCCGCGCGAGTTCACGCAGTGGCTGCCGCCGGCGGGGCTGGAAGGCGCCATCGCGCCGCCGGGCTGGCTGGCCAGCCTGCGCGCCGTGGCCACCGGCGAACTGCCGCTGCCCTGGGAATGGGACACGCTGGCCCAGGCCACGCCGCTCGACGCCGTGCGCACGCTGGGCACCCAGGGCGCGACCCTGGCCGAAATCCGCGGCGCGCCGCTGTTCGGCGATTTCGGCGGCCGCGGCTGGGAGTGGATCGCCAATTTCTTCGCGCTCGGCGGGCTGTTCCTGCTCTGGAAGCGCGTCATCCCCTGGCAGGTGCCGGTGGCGACGCTGGGCACGGTGCTGCTGCTGACGCTGCCGTTCTGGCTGTACGACCCCGACCTGCATCCCTTCCCGCTGCAGCACGTGTTCTCCGGCGCGCTGGTGCTGGCGGCGTTTTTCATCGCCACCGACCCCGTCAGCGGCTGCACCACGCCGCGCGGCCGGCTGCTGTTCGGCGCCGGCGTGGCGGTGCTGACGCTGGCGATCCGGCGCTGGGGCAGTTTCCCCGACGGCGTCGCCTTCGCCGTGCTGCTGATGAACTGCGCCGCGCCCTGGCTGGACGCGCACACCCGCCCGCGCATCCTCGGCGAAGGCCGCGCGCCATGAACGAAGGCCTGCGCGAATCGCTGCGCGCCGGCGCCCAGCTCGCGCTGGCGGGCCTGGCGGCGGCCGCGCTGCTGGCCGGCACTTGGGCGCTCACGCGCGACCGCATCGCCGACGCCGAGCAGCGCGCGAAGCTGCAGGCGCTGGAAATCGTGCTACCGCCAGACCGCTACGACAACGACCCGATCGCCGACGCCGTGCAGGTGCGCGCCCCGGCCTGGCTGGGCAGCGAATCGGCCACGGTCTCGCGCGCCCGCCTGGCCGGCGCGCCCAGCGCGCTGGTGCTGGAGGTGGTGGCGCCCGACGGTTATGCCGGCCCCATAAAGCTCCTCATCGCCGTGGCCGCCGACGGCACCGTGCTCGGCGTGCGCGTCACCGCCCACCAGGAAACGCCGGGCCTGGGCGACAACATCGAGGCCGGCCGCAGCGACTGGATCACGCGCTTCGCCGGCCGCGCGCTCGGCGATCCACCGGCCTCGCGCTGGCAGGTGCAGCGCGACGGCGGCGACTTCCCGCAGTTCGCCGGCGCCACGCTGACGCCGCGCGCGGTGGTGGCGGCCGTGCGGCGCACGCTGCAGTTCGTGGCCCGCCACGGCGACGCCGTCCGCGCCGCCGGGCCCGGCGCTACACTTTCCTTCGACGACGCGCCCGCGCCCGACGACGCCCCATGACCGCCCCCACGCCCCGCGCCATCCTCGAATACGGCCTGTCCAGCGGCAACGTTGGCCTGGTGCAGCTGCTGGGCCTGTGCCCGCTGCTGGCGGTCAGCAACAACGCCGTCAACGCGCTGGGCCTGGGCCTGGCCACGGTGCTGGCGCTCACCGCCACCAACACCGCGGTGGCCGGCATCCGCCGCCTGACCCGGCGCGACGTGCGCATCCCCGCCTTCATCCTGGTCATCGCCGCGGTGGTCACCTCGATCGAGCTGGCCATGCGCGCCTGGCTGCCGGCGCTGCACGCGGTGCTGGGCCTGTTCATCCCGCTCATCGTCACCAACTGCGCGCTGATGGGCCGCGCCGAAGCCTTCGCCTCGCGCCACGACCCGGCCCGCGCCGCCCTCGACGGCTTCGCCACCGGCCTCGGTTTCCTGTGGGTGCTGCTGGCGTTGGGCGCCGTGCGCGAGCTGGCCGGCGAAGGCAGCCTGTTCGCCGGTGCCGGCCACTTGCTCGGCCTGCCGGGCCTGGAGCTGGTGGCGGCGGGCTACCCGGGCTTCGTGCCGGCGGTGCTGCCCATCGGCGCGTTCCTGGCGCTGGCCGGGCTGGTGGCGCTGCGGCAGGGTTGGCGCCTGCGCCGCGCGGGGGCGGGCGCATGAAGCCGGCGGAGCGTCGCGAACTGTTCGCCCGCCTGGCCGAACTCAACCCCAAGCCCACCACCGAACTTGAATACACCACGCCCTTCGAACTGCTGGTGGCGGTGACGCTTTCGGCCCAGGCCACCGACGTGGGCGTGAACAAGGCCACGCGCAAGCTGTTCCCGGTGGCGAACACGCCCGGGGCCATCCTGGCGCTGGGCGAGGACGGGCTGAAGAAGTTCATCTCCACCATCGGCCTGTTCAACGCGAAGGCGGCCAACGTCATCGCCGCCTGCCGCCTGCTGGTGGAGCGCCATGGCGGCGAAGTGCCGCGCGACCGCGAATCGCTCGAGGCCCTGCCCGGCGTCGGCCGCAAGACCGCCAACGTGGTGCTCAACACCGCCTTCGGCGAGCCCACCATCGCCGTGGACACGCACATCTTCCGGGTGGCCAACCGCTCTGGCCTGGCCCCCGGGAAGACGGTGCGCGCGGTGGAAGACAAATTGATGAAGGTGGTGCCGGCCGAATTCCGGCTCGACGCGCACCACTGGCTGATCCTGCACGGGCGCTACGTCTGCAAGGCCCGCAAGCCCGACTGTCCCAATTGTGTCATCCGGGACCTCTGCCGCTTCCGCGACAAGACGCCCGGCGACGCCAAACGCTGAGCCCGCGCCCCCGGCGCGCCTTCCCTGCCCCTGCGAAAACCTCCCGGCCCGGCCGGAAGGTGACGGCACTGTCTTTCTTCTGTCAGGGCGCCGTCACATGACGCCCCTATAAAAGCCGCCAGCGGGAACGACACCGTCGCCACGTTTCACCGGCGGGACCCGCGATTTCGCCCGGCACGCCGGCCGCCCGCCGCCGCCCGCACCCCATCCGCTGGAGACCCTTCAAATGGCCGTCCGCAACAAAACCCAACTGCTGCTCCTGACGTTCGGCGCGGTGCTCGCGCTGGGCGCCTGCTCCGATGGCGCCGTCGAAGTCGCCTCGCCCGGCAACGGCGTGTATCCCCCG
>NZ_AVCH01000058.1 GCF_000747075.1 Arenimonas malthae CC-JY-1
CCCCGCCCTGCTGCGCCTGCGCGGCGACGGCGGCGAAGCCTGGGCCGTGCTGCTGGGCGCCGACGCGCTGCGCGTGCGCCTGTGGCTGGGCGGCGGCCGCTTCGACACCGACCGCCTGGCCTTCGAACGCAGCTGGAACGGCGAATACGCGGCGCTCTGGCGTGGCCCCACCTTCCTGCTGCCCGCGCCCACGCCCGGCGACAGCGGCCCCGCGGTGGACTGGATCCACGACCGCCTGCGCGACCGCGCCGGCCTGGCGTCGCCCGAAGCGGGCCCCGCCGTGCTCGACGCCGACAGCATCGCGGCGGTGCGCCGCCTGCAGGCGGCGAACGGCCTGGTCGCCGACGGCGTGGTCGGCCCCGAAACCCTGCTGGCGCTCTCCGCGCGCGAAAACGAGGGCCCGCGCCTGCGCCGGGTGCTGGACTGATGTCGGTCATCCTCGACGCCCTGCGCAAATCGGAAGCCGAGCGCCAGCGCGGGCGCGCGCCGGGGCTGTTCGTCGAACAGGTGCCGCTGCCCTCGCGCCGGCGGCGCCGGCCGGCATGGATCTTCGTGCTGCCGGCGCTGCTGGCGGCGGGCATCGTGGCAGGCTGGTTCCTGCGGCCGCAGACGAAAGGGCCGACGGTGTCGGCCGTGGCGGTGGATGCGCCGCCGGCGACGGTGCCGGCGCCTGCCA
>NZ_AVCH01000059.1 GCF_000747075.1 Arenimonas malthae CC-JY-1
GCCCGCGCCGGCCCTGCCGGTGCCGGCGGATTCGAATTCGCGGGTGCCGCCGCCGCAGCTGTTGCCGGACGAGCCGCCGCCCGCGCCGCAATTGGCTCCTCCTGCGGCCGCCGTCACCGTGCCTGCTCCCGTGCCGGCGGCCAGCGCACCCGCCGCCGCCGAACCTGCCCCGGCGCCGGTGGATGCCGCGGCCCCCGCCCTGCCGGTCGAACCCCTGCTGCCCCGCCTCGCCGACCTGCCCGCCGCCGAACGCGCCACGCTGCCGCCGCTCAAGCTCAGCATGCACGTGTTCGCCGACGAGCCCGCGCAGCGTTTCGTCATCCTCGATGGCCGCCGCCAGGGCGAAGGCGCCTCGCCCGCCAGCGGCGTGGTGATCGAGGAAATCCGCCGCGACGGCGTGGTGCTGTCGGCCAACGGCCGCCGCCTGCTGCTGCCGCGGCCCTGAGGCAAGCGCCGTGTTCGTGAACCTGCCCACGCGACGCAAGGCCGGCTGGCGCTGGGCCACGCCGCTGCTGGCGGCGCTGATGGTGGCCGCCTTCATCTGGATCGCGCTGCTGCCCGACGACGCCGCCTGGCGCGCCACGCTGCTGCGCTGGGGAACGCTTTCGGGCAGCGTCACCGAATGGCGCGCGGCGCTGCGCGACGAACGCCTGCTCACCCTGCTCAGTGCGCTGTTCATCCACGCCGGGCCGGTGCACCTGGTGGGCAACCTGCTGTTCCTGCTCATCTTCGGCCTGCCCTCGGAACGCGCGATGGGGCCGTGGCGCTACCTGCTGCTGTTCCTGGCCGGCGGCGCGCTGGCCAACCTGGCCGCGGCGCTGCTGATGGGTACGCCGGCGCGCGCCATCATCGGCGCCAGCGGCGGCGTGTCGGCGGTCATCGGCGCCTACCTGGCGCTGTTCCCGGGCGCGCGCCTGGGCGTGGTGGTGCCACTGGGCCTGTGGCTGGAATTCATCAAGGTGCCGGCGGCGCTGCTCATTGGGCTGTGGGCCACGCTGCAGCTGGTCTTCACCTTCGTCGGCCCCAGCTTCGGCGCGGTGGCCTGGTGGGCGCACCTGGCGGGTTTCGTGGTCGGGCTGCTGTATGCGCTGGCCCTGAAACCCATGCTGGCGCGGCGTTCGCGCGGCACCTGAGTTCGGGAGAGGCCGTCCGCGGGCGGCCAACGCGTTTGCTCGGAAGGGCGATCCGCCCCACCGCCTCCCGGAGGCACGCCATGTCCCGACTCACCCTGGCCACCACCCTGCTGCTGGCCCTCGCCGGCCCGACGACCCTTGCCAGCCAATCCGAGCCCGCGCTCGCGTTCGCAACCGACGACCCCGGCCTGGCCTGGGGCCCCTGCCCCGCCTTCATTCCCGAGGGTTGCCAGATCGCGGTGCTGCACGGCGATCCCGCGCTCGCCAATGCCGACGTCTTCTTCAAGGTGCCCGGCGACTTCACCATTCCCCACCACTGGCACAGTTCGGCCGAACGCATGGTGCTGGTGTCCGGAACCCTGGAGGTCAGCTACGACGGGCAGGCGCCCCGGACGCTGCGACCCGGGATGTACGCCTACGGACCGGCCCGGCTCGGCCATTCCGCCGTCTGCGCACCGGGTGAACCCTGCATTCTTTTCATCGCCTTCGAGGCCCCCGTGGATGCGGTGCCCGGCAACTGACGCAGCGCCCGCGCTGGCATAGAATCCGCGGGCATGAACCAGCGCATCCTCTACAAGGTCACGTTCCTCAACGCCGGCAAGATCTACGAGCTGTACGCTCGGCGCGTCACGGCCAGTTCGTTGTGGGGCTTCACCGAGGTGGCCGACCTGGTGTTCGACGCCAAGGAAGGCGTGGTGGTGGACCCCACCGAAGAGCGCCTGCGCGACGAGTTCGCCGACACGCGCGTGCTGCACCTGCCGATGCAGAGCGTGGTGCGCGTGGAGGAAGTGGACCGCAAGGGCCAGCTGAGCATCCGCGACGCCGGCACCGGCGAGAAGGTGGTCACGCCCTTCCCGCTGCCCGCCAAGCCGCGCTGAACCGCATGCCGCCCGCCACGCCGGCCGAGCTGTACGCCCAGGCCGCCGCGGCCTTCAACGCCGGCCGGCGCGACGACGCCCGGCGCCTGCTCGACCAGCTCTTCACTGTTGAGCCGGGACACGCGGCAGGCTGGAACCTGGCCGGCATCCTGGCGCAAACGGCGCGCGATTTCGCCGGCGCGCGCACCTGCTTCCAGCGCGCCGTGGCCGGCGGCGGCAGCGCCGGCCTGTGGGTGAACCTGGGCTTCGCGCACCAGAAGCTGGGCGAAGATGCGCAGGCGCTGGCCGCCTACACCCAGGCCATCAACCGCGAACCACGGCTGGCGCTGGCCTGGCAAAAACTCGGCGGCCTGAAGGAAGCGCAGGGCCGTACGAAGGAAGCGCTGGAGTGCTACCGGCGCGCGGTGAAGCTGGACCCCGACGACCTCAAGAGCCTGGGCGACGGCCTGTACCTGCGCCGGCACCTGGCCGACTGGGCGCCGGACCCGGTGCTCAACGCGGAAAACCTGCTGGCCACGTTCGCGCGCGCGCCGCGCAGCGATTTTTCGCCGGGGCTGCTGCTGTCGCTGCCGGAAGCCGGCGCCGCCGCGCAGCGCGAGGCCGCGCGCACCTTCGCCCGTTCGCAGTGGGGCGCCGCGCTGGCGTCGCCACCGCTGGCGCCGACGGCGCGCGCCACCGAAGGGCCGCTGCGCATCGGCTACCTGTCGGCCGATTTCTGCAACCACGCGGTGTCGTTCCTGGTGAGCGAAGTGATTGCGGCGCACGACCGTTCGCGGGTGCAGGTGTTCGCCTATGCCTACCGCGCGCCCGCGCCCGGCGACCCCTGGCGCGCGGCCATCGAGCGCGGCGTGGACCACTTCGTCGACATCGACGCGCTCGACGACCGCGCCGCCGCGCAGCGCATCCGCGACGACGGCATCGACGTGCTGGTGGACCTGACCGGCTACACCGGCCACGGCCGCGTGGGCATCAATGCCTGGCGGCCGGCGCCGGTGATCGCGCAGTGGATCGGCTACATCGGCACGCTGGGCGAACCGCGGCTGGCCGATTACGTGATTGCCGACGAGTTCGTGCTGCCGCCTTCGCTGGAAAGCGGCTTCAGCGAAGCCGTGGCGCGTATGCCGGGCTGCTTCCAGCCGAACGGCCGCCTGGTGCCGCTGCCCCAGCCGCCCACGCGCGCCGCCGCCGGCCTGCCGGAAGACGGCGTGGTGTTCTGCAGCTTCAACCAGGCCTACAAGTTCAACGCGCCGCTTTGGGACGACTGGTGCGCGGTGCTGCGCAGCGTGCCCGGCAGCGTGCTGTGGCTGGTGTCGCCCAAGGACCCGGCCACGGCGGACAACCTGCGCGCCGAAACCGCGCGCCGTGGCGTGGCGCCGGAACGGCTGGTGTTCGCCCCGCCGCTGCCGCGCGAGGCGCATCTGTCCCGCCTGGCCCTGGCCGACCTGGCACTCGACACGCACCCCTACAACTCCGGCACCACCGCCAGCGACGCGCTGCGCCGGGGCGTGCCGGTGCTCACCTGGCCGGGCGAAAACTTCGTGAGCCGCATGGCGGCGAGCCTGCTGCATGCCGCCGGCCTGCCCGAAGCCGTGGCCGCCGACCGCGGGGCGCTGGTGGAAATGGCGACAAGCTTGGGTAACGACGCCGCGGCGCGGGCTGCGCTGCGTGCGCGCCTCCAGGCCAGCCTGGCCGAGGGCCGGCTGTTCCAGCCGGAGCGGTTCGCGCGGGACCTGGAGCGGCTTTACGCCGCGATGCACGCGCAGTCCCTTGCCGGTACGCGAACCTCGTTCACCCTGGTCGCGGACGTCTGAGAGCAACCCAACTGGTGCGTGCCGGGCGTTGAGAATTTGTCTTTGGTGACGGACCGCACTGAATCGCCCCGCCTTTCCCGG
>NZ_AVCH01000060.1 GCF_000747075.1 Arenimonas malthae CC-JY-1
CCGGCGCCGCTGCCGCAACGGGTGTCCCGACGGCAGCGGGTGCGGCGGCAGGGGCAGCAGGCGCCACGCGGTCGACCGCCCGCGGTTCCGGCGCCGGTGTTCCGGACTCCACCGCCAGCGGCGGTAGCGGCGCCGCGGCGGCGGGCGTGGCGATGGCGGGCAACATCACGATCGTGGGCGGCTGGTGCTGCCAGAGCGCGGCGGCGGTGGCCGAGGTGGCCAGCAGGGCGAGTCCTGCACCCAACAGCAGCCGGGACGGTCCCGGCAGGGGTTTGCTGAGCATGGTGATTCTCCAGGCGAGGGGATGGCTGGACTGCCATGCGCAGCCGACCGGCAGTCCAAGGTCGGCCAGCTGCGTGTTCAGGAGCGCGGTCGCGTAAGCGCGCCTCGCGCGGGGATGGTGGGCCAGCACGCTGGCGTCGCAGGCGAGTTCCTGGTCCAGGCGCAGTCGCGCGGCCGCGACATGCACCAGCGGGTGGAACCAGAACACGCAGCGCAGCGCCGTGGCCAGCAGGTTCAACGGCAGGTCGCCGCGGCGCAGGTGGCAGCGTTCGTGCGCCAGCACGAGGGCGCGCTGCTGCGCGTCGTAGCGCTGTTCGAAATCGGCGGGCACGACGATGCGTGGCGCGAGCACGCCGATCACGACGGGACCGATGCTGTCCGTTTCCGCCGACCAGCTGCCGTCGGCGCGCGGGCGCAGCGCGCCGAGGCGGCGGCGGAAGCGACGCTGCTGCCTGGCCAGCACGCCCGCGAGGACGAGTGCGCCTGCGGCCCAGGCGGCGAGCAGCGCGGTGCGGGGAACGGGCCAGGCGGAAACGTCGGGCGCGATCGTCGGCGCCGCGGAGAGGTTCGCCACGGCCGCGGCATCGGAAATCACGGCGACCGCGGGCAAGGCTTCGGCCGGCACTTCATGCACCACGGTCGGGCCCGGCAGGCTCACCGCCAGCAGCGCCGCCGGCACCAGCAGCCACAGCCACGGCACGCTGCGTGCGCCCAGCCAGCGCCGCCAGGGCGCGCGCAGGGCCAGCACCAGGGCGATGGCCACGGCCAGGGCCAGGCTGGCGCGCAGGCCCCAGTCGAGCAGTTCAGCGGCCATCGTCGAAGCCCTCGATGAGCTTGCGAAGTTCGTCGATGTCGGCGCGGGTGAGCTTGCGCTGCTCGCTGAAGTGCGCCACCAGCGGCGCGATGCGGCCACCGAACAGGCGGTCGACCACGCCGGTGCTTGCGTCGGCCATCCAGTCAGCCCGCTGCAGCAGCGGGCGGTAGCGGTAGCGCCGCCCTTCCCGCTCGGCGGAAATGGCGCCCTTGGTCAGCAGGCGGTTGATGAGGGTGCGCACGGTGCCCTCGGCCCAGCCCTGCGGCCCGGCCACGGCGGCGATCAGGTCCTCGGCCGTGGCCTCGCCCGCGGCCCACAGGGCCTGCATGACTTCGCTCTCCGCCTCGCTGATGGATATCCGGGCCATGGCCATTCCTTTTACATTCGTAATTGGAATTTACTTTTACGCCTGTAAAACCAAAAGTCAAGCCCCCGCATCCAGGCCTTTTCCTGGGCTCAGGAAGTGGGGAGGAACTCGAGGGTGGGCGTGGCTGCGGCGGCGGCAGCCTGGGGCAGCAGCCAATGGTCGGCCAGCAGGAAGGCGAACAGGGCCATCAGGTACACGATGGAATAGTTGAACACCTTCATCGCGTAGAGCTCGCCCGGCGGATCCAGCAGGCGCACCGCGTACCACAGGAACACCGCGCCCAGCACCAGCGCGCCGCCCAGGTAGAACACGCCGCTCATGCCGGTGGCGAAGGGCAGCACCGTCACCAGCAGCAGCAGCACGGTGTAGAACAGGATCTGCCAGCGCGTGTAGGTCACGCCGTACACCACCGGCAGCATCGGGATCATGGCCTTGGCGTAGTCGTCGCGGCGGAAGATGGCCAGCGCCCAGAAGTGCGGCGGCGTCCACACGAAGATGATCAGCACCAGCAGCAGCGCATACGGGTCGACGCCCCAGGGCGGCACGAAACCGTCCACCGCCGCCCAGCCCAGGGCCGGGGGCGCCGCGCCGGCCAGGCCGCCGATGACGATGTTCTGCGGCGTGGCGCGCTTGAGCCAGCCGGTGTAGATCACCGCGTAGCCAATGAGCGACGCGAAGGTCAGCAGCGCGGTGAACCCGTTCACCCGCCACGCCAGCAGCAGCATCGACAGCGCGCCCAGCACCAGCGCGAACACCAGCACCTGCACCGGCCGCAGCGACCCGGTGGCCAGCGGGCGGTGCTGGGTGCGCGCCATCAGCACGTCGATGCGCTGGTCGAGCAGGTGGTTGATGGCCGCCGCCGATGACGCCGCCAGCCAGATGCCCACCGCGCCCAGCACGATGCGCTCCCAGGGCCAGGCTTCGCCCGGCTCGATGGCCAGGAACATGCCGATGATCGCGGTGAACACGATCAGCGCCACCACGCGCGGCTTGGTCAGCTCCCAGTAGGCGGCCAGCGGCAGCTTCATTCCGGCGCCCGCAGGCGGGCCAGCAGGCCCACCACGGTGAACAGCAGCAGCGCGGCGCCGGCGTTGTGCGCCGTGGCCACCCACAGCGGCAGGCCGGCGACGACGTTGCTGATGCCCAGCGCGACCTGCGCGGTGAGCAGCACCAGCAGCACGCTGCCCCAGAACACCAGGCCCGGCGTGCGCAGCATCCTGATGGCGACGAACAGCAGGTGGCCGGTGACCAGCAGCGCGAACAGGCGGTGCGTCATCTGGATGGCCACGCGCGCGGGGCCGTCGAGCACGCCGCCTTCGTAGTCCACGCCGATGCCGCGCCAGAGCACGAAGGCTTCGCCGTAGTCCTGTTCCGGCCACCACTGGCCCAGGCAGGTCGGGTAGTCGGTGCCGCAGGCCAGCGCGGCGTAGTTGGCGCTGGTCCAGCCGCCGAGCGCGATCTGCACCACCAGCAGGCCCAGGCCGATCCACAGCAGGCGGCGCAGCTTCGGCGCCTCGGCGAACACCAGCGCCGACGACGGCGTGGTGCCCCAGGCCAGCCACGTGAGCAGCGAGAAGGTGAGCAGGCCACCGAGCAGGTGCGCCATGACGATCGCCGGCTTCACCAGCCAGATCACCGTCCACATGCCGAGCACGGCCTGGAAGATGATCACCATCAGCAGCGCCGTGCTCAGGCGCGAGGCGTCCACGTTCGACCAGCGCAGCACCTGCACCAGCAGGATCAGTTCGCCGGCCAGCCACAGCGCCACCGACAGCCCGTGGTTCGGCGCAAGGCTCCCGGCGCCCATGTAGATGGGAATGGACGCGCCCACCAGCGCCGCCGCGGCCAGCACGCTGGCCACCCCGCCCTTGCGCTTGCGCGCGGCCAGCAGCGCCAGCGTGAACACCATCAGGCCCAGCAGCGCGGCGATGTGGCGGTGGAACTGCTCGCGCCAGGCCTTGCCCACTTCCACGGCGCGTTCGAAGGCTTCGTTCGCGGCGTTGATTTCGTGGTCCTGGGTGGGCCAGGTGGCCTTGCCGTAGCAGGTGGGCCAGTCGGGGCAGCTCAGGCCGGCGTTGGAAAGGCGGACGAAGCCGCCGAACACGATCACGCCCAGCGCGAGCAGCAGCGCGGCCCAGGCCAGGCGGTGGAAATGACGGGAGGGAGCGTTCATGGGCAGCCTTACTTCAGCACACGTCCGAGGTCCTTGCGCAGGCCGGACGGGTCGAAGCCCGGAGCGTAGCGCAGGACGAGGTAACCATTGGGGTCGGCCAGGTAGGCCGGCAGGGCGTCGGGCCGCGCCACGTCGGGCAGGCGCGCGGCCAGGGCGGCGTTGGGCTGCATGGGCACCAGGCCGCTGAACTGCGGGCCGCCGGCCGGCACGTCACCGAACCACAGCACCTTCAGGCGGTCGGCGTGGCGGCCTTCGGAAAGCCACACGCGGTGCAGCGCGTCGAGCATGCGCAGGCAGGGTTCGCCGCAATCCTCCGGCGCGGTGAACACCACGTGCCAGTTGCGCGCGGTGGGGTTCCAGTCCCAGGCGGTGCCGTCGGCCCGCACCAGCGCGATGTCGCGCAGGTCGGGGTATGGCTCGAGCATCTCGCCGATGTTGCGCGTCTGGCCCGGCTTCCAGCCGCTGAAGAACAGCGTGGCGGCGACGCCGAAGCTGCCGAGGAACAGCGCCGCGACCAGCAGCAGCTGCAGGCGCGAGCGGGTTTGCGAAGGGGCGGTCATGGGCGTTTCCGGAACCAGAGGAGAAGGGTGATGGCGGCGGCCGCGGCGGCCAGGCCGAACCATTGCAGCGCGTAGCCGCGGTGCTTGTCGGGCGACAGGGTATTCGCCAGCAGCTCAAGGTCGCGTTCATGGCCCAGCGGCAGGGCCGGGTCCAGGCGCAGCACGCGCGGGGCCAGCGCCGGCAGCTGCCAGGCGGCGGCCACGGCGCCGGGTTCGAGCCGCATCGCCAGCCAGCGTGCGCCGCCATCGCGCGCCTCG
>NZ_AVCH01000061.1 GCF_000747075.1 Arenimonas malthae CC-JY-1
GGGCCTGGCGCTGCGCGGCCTGGCCAGCGCCGGCATCGACCTGAGCGACGGCCTGGCCGCCGACCTGGGCCACGTGCTGGCCGCCAGCGGCGTCGGCGCGCGGCTGGAACTGGGCCGGCTGCCCACCTCGCGCACGCTGGCCGACCACTTCGCCGAACCGCGGCGCTGGGAGCTGCAGCTCTCCGGCGGCGACGACTACGAGCTGTGTTTCACCGCGCCCGCGGCACGTGCCTTCGAGATCGAACAGGCGCTGGCCGCGCTCGACCTGCCGGCCACCGTGGTGGGGCAGGTGGAAGCCGAACCCGGCCTGCGTTTCGGCACGCCCGACGGCGGCGCCTGGACGCCGGCCGCCGCGGGATACCAGCATTTCGACGGAGGCCACGCATGACGGTCGCGCCGGTCGGCATCCGCCGCCGCCTGATGAAACACCCGCTGGGCTGGCTGGCCGCCGGCTTCGGCAGCGGCTTCTCGCCGTGGGCACCGGGCACCGTGGGCAGCGCGGCCGCTTTGCTGCCCTGGTGGTTCCTGATGAGGGACCTGCCGCTGCCGGCCTACCTGGCGGTGCTGGCCGCGGGTTTCGCGCTGGGCTGCTGGGCCGCGCACTGGGTGATCCGCGAAACGAAGATCGAAGACCCGTCGCTGGTGGTCTGGGACGAATTCATCGGCATGTGGCTCGCGCTGCTGGCGGCGCCGGCCGGCTGGCCCTGGATGCTGGCGGCCTTCGTGCTGTTCCGCCTCTTCGACATCGCCAAGCCCTGGCCCGTTAGCTGGGCCGACCGGCAACTGCACGGCGGCTTCGGCGCCATGCTCGACGACGCCTTGGCCGGCGTGTACGCCTTGGCCGTGCTGCAGGCCGTGGCATTGGTTCTTTAGCCGCGGCCCGGATCCTCTACTCCAGCACCGCCCGGACGCGCGCCCGCAACGCGGGAACGACTTCCGAATCGAACCAGGGGTTGTGCAGGAACCAGCCCACGTTGCGCGGGCTGGGGTGGGGCAGGGGGAAGACGCGCGGGGCGTAGTCGCGCCAGGACTGCACGGTGTCGGTGAGGGTTTTCTTGCGGGTCTCTTTCAGGAAATAGGCCTGCGCATACTGGCCGATCGCCAGCACCAGCCCGATGTCGGGCATCAGCGGCAGCAGGCGCGGGTGCCAGGTTTGCGCGCATTCGGGGCGCGGCGGCAGGTCGCCGGAAGCGCCGCGGCCCGGGTAGCAGAAACCCATGGGCACGATGGCGATGCGCGACTCGTCGTAGAACGCCGCCTTGTCCAGGCCCAGCCAGCCGCGCAGGCGCACGCCGCTGGCGTCGTCCCAGGGGATGCCGCTGCCGTGCACCAGCGTGCCCGGCGCCTGGCCCACCACCAGCAGGCGCGCCGTGGCGCTGGCGCGCAGCACCGGGCGCGGGCCCAGCGGCAGCTTGGCCTCGCACAGGCGGCAGGCGCGGATGTCGGTGAGCAGCGTGTCGAGTTCGCTGTGCGCGCGGCGGTTCATGCGGGCGGCAGCACCTTGCCCGGGTTGAGCAGGCCGTCGGGATCGAACTGCGCCTTGATGGCGCGCATCAGCGCCAGCGTGGGCGGGGTCAGCGAACGCGCCAGCAGCTCGCGCTTCACCAGGCCGATGCCGTGTTCGCCCGAGACCAGGCCGCCGAGCGCGATGACCGCGTCGAACACTGTTTCCAGCGCCGCGTCGGCGCGCTGGCACTGCGCCGCATCGGCCGGGTCGTAGAGGATGTTGACGTGCAGGTTGCCGTTGCCCGCGTGGCCGAAGCAGACGATGGCCAGCGACTGCGCCGCGGCCGCAGCGCGCACCGCGGCCACCAGTTCGGGGATGCGCGATACCGGCACCACCACGTCCTCGTTGATCTTGCCCGGCGCCAGCGTGCGCAGCGATGGCGAGAGCGCCTTGCGCGCGGCCCAGAGCTTTTCGCGCTCGGCGTCGCTGGCTGCGGCGTCCACCGACAGGCAGCCCGGGCCTTCGGCGGCGCGGCGCAGCGCGGCTTCGGCGGCGTCGAGCACCGCGGCCTCGCCGTCGGCTTCGATCATCAGCAAGGCGCCTGCGTCGGCCGGCAGGTCGGCGCCGCCGACCTCGCGCGCCAGGCGCACGCAGTCGCCGTCCATGAATTCGAGCATCGATGGCGTCACCGGCTGCGCCATCAGGCGCGCCACGGCGGCCGCGGCGCTGCCGACGTCGGCGTAGATCGCGCGCAGCGCGCGCCGGTGCGTGGGCGTGGGCGTCAGGCGCAGGGTGGCCTCGACGATCAGCGCCAGCGTGCCTTCCGAGCCGATCAGCAGGCGGGAGAAGTCGTAACCACTGGCGCCCTTGGTGGTGGCGGCGCCGAACTCCACCAGCTCGCCGGTGCCGGTGACGGCCTTGAGCGCCAGCACGTTGTCGCGGGTGGCGCCGTATTTCACCGCGCGCGGGCCGCCGGCATTGCAGGCCAGGTTGCCGCCGATGCTGCAGAAGCCGGCGCTGGTGGGGTCGGGCGGCCAGAACAAACCGTGCGGCGCCAGGGCGGCCTGCAGTTCGCCGTTGAGCAGGCCGGGTTCGACCACGGCCACGCGGTCGCCGGGGCGGATGTCGAGCACGCGGTTCATTCGCTCGAACGACACCACCAGCGCATCTTCGCCCGGCACGCTGGCGCCGGTGGTGTTGGTGCCGCGCCCGCGCGCGACGATGGGCAGCCGGTGCGCGCGGCACAGCGCCACGATGGCCTGCACCTGCGCCGCCTCCGTCGGCAGCGCCACCGCCAGCGGCAGCCCCTGCCGCCGCGAATTGTCATACCCGTAGGCCAGGCGCTCGGCCGCGTCCAGCAGCAACCCATCCGCCGGCAACAGGGCTTGCAGCGCTTTCACCACGTCGTTGGGAAGTTCGGCCATGGCTTCAGTCTAGGCGATCGGGGGAGCGGCCAATGAAAAGCTACAGGTCGTCGAGGGTGAATGCGCCGCGGTGCCATTCGAGGCCGGCGGGGGAAGCGGCGACGATGTCGAAGCGGCAGGGCGCGTCGGCCAGTTCGGGGTGGCGCTGCAGCCAGGCGCGGGCGGCGAGGGCGATGCGGCGGCATTTGCGGCGGTCCACCGAGGCCAGGCCGCCGCCGTAGCGGTCGTCGGCGCGGTAGCGCACTTCCACGAAGGCGATCGTGTCGCCGTCGCGCATCACCAGGTCGAGTTCGCCGAAGCGGTAATTGACGTTGCGCTCGATGAGCCGCAGGCCCTCGCCTTCGAGCAGGCGGCGCGCGGCCGCTTCGGCCGCGTCGCCGGTGGCACGCTTCTCAGGGCGTGCCGGCATCGGGCAGCAGCGCGCCGTCCGGCGCCGGGCGCGGGCGGCCGCCGCTGAAGACGGCCCAGGCCGGCTTGCGCAGCACCTGGCCCACGGGGTCGAGCTGCAGTTCGCCGGTGGCGCCGCGCACCTGGGCGCCCGGGTCGGACACCAGCTGGTCGAGGTAGCCGGCCAGGCGCCAGGCGTCCACGCCGAACGCGAACAGGCGGGCGCCGCCGCCCTGCGCGCTGGGCAGGATGCCGCCGATGGCGTCGGGGTCGGGCAGGCCGCCACGCAGGCCGATCAGCCAGGGCAGCTCGGGGTACTCGATGCCGTCGAGCTCGACGTCCATGCGCAGGTTCGCGCCCGAGAGGATCAGCGAGGTGGCGAAACGCGGCACGCCGACCAGGCCCGCGGGTTCGACCTGGCTCGACAGCAGGCGCGCCTGCGCCGCCTTGAGCGCCAGGAACAGCGCTTCGGGGCGCTGGCCGGCCATGGCCTGCTGCAGCGCCGGCACGTAGTCGGGATTGTTCTCGTCCACGGTGACTTCGCCGACCACCACGCCGCCGCGCTCCTTCAGGCGCTCGCGGAAGCTGGCCAGGGCGCGGCGGGCGTTTTCGTCGGCCTGGGTGACCACCAGCACGCGGCGCAGGCCGCGCTCGAGCAGGCGGTCGGCGGCGGCGACGCCTTCGTCCTCGGGCGCCAGCGCGAAGCTGGCGCTGCCCGGAGGCGGGGGCACGGTGCCGCGGTTGAGCGCGACCGCCGGCAGCACCAGCTGCGGCGAACCGAACAGCGCGTTCACCTCGTCGCGGCTGAGCGGGCCGAGGATCATCTGCGCGCCGTCGGCGCTGGCCTTGGCCAGGGCCTCGGCCACGCCGCCGGCGGCGCCGGTGTCATAGAAGCGCAGCTCGGGGCGGCGGCGCTGTTCGGCGTAGTAACCGGCCAGCACGCCGTCGCGCACCGGGGTACCGGCGGCGGCGAGCGGGCCGCTCAGCGGCAGCAGCACGGCCAGGCGCTCGGGCGGGCGGTAACCGTCGGCCTCGGCCGGCGGCAGCGTGTCGAGTCCGGGCGCCGAGGCGCCGCGGTCGTAGGGGCGCGGCAGCGGCAGG
>NZ_AVCH01000062.1 GCF_000747075.1 Arenimonas malthae CC-JY-1
CCCTGCCGGCCCCGTGCCGCCGCCGATTCCCGCCGCGCAGGCGCCGGCCCCCGCGCCCCACCCATCCCCGCTACCTGCCGAACCGGCCGAGCCCGCCGAACCCGACGTCGTCACCAAGGCCGCCCGCCTGCTCAAGGCCTGGTTCTTCGAAGGCAACGTGCCGGTGAAGCTGGGCGTGCTGGTGCTGCTGTTCGGCGTGGCCGCGGCCATCAAGTACGCCGCCGACGCCGGCTGGCTGACCATGCCCATCGAATTCCGCCTGGCCGGCATCGCCGCCGGCGCCATCGCGGGCCTGGTCTGGGGCCTGCGCAGCGCCGCCGAGCGCCCGGCCTTCGGCCTGAGCCTGCAGGGCGGCGCCATCGGCATCCTGCTGCTGGTGGTGTTCGCGGCCTTCCGCAATTACGAAGTGCTGGGCGCTATGCCGGCCTTCGTGATGGTGCTCATCCTGGTGGCCGGTGCCAGCGTGCTGGCGGTGAAGCAGGACGCGCCCGCGCTGGCCGTGCTGGGCTTCATCGGCGGCTACCTGGCGCCGGTGCTGCTTTCGACGGGCAGCGGCAACCACGTGGCGCTGTTCTCGTATTACGCGGTGCTCAACGCCGCCGTGTTCGGCATTGCCTGGCAGCGGCCGTGGCGGGCGCTGAACCTGGT
>NZ_AVCH01000063.1 GCF_000747075.1 Arenimonas malthae CC-JY-1
GCCGGCCCGGTGCGGCCCGGGTCAGTTTCCGCACGGCCGGCGCCGGCCAGTCGCTGGCGGCGGCCGACGCCTCCGCCGGCGCCCGGGTCACGCGCGGCGCGGTCTACAAGTACGAGCGCGACGGCGTGACGCACTACACCAATGTCCGCCCGGCCGGCAGCGGTGCGCAAATGCTGTTCAGCTACGTCGAGACCTGCTACGCCTGCGGCCTGCTGCCGGGCGTGGATTTCGGCACCGTGCGGCTCAACCTCGAGGCCTATTCGGGCGAGGTGAAGGCCGCCGCGCAGGAGTTCGGCGTGGACGAGGCCGTGGTGCGGGCGATCATCCACGCCGAATCGGCCTTCCGCCC
This sequence comes from Arenimonas malthae CC-JY-1, assembly GCF_000747075.1. Classification (GTDB taxonomy): domain Bacteria; phylum Pseudomonadota; class Gammaproteobacteria; order Xanthomonadales; family Xanthomonadaceae; genus Arenimonas; species Arenimonas malthae. Next base: position 350 of record NZ_AVCH01000063.1, read on the forward strand.
GAACGCCGTGTCCCATGCCGGCGCCCAGGGCCTGATGCAGCTGATCCCGGCCACGGCCAGCCGCTTCGGGGTGTCGGATGTGTTCGACCCCGCCCAGAACATCCGCGGCGGCGTGCAGTACCTGGCCTGGCTGCTCAAGCGCTACCAGGGCAACCTGACCCTGGCGGCGGCCGGCTACAACGCCGGCGAGGGCGCGGTGGACCGCCATGGCGGCGTGCCGCCCTATGCCGAGACCCAGCGCTACGTCGAACGCGTCGGCCAGCTGGCCGACCGCTACCGCGGGGCCCTGGCGGCCCAGTGAGGCCCGCCGCGGGCAGTTGCCCCGCCGCCGTTGTCGCTCTCGCGCCGCGTCCGCTACAATTGCGCGTCTTTGCCGGCCCGGTGGGCCGCGCATGTTGTCTTTCAGCCACTTAGCAAGAGTTTTCGGAGAGCCGGATGGCTAACGAAGGGGTCAACACGGGGCGTCGCCGCTTCCTGACTGCCAGCACCGCCGTGGTCGGCGCGGTGGGCGTGGGGTTCGCCGCGGTGCCGTTCATCAGTTCCTGGAAGCCCAGCGCGCGGGCCCAGACGGCCGGCGCGCCGGTCGACGTCGACATCAGCAAGATCGACCTCGAGCCGGGCATGCGCATGATCGTGCAGTGGCGCGGCAAGCCGGTGTGGATCTTCAAGCGCACGCCCGAGCAGCTGGCCGCGTTGCCGGCGCTCAACGACCGCCTGCGTGACCCGAACTCGGACAACGCCGACCAGACGCCGGCCTTCGCCAAGAACGAGGGCCGTTCGATCAAGCCCGAGCTGGCCGTGATCGTCGGCATCTGCACCCACCTGGGCTGCTCGCCGAGCTACGTGCCCGAGCTGCAGCCGCAGGCCTTCGACAGCGAATGGCAGGGCGGCTTCTACTGCCCGTGCCACAACTCGCGCTTCGACCTGGCCGGCCGCGTGTTCCAGGGCGTGCCCGCCCCGTCGAACCTCGAGGTCCCGCCCTACCACTTCGTCGACGACAACCACCTCGTCGTGGGCATCGCGCCCGAGGGAGCCGCGTAATGGCCAACATGATCTCCCGCTCCGTCGAGGGCGTCGTGGGCTGGTTCAACGAGCGCACCCCCGGCCTGATCCCGGCGTACAAGAAGCACATGTCGGAGTACTACGCTCCGAAGAACTTCAACGTCTGGTACTACTTCGGTTCGCTGGCGATGCTGGTGCTGGTCAACCAGATCGTCACGGGCATCTTCCTGACGATGCACTACAAGCCGTCCGCCGCCGAGGCCTTCGCCTCGGTCGAGTACATCATGCGCGACGTCGAGTGGGGCTGGCTCATCCGCTACATGCACTCCACGGGCGCCTCGCTGTTCTTCGTGGTGGTGTACCTGCACATGTTCCGCGGCCTGATCTACGGCTCGTACCAGAAGCCGCGCGAACTGGTCTGGGTGCTGGGCGTGGTCATCTTCCTGGTGCTGATGGCCGAGGCCTTCATGGGCTACGTGCTGCCCTGGGGCCAGATGTCCTACTGGGGCGCGCAGGTGATCATCAACCTGTTCGGCGCCATCCCGGTGGTCGGCGTCGAGCTGACCGAGTGGATCCGCGGTGACTACCTGGTCGCCGACGCCACCCTCAACCGCTTCTTCGCCCTGCACGTCATCGCGCTGCCGCTGGTGCTGCTGCTGCTGGTCGTGCTGCACCTGGGCGCCCTGCACGAAGTGGGTTCGAACAACCCCGAGGGCGTGGACATCAAGAAGGTCAAGGACAAGGCCACCGGCAAGCCCGTGGACGGCATCCCCTTCCACCCGTACTACACGGTGAAGGACCTGTTCGGCGCCGGCTTCTTCCTGATGATCTTCGCCTTCATCGTGTTCTTCGCCCCGGCGATGGGCGGCTGGTTCCTGGAGTGGGACAACTTCATCGCCGCCGACCCGATGGTCACCCCGGCGCACATCAAGCCGGTGTGGTACTTCACCCCGTTCTACGCGATGTTGCGCGCGATCCCCGACAAGCTGTTCGGCGTGATGGTGATGGGCGGCGCGGTGATGATCCTGTTCCTGCTTCCGTGGCTGGACCGCTGCAAGGTCAAGTCCATCCGCTACCGCCCGATGCTGCACAAGGTGCTGGTTGCCCTGTTCTGCGTGGCCTTCGTCATCCTCGGCTGGCTCGGTGCGCAGTCGGGTTCGGACGCCCAGAAGCTGGTGGCCCAGGTCCTGACCGCCTTCTACTTCCTGTTCTTCATCACCATGCCGTTCTGGTCCGCCATGGGCCAGACCAAGGCCGTTCCCGAGCGGGTGCCCTCGCATGACTAAGCTGCGCCTCATTGCCCTCCTGCTGGCCCTGGTGCCGGCGATCGGCCTGGCGGCCGGTGCCGGCCCGAAGCTCGAGACCTCGGGTACCGACCTCAGCGACAAGGCGTCGCTGCAGCGCGGCGCCGGCCTGTTCATGAACTACTGCGCCGGCTGCCATGCCCTGTCCATGCACCGCTATTCGCGGATCGCCTCGGACCTCGGCTTGAGCCCGGAGCTGGTGGAACAGAACCTGATGCCGGCCCACGCCAAGATCGGCGAGAACATCAACACCGGCATCAACACCGGCGACGGCAACGCCTGGTTCGGCAAGGCCGCGCCCGACCTGAGCCTGATCGCGCGCGCCAAGCTCGGCGGCCCGGACTACGTGTACTCGTACATCAAGGGCTTCTACATCGACGAGTCCCGCCCGCTGGGCTGGAACAACACGGTGTTCCCGGGCGCCTCGATGCCGAACGTGCTGTGGGACCTGCAGGGCATCCAGCGCCCGGTCTACGACCAGGGCGCCGACGGCCAGAGCCACATCACCCGCCTCGAGCTTTCCAGCCCGGGCCGGCTGAGCCCGGAGGAATTCGACCGGGTGGCCCGCGACATCAGCGCCTTCCTGCAGTACGTGGCCGAGCCGGCCGCGCTCAAGCGCGAGTCGGTCGGCGTCTGGGTGCTGCTGTTCCTGGCTTTCTTCACGTTCATCGCCTACCTGCTGAAGCTGGAATACTGGCGCGACGTGCACTGATATCCCCCGGGAAATCAGTAACTTGGGGCCGCCTTCGGGCGGCCCTTCGTTTTTCCCGGGCCGCCGGCTTGCGGGAAACCGGCCGTTTCGGGCAGGGTTAAGCCTTCACGACGACCGCCGGCAGGGGCTGGCGGCGCCCTGGGGGATCCCTTGATGGCAGCCAGTCCGCGTATCCGCAACGCCCTGACCCTGTTTTCCGCCCGAGATTGCGTCGTATGCCACCGCGTCAGGCTGGTGCTGGCGGCCAAGGGCGTCACCTACGAGCTGGTGCCGGTGGACCCGGCCAGCCCGCCGGAAGACCTGGTGGACCTCAACCCCTACCACTCGGTGCCCACCCTGGTGGATCGCGACCTGGTGCTCTATGCCGCCTCGGTGGTGTCCGAGTACCTCGACGAACGCTACCCGCACCCGCCCCTGATGCCGGTCGACCCGCTGTCGCGCGCCCGCCTGCGCCTGGCCATGCTGCGCCTGGAGCACGAATGGGTGCCGCACGTGCAGGCGGTGCAGCACGGCACCAAGGCCCAGGCCGACGCCGGCCGCAAGCGCCTGAAGGAACTGCTGCTGGCCTCGCTGCCGCTGTTCAAGGCCTCGAAGTTCTTCCTGAACCCGGAAATGAGCCTGGCCGACTGCGCCATCGCGCCCATCATCTGGCGGCTGCCGGCGCTGGGCGTGCAGTTGCCCAAGGAAGCCAAGCTCATCGAGGACTACGGCAACCGCATCTTCCGCAATCCCGCCTACCTGCGTAGCCTTACGCCCGAAGAAAAGGCGCTGCGCGAACTCCCTCAATGACCGAAAGCACGACCCGCATGGGTTCCAACCGCCCCTACCTGCTGCGGGCCCTCAACGAGTGGATCAACGACAACGGGATGACACCCTACCTGCTGGTGGATGCCGGCCGGGACGGGGTGCAGGTTCCTGCGTCTTCGGTGAAGGACGGGCGGGTGGTGCTCAACATCGCCCCGCGCGCCGTCGCCCACCTGGCCATCGACAACCACGAGGTGCGCTTCATGGCGCGCTTCGGCGGCGTCAGCCAGTCGGTGATCGTGCCGGTGTCGGCGGTGATGGCGATCTACGCCCAGGAAACAGGGCAGGGCATGATGCTGCCCGACGATGGCGGTTCGATCGACGACGACGGCCCGGAGCCGCCGTCGGGTCCGGACACGGGCGGCGAGCCGCCGCGCCGCAGCCACCTGCGCGTGGTGAAGTAAGCCCGCTCAGTCGAGCGCGGGGCCCGCGGGCCCCGGCGGCATCGGCCCGGCCAGGGCGCGCAGCTGGCGACCGTGCAGCACGATCCGACCGGCATGGCGGTCTTCGCCGCCGGTGGAATATTCGAAGCCGAAGTGGCGCTCCAGGCCCAGCCAGCCGTCCGGCCCGCGCCGCACCCGGATGGCGAGCAGGTGCACGCTCTGGTCCAGCCATTGCACGCCGGCGCGCGCACAGGCCCGCTGTCCGATGACAGTGGCGGTTTCCGCCGCGGCGCGGCCGGCGAACCAGAACACCAGCAGGCCCATGGCCAGCGCGGAAACGATCAGGGTCGAGAGCATGGGTGCAGTGTGGGGACGCTTCGGCCGGCCCACAAGCCGCCCCCTGCCCGCAGTGCCTTCACATGGCTAAGATAGTCCCCGGACCTTGGCCGGACGGCCACGCCGATTCGCAGGAGAGCGAAGATGAAACTGGTGTTTCCCAATGGCGAACATGCGCAGGTGCTGCTCAGCCACGGCGTGAACCGCATCGGCTCCGGCGCGGAAGGCGCCGTGGTGCTGTCCGAGCCCGGCATCGCGCCGCTGCACTGCGAGATCCACGTCACCGGCACCGGCGCCAACCTGCAGGTGCCCGCGGGCGGCGGCGCGGTGACGGTGAACGGCAAGCCGGTGGCCGACATCATGGCGCTGCGCGCCGGCGACCAGATCGGCATCGGTCCGGTGGTGGCGCGTTTTGCCATCGTCGAGGCCGCGCGCGCGGTTTCGGCGCCTTCGGCGTCCGCCTCGGCCGAGGAAGACACCGGTGCCACCCGCGTGCGCATGGCGGTGCCCAAGTACGTGCTGCGCGGCGTGTCCGGCGCGGTGTTCGGCAAGGTGTTCCCGGTGACCGGGCCGGTGGTGATCGGCCGCGCCGCGGAAGCCGACATTTCCGTGCAGGCCGACGAGATCTCGCGCCGCCACGCCCTGGTCAAGCCGACGCCGGACGGCGTGTCGGTCGAGGACCTGGGTTCCTCCAACGGCACCTTCATCAACGGCAAGCACGTGCAGCAGGGCTTCCTGAAGGCCGGCGACGAGCTGCGCCTGGATGCCGTGCGTTTCATCCTGGTGGCGCCCGGCATGGAAATGGCGCAGCAGACCACGCGCCTGGCCACGCCGGAGGCCGCGCCCGCCGCGACCGGTGGCGGCGGCGTCAGCAAGTGGGTGCCGATCATGCTTACCGCCGCGGCGGTGCTGGTGATCGTGGCGCTGGTGCTCAGCCGCGGCTGAATCCGCGGCTGTCGCCTGCCTTCAGGGCGGCGGGTCGCCGAGGCGCATCGACAGGTCGAGCGCCTGCACGTGCTTGGTCAGCGCGCCGATGGAAACATAGTCCACGCCGATGCCGGCGATGGCGCGCAGGCGTTCCAGCGTCACGCCGCCCGACACTTCCAGCGGCGTGCGGCCCGCGGCGCGGCGCACCGCCTCGCGCAGGTCGGCTTCGCTGAAATCGTCCACCAGGATGCGGTCGCAGCCGGCGGCCAGGGCCTGGTCGAGTTCGTCCAGCGATTCCACTTCGATGATCAGCGGCAGCGCCGGGTGCCGCGCACGCGCGGCCGCGGCCGCCGCGGCGATCGAGCCGGCGGCGTGGATGTGGTTTTCCTTCAGCATCACCGCGTCGTACAGGCCCATGCGGTGGTTGCTGCCACCGCCGGCGCGCACCGCGTATTTCTGGGCCTGGCGCAGGCCGGGCAGGGTCTTGCGGGTGTCGAGCACGCGGGTGCGGCTGCCGGCCACCGCGGCGACGCATTCGGCGGTGCGGCTGGCGGTGGCGGAAAGCGTCTGCAGGAAATTCAGGGCCGGGCGCTCGGCGCTCACCAGCGCGCGCGAACGGCCGGTGATCGTCACCAGCACGGTGCCGGCGGCCACGGCCTGGCCCTCGCCCACGCGCCAGTCGAGCCGCGCGTTCGGGTCCAGCGCCAGGAAGCAGGCGTCGAACCAGGGGCGGCCGGCGATGACGCCCGCTTCCTTGGCGATGACGTAGGCGCGGGCGGGTTCGTCGGGCAGCAGGTCGGCGGTGGCGTCGCCCGGGCCGATGTCCTCGGCCAGGGCGCGCGCGACGTCGGCGGCCACCACGTCGGCCGGCGGCGGGGTCAGCGGCTCGGCCATGTCAGCGCGGGAAATCGGCGACCTGGGCGGTGGCGATGGCTTCGTCGGCCAGCAGCACCGGGATGCCGTCGTCGATGCGGTAGGCGGTGCGGCGGTCGCGCGTCACCAGGCCTTCCGACAGCGGTTCGGCCTGCGGGCTGCCGTCGGCCCGGGTGACGCCGCCGGCGGCGATGGCCCGGTTCAGGGCCTCGAGGTCGGCGGCGGCCAGCAGGGCCAGGGGCTGTTTGCTGGCCGGGCAGCAGAGGATGTCGAGCAGTTTGCGGTCCATGGGAAACGCCGGTGTCCGGGCTGGGAGCTTGGGTCTAGAATAGCCTTTTGCCAAAGCCGCCCGCCATGAACCAAGCCGCCGTAGCCCCGCTGGTCGGGGTCGTCATGGGTTCCCGGTCCGACTGGGAGACGATGCAGCACGCCGTCGCCCGCCTGGAAAAACTGGGCGTGCCGCACGAAGTGCGGGTCGTTTCCGCGCACCGCACGCCGGACCTGCTGGCCGAATACGCCAAGGCCGCCGAAGGCCGCGGCCTGCGCGCGATCATCGCCGGCGCCGGCGGCGCGGCGCACCTGCCGGGCATGATCGCGGCGATGACGCCGGTGCCCGTGCTGGGCGTGCCGGTGCAGAGCAAGGCGCTCAACGGCCTCGATTCGCTGCTTTCGATCGTGCAGATGCCGGCCGGCGTGCCGGTGGCCACCTTCGCCATCGGCGTGGCGGGCGCGGCCAATGCCGGCCTGTTCGCCGCCGCGCTGTTGGCGGCCGACCACCCGGCGGTGCGCGAGGCGCTGGCGAAGTTCCGCGCCGAACAGACCCGCGACGTGCTCGAGCACGCGGACCCGCGCCAGCCATGACCACCGTCGGCATCCTCGGCGGCGGGCAGCTGGCCCGCATGATGGCGCTGTCGGGCGCGCCGCTCGGCCTGCGATTCCTGGTGCTCGACTCCACCGCCGACGCCTGCGCCGCGCAGTTCGCGCCGCTGCTGCAGGCCGACTACCGCGACGAGGCCGGCCTGGCCGAATTCGCCCGCCGCGTGGACGTGGCCACCTTCGATTTCGAGAACGTGCCCGCCGAAAGCGCGCGCTGGCTGGCCGAGCGCGTGCCGGTGTTCCCGAACCCGCGCGCGCTGGCCGTGGCCCAGGACCGGCTGGCGGAAAAGACGCTGTTCCAGGAACTCGGCATCCCGGTGCCGGAGTTCGCCGCCATCGATTCGCGCGAAGGGCTCGACGCCGCGCTCGCGCGCATCGGCACGCCCTGCATCCTCAAGACCCGGCGCCTGGGCTATGACGGCAAAGGCCAGTTCCGCCTTCGCTCGCCGGCCGACGCCGATGCCGCCTGGGCCGCGCTCGGCGCGCAGGCGGGCACGGTGGGCCTGATCCTCGAGGGTTTCGTCGCTTTCCAGCGCGAGTTGTCGGTGGTGGCCGTGCGCGGCCGCGACGGCGAGCTGCGCACCTGGCCGCTCACCGAGAACTGGCACGAGGACGGCATCCTTTCCGCCAGCCTGGCGCCGGCCAGCGCCGGTGCCGAGTTGGAATCGCAGGCGCTGGCCACCGCGCGCCGCGTGGCGGAGGCGCTCGATTACGTCGGCGTGTTCGCGCTCGAGCTGTTCCTCAAGGACGGCGTGCTGATGGCCAACGAGATGGCGCCGCGCGTGCACAACTCCGGCCACTGGACCATCGAGGGCGCCGAGACCTCGCAGTTCCAGAACCACTTGCGCGCCGTGCTGGGCCTGCCGCTGGGCAGCACCCGCGCCATCGGCCACAGCGTCATGCTCAACTGGATCGGCGCCATGCCCGAGGCCGCGCCGGTGCTGGCCGAAGCCGGCGGCCACTGGCACGACTACGGCAAGTCGCCGCGCGAAGGCCGCAAGGTCGGCCACGCCACGCTGCGGGCCGACAGCCCGGCGGAGCTGGCCGCGGCGCTGGCGCGCGTGGGCAAGGCCCTGGGCCGCGGCGCGCAGGTCGCGCCCCCCGTCGCCCGCCTGCAGGGCGGCTGATCCCCCGCGGGAACGCGTCACGCTTCGGGCGGGAAGACCACCACGTGGGCCAGGTCGGGGCGAATGCGCACCCGGGCACCGGGTTCGCGCTGCTGGTGGCTGGGGAAGAGCGCGCTGAGCGTGGTGCCGTCGGCCAGCACCAGGGTGTGCAGCGATTCGGCGCCGCGGAAGGCCACCGCGCGCACTTCGGCTTCCATGCCTTCGCCCTCGCCGGGCCGCAGGTCGTCGGGGCGGAGCAGCACGCGCACCGCGCTGCCCACCGGATAGTCCAGGCCGCCCGACACCTCGAGGTCGCCCAGCGCGGTGGCCACGCGGCCCCCCGCGAGCACGCGCGCCGGCAGGAAGCGTCCTTCGCCCACGAACGACGCCACGAAGGGCGTGGCCGGGCGATGGTAGAGCTCGAAGCCCGGCGCCCACTGCAGCAGGCGGCCGGCTTGCATCACGCCCACGGTGTCGGCGAAAGCGAAGGCTTCTTCCTGGTCGTGGGTGACCAGCAGCGCGGCGATGCCGAGTTGCCGCAGCAGCGCGCGCAGGTCGTCGCGCAGGCGGCCGCGCAGGTCGGCGTCGAGGCTGGAGAAGGGTTCGTCGAGCAGCAGCAGGTCGGGGCGCGGCGCCAGCGAACGCGCCAGGGCCACGCGCTGTTGCTGGCCGCCGGAAAGTTCATGCGGATAGCGCGCGGCGAACGCCTCGAGGCCGAGCATCGCCAGCGTTTCCAGTGCGCGCGCACGGCGTTCGCCGCGCGGCAGGCGGTGCAGGCCGAAGCCCACGTTGTCTTCCACCGTCAGGTGCGGAAACAGCGCCAGGTCCTGGAACACGAAGCCCAGGCCCCGCCGTTCGGGCGGCAGGCGCAGCGCGTCGGCGCCGCGCAGCCGCAGCTGGCCCGAATCCGGCGCGTGGAAGCCGGCGATCGCGCGCAGCAGGGTGGTCTTGCCGCAGCCGCTGGGCCCGAGCAGGCAGCCCAGCTCGCCGGGCCGCAGCGCCAGGCTGAGCGAAACGACGGCCGGCTGCCCTGCGTGCGAGCAGGACAGCCGGTCGGCTTCGAGCAGCGGCGCCGCGTCGGGCATCAGGCCATCTGGCCGGCGACGAAGTCCCAGTTCACCAGGTTCCAGAACGACTCGACGTACTTGGCGCGGGCGTTGCGGTAGTCGATGTAGTACGCGTGCTCCCAGACGTCGCAGGTGAGCAGCGGCTTGTCGGCGCCGGTGAGCGGGGTGGCGGCGTTGGGCGTGCTGACCAGGGCCAGCGAACCGTCCGGGCGCTGCACCAGCCAGGCCCAGCCCGAACCGAAGGTGGTCAGCGCGGTCTGGGTGAACTGCTCCTTGAACGCCGCGAAGCTGCCGAAGGCCTTGTTGATGGCCTCGGCCAGCGCGCCGGTGGGCTCGCCGCCGCCGTTGGGCTTGAGGCAGTTCCAGTAGAAGGTGTGGTTCCACACCTGCGCGGCGTTGTTGAACATGCCGCCCTGCGACTTGCGCACGATGGCTTCCAGGTCCAGGGACTCGAACTCGGTGCCCTTGATCTGGTTGTTGAGGTTGGTGACGTAGGTCTGGTGGTGCTTGCCGTAGTGGAAATCGATGGTCTCGGCCGAGATGTGCGGCTCGAGGGCGGCGCGGTCGTAGGGCAGGGCGGGCAGTTCGATGGCCATGGGGCTCTCCTTTCGGGTGGGGTGGGGCGCCGGCGGGCGGCGTCCAAGCCGTATAATTCTAGCCCCAACGCGGCCCTTCCCCCCGGGTCGCCATCGCAACGGAGCTTCACATGAGCGTCATGGACCGCATCAAGGCCGAGGTCGAAGGCCACCCGATCGTTCTCTTCATGAAGGGCACGCCGCAGTTCCCGATGTGCGGCTTCTCCAGCCGCGCCGTGCAGGCGCTCAAGGGCGCCGGCGCCACCAGCTTCCACAGTGTCAACGTGCTCGAGGACCCGGAAGTGCGCGCGAACCTGCCGCGTTATTCCGACTGGCCGACCTTCCCGCAGCTCTTCATCAACGGCGAACTGATCGGCGGCTGCGACATCACCGTCGACCTGCTGCAGAGCGGCGAACTGGCCCGCATGGTGGCCGAGGCGCAGAAGGCCGCATGAGCACCGCGCCGGCGCCGCTGCCCGCGGTCGCGCCCGACGCGCTGGCCGGCCGGGTGGTGCTGGTCACGGGCGCGCACGGCGGCCTCGGCGCCGAGGCGGCCAAGGCTTGCGCGCGCGCCGGTGCCACGGTGGTGCTGCTCGGCCGCAAGGTGCCCAAGCTCAACCGCGTTTATGACGCGGTGAAGGCGCTGGGGCCGGAGCCGGCGATCTACCCGCTCGACCTGGCCGGCGCCGACCCGGCCGACTACGCCGCGCTGGCGGAACGGGTGGCCACCGACCTGGGCGGCCTGCACGGGCTGCTGCACTGTGCCGCGGAATTCAGCGGCCTGGCCCCGCTCGAGGCCACCGACCCGGAGGCCTTCGTGCGCACCCTGCACGTGAACCTGACGGCGCCCTGGCTGCTGACCCAGGCCTGCCTGCCCTGGATGCGCCGGCACCAGGACGCCGCCGCGGTCTTCGTCACCGACGACCCGGCCCGCGTGGGCAAGGCCTACTGGGGCGCCTACGGCCTGGCCAAGCAGGGCCTGGCCGCGCTGGTGCGCCAGCTGAGCGCGGAAACCGATGCCACCCCGGTGCGGGTGTCCGGCCTGGAACCGGGCCCCATGCGCACCGACCTGCGTGCCCGCGCCTATGCCGACGAGGCCCAGTTGCGCGTCCCGGCCCCGGCGGCCTATGCCCCCGCCTGCGTGCACCTGCTTTCGCCGGCCGGAGCCGCCAGGCGCGGCCAGGTCTGGGCGCCCCGGGTGGCGGCGTGACCACGCTCTCGGCAGCCCTGCTGCTGTTCCTCATCCTGGACCCGCTGGGCAACATCCCGGTCTTCCTGGGCCTGCTCAAGCCGCTGCCGGCTGCGCGCCGGCGGGTGGTGCTGGCCCGGGAGCTGCTGATCGCCCTGGTGGTGCTGTTCGCCTTCCTCTGGGGCGGCAAGTACGTGCTCGAGGCCATGCACCTGCGCCAGGAGTCGGTGTCCATCGCCGGCGGCATCGTGCTGTTCCTGATCGGCCTGAAGATGATCTTCCCCAGCGCCGAGGGCATGTTCGGCGAAGTCCCGGACGGGGAGCCCTTCATCGTGCCCATGGCCATCCCGCTGGTGGCCGGCCCCTCGGGCATGGCCGCCGTGATGCTGCTGGCGGCCCAGGAGCCCGACCGGATGGGCGACTGGAGCCTGGCCCTGACCCTGGCCTGGCTGGGTACGGCCGCCCTGCTGTTTTCGGCCACCTACCTCTACAAGGTGCTGGGCATGCGGGTCCTGACCGCCGTGGAGCGGCTGATGGGCATGCTGCTGGTGGCCATTTCGGTGCAGATGCTCCTGGACGGGGTCGCGGCCTACCTGCGGGCCGGCCTGGCCGGGTGACCCCCGCCATCGCGCCGTCACCTGAATGACATGTAAGCCGGTTAGCGTGTTAAACTCTTGTTATTGCTAAGGGGCCCAGGGGACACCCTCCCGGCAATTCATCAAGGAATAGCCGTGCCTGGCCCGTCAGGCACCGCGGCGGGACGCCGCAGTCTTTTTTTTCGCCACTCCTAAAATCAGGGTTAACCACCATGACCAATCGCAACCGGGTTCGGCTTTCGCAGCTCTCCCTCGGCCTCGCCATCGCGCTCGCGGCGGCTCCGGCTTTCGCGCAGAACACCACCGCCGCCGTCGGCGGTCGCATCGTCGGCACCGACGAGCAGCCGGTGGCCGGCGCCCAGGTGACCATCGTCCACACCCCGTCGGGCACCGTCAGCAACGCCATGACCGGCGCCGACGGCCGCTACTCCGCGCGCGGCCTGCGCGTCGGCGGTCCCTACACGATCACCATCGTGAAGGACGGCGTTTCCGAGGTCCGCGAGGGCGTGTACCTGCAGCTGGCTGAAACCACCGCCATCGACGCCACCCTGGGCGAAGACGTGGCCACCCTGGCCGCCGTCGAAGTGACCGGCTCGGCCGTGATGTCGGAAGTGTTCGCCGCCGACAAGATGGGCACCGGCACCAACGTCAACCGCGGCCAGATCGAGGCGCTGCCCTCGGCCAACCGCAACATCCAGGACTACATCCGCCTGGATCCGCGCATCGCCCAGACCAGCAAGGCCGACGGCGCGATCTCGGCCGGTGGCCAGAACACCCGCTACAACCTGATCAAGATCGACGGCGTCAGCAGCTCCGACCCGTTCGGCCTGGAGTCGAACAACCTGCCGACCGAGCGCCAGCCGGTCTCGATCGACGCGATCGAAGAAATCAACATCGACCTCGCCAACTACGACACCACCATCTCCGGCGGCACCGGCGCGGTCGTGAACGCGGTCACCAAGTCGGGCACCAACGAGTTCCACGGCTCGCTGTACTACACCCTGCGCGACGGTGACTGGGTCCGTGAAGACCTGAACGGCGTGAAGTTCAACGGCTTCGAGTCCGAGGACACCTACGGCGGCACCTTCGGTGGCCCGCTGGTCAAGGACCGCCTGTTCTTCTTCGTGAACTACGAGAACTACGTGCGTACCGCGCCGGCCACCGGCTTCGGCGCCACCCCGTACGGTTCGGGCCAGATCACCGACGCCAACATCGCCGCCGTGCAGGCCGCGGCCGCGGCCTACGGCTTCGACGCCGGCGGCATCGAGGGCCTGAACGCCGACACCGAGATCGAGGAATACGCGGTCAAGCTCGACTGGAACATCACCGACGCCCACCGCGCCGCGCTGCGCTACAGCTTCCTCGAGCAGGGCGTGCTGCGCTTCCCGCAGGTGGACAACAACTCCATCTCGCTCGACACCTTCTGGTACAACTACGCGAAGGAATTCGAGTCGACCGTGTTCGAGCTGTTCAGCGACTGGACCGACAGCTTCTCGACCGAGTTCAAGGTGTCCCGCCGTGACTACGTCGCCGTGCGCGAGACCAACTCGAACCTGCCCCAGATCGAAATCCGCGGCTTCGGCACCGGCAACAACTCGATCTACATCGGCACCGAGCAGAACAGCCACGTCAACCTGATCGACACCGAGCAGACCTCGATGTTCCTGGCCGGCAACCTCTTCGTGGGCGACCACGAGATGAAGTTCGGCGCGGACTACGAGAAGAACGACATCATCAACTTCTACGGCCGCGACCTGAACGGTACCTACCAGTTCAACAACCTGGCCGACTTCATCGCCGGCAACCCGGCCACCTACGTCGTGCGCGCCCCGCGCCCGAACGGTGGTACCTATGCCGACATCCCGGCGGCCTACACCCAGAGCAACACGGGCCTGTTCATCCAGGACACCTGGTCGGTCAACTACAACCTGACCCTGATGTTCGGCCTGCGTTACGACGCCCCGGACTTCGACGAGCAGAAGCTGTACAACGAGTACGTCTCGAACATCTACGGCTACGACAACTCCAACACCGTCGACGTCTCGATCCTGCAGCCGCGCGTCGGCTTCAACTACACCTTCGACTCCGAGCGCCCGACCCAGGTCCGCGGCGGCCTCGGCCTGTTCCAGGGCGCCTCGCCGAACGTCTGGCTGGCCGGCGCCTACCAGAACACCGGCCTGAACTACGTGCAGTACGAAGAGCGCAACGGCGGCAACTTCGAGCCGGGCGTTCCCCCGTACATCCCGGCCACCGGCCTGAACCCGGCCTGCTTCCCGGTTCCGACCCTGTCGAACTGCCCGCGCCAGAACGTCGACATCATCGCGCCTGACTTCGCGCTGCCGTCGGTGTGGAAGGCCAACATCGCGTTCGACCACGAACTGCCGTGGCACGGCATCGTGTTCAGCGCCGAGGCCCTGGTCACCAACGTCAAGGACGGCCTGTTCATCCAGCGCCTCGATCCGTTCAACGCCAATGGCGACGGCGTCACCGCCATCGGTCCGGACGGCCGCGAGCTGTTCTGGAACGCCAACGGCCTGAACCCGGACCGTCGCGGCAACTTCGGCATCTCCAACGGCACCAACGGCGCCTTCAACCGCGCCCTGCGCCCGAACGGCGTCGGCGACGTGTTCCTGATCAGCAACACCGACAAGGGCGAGAGCACCCAGCTGACCTTCGGCCTCGACAAGCCGCTGGTCGACACCTGGGGTTGGAGCCTGTACTACACCTACACCGAGGCGACCGAAGTCAGCCCGATGACCAGCTCGACCAACTCGTCGAACTGGGGTGGCACGCTGATCGGCTCGATGAACGAGGACGTGGCCTATGACTCGCGCTACGCGATCAAGGACCGCATCACCGGCACGGTGAGCTGGCGCCACAACTTCTTCGAGAACTACGAGACCCGCGTCTCCATGTTCTACGAAGGCCGCTCGGGCCGTCCGTTCAGCTACATCTTCCGCAACGACGCCAACGGCGACAACGGTGGCTTCAATGACCTGTTCTACGTGCCGAACGGCCCGGGCGACGTGGTCTTCACCGGCGGCGCGGCGATGGAAGCCTCGTTCTTCGCGTGGCTCGAGCAGAACCCGGAGCTGATGGCCTACCAGGGCCAGATCGCCCCGGCCAACGCCTTCCGCACCGAGTGGGTGAACAGCTTCGACGTTCGCATCACCCAGGAGCTGCCGGGCTTCGCCAAGGGCCACAAGTCGGTCCTGGCCCTCGACATCATGAACATCGGCAACCTCCTGAATAAGGAGTGGGGCCTGATCGAGGACTACGGCTTCAACTCGACCCAGCAGCTGGCCAACTACGCCGGCATCTGCGGCCCGACCACCGTGTTGGCCGCCTGCGCGGGCAACGAGGGTCGTTACGTGTACCACTGGACTGGCCCGGGCACCGGCGCGCAGATCCAGGAGAACAACAACGACAAGGGCAACACCGCGGTCTCGCGCTGGTCGGTCATGCTGAGCTTCAAGTACCAGTTCTGATCGAAGCGCCTTGAGTCACCTGGACGGCCGGCGGGAAACCGCCGGCCGTTTCTTTTTCGCGACCCGGGCGGTGCTAGAGTTCCGGGTCCGGCAACGACAGACAGAAAAAGCAGAAAAGATGAGCGAGACCCCCAAGGCTTCGGCCACCGTGAACGCCCGCATCTCCCCGCGCGGCGGCCTGGACATCCTTTCCCGCGACGAGGTGGCCCGCCTCGCCGACGCTTCCACCGGCGGCCAGCGCGACCTGCTTCGCCGCTGCGCGCTCGCGGTGCTCACCAGCGGCAGCGATTCCGACGACCCGCGCGCGGCCGCCCAGCGCTACGCCGACTTCGACATCGAGGTGCACCAGCAGGACCGCGGCATCAAGATCGAGCTGAGGAACGCGCCGGGCGAAGCCTTCGTCGAGGGCGAGATCATCCGCGGCATCGCCGAGAACCTGTTCGCGGTGGTGCGCGACATCGTCTACAACGCCAACGAGGTGTCCGGCAGCGGCCGCATCGACCTCAACACCGGGCCGGGCATGACCGAGGCGGTGTTCGAGATCCTGCGCAACGCGCGGGTGATGAAGAGCTACCAGGAGCCGAACCTGGTGGTGTGCTGGGGCGGCCACTCGATCAACCGCGAGGAATACCTGTACACCAAGAAGGTGGGCTACGAGCTGGGCCTGCGCGGCCTCGACATCTGCACCGGCTGCGGCCCGGGCGCCATGAAGGGCCCGATGAAGGGCGCCACCATCGCCCACGCCAAGCAGCGGCACTGGAAGCCGCGCTACATCGGCATCACCGAGCCGGGCATCATCGCGGCCGAGTCGCCGAACCCGATCGTCAACCACCTGGTGATCATGCCGGACATCGAAAAGCGCCTGGAGGCCTTCGTGCGCCTGGGCCACGGCATCATCGTGTTCCCGGGTGGCGTCGGGACGGCCGAGGAAATCCTGTACATGCTGGGCCTGCTGCTGCACCCGGCCAACCAGGACCTGCCGTTCCCGCTGATCCTCACCGGCCCCAAGGCCTCGGCGGCCTACTTCGAGCAGATCGACCAGTTCCTGCAGCTCACCCTGGGCGAGCAGGGCCGCAGCCGCTACCGCATCATCGTCGACGACCCGGCGGCGGTGGCCAAGGAAATGCGCGCCGGCCTGAAGAAGGTGCGCGAGCACCGCCTGGGCGAGCATGACGCCTTCTTCTTCAACTGGTCGCTGACCATTCCCTTCGAATTCCAGCAGCCGTTCGCGCCGACCCACCGCGCCATGGCCGAACTCAACCTGCGCCGCGACCAGCCCCTGCACCTGCTGGCCGCCGACCTGCGCCGCGCCTTCTCGGGCATCGTCGCCGGCAACGTGAAGGAAGAGGGCATGCGGGAAATCGAAAAACACGGCCCGTTCCGCATCGACGGCGACCGGGACATCATGCGGGCGCTCGATGCCCTGCTGCGCGCCTTCGTCGAGCAGCGGCGCATGAAGATCGCCGGCACCTACGAACCCTGCTACCAGGTCGTCGGCGACTGAAGCCGCCCTTACGGTGAATCCGGGAGTGTGATGGTGGCGATGTAGCGGCCGCCCTCGACCCGGGTTTCCAGCCGGCCGCGGCCTTCGCTCAGGGCCTCGATGCGTTCGCGCGCCGAGGCCAGGCCGACCTGGTGGCCGGCCGCGGGCCGGGTGCCGGGGCCGGGAAGGTCGTTGCCCACCACCACCTGGACTTCGCCGGGGCGTCGGCTGACCCGCACGTCCAGCCGGCCGCCGGTGGGCGAGGGTTCGATGCCGTGGCGGATGGCGTTCTCGACCAGCGGCTGGATGGACAAGGTCGGCACCCGTACGTCGGGCAGCGGCTCGGGCAGGTCCCACGCCACCGCCAGCCGGTCGCCGAAACGCAGGCGTTCGATCTCCAGGTAGCGCCGGGCCAGGCCCAGTTCTTCCTGCAGCGGCAACTCCGAAGGCCCCGAAAGCGCGGCCCGGAACAGGTCGGCCAGATCCAGCAGCAGTTGCTCGGCCTCCTCCGGCCGGGCGTGCACCAGGGCCGCGCCGGTATTGAGCGTGTTGAACAGGAAGTGCGGCCGGATGCGGGCCTGCAGCGCCTCCAGCTCCGCCTGCTTGGCGCGCACGGCCGCCAGCCGGCCCTTCCAGTGGTTGTGGAAGGCGGCCAGGCCGAGCAGGCCCACCGTCAGGGTGATGCCGGAAACGCGCCATGCCAGGCCCAGCCAGTCCACCGGGTCGGCCGGGTCGCCGGGGCCCAGGTAGGTGCGTACCACCAGGGTGATCAGCCAGCACATGGCCAGGCCGATGGCCAGGGCGATCGCCGCCACCTGGGGCGGACGAAGGCGGTTGAGCGGGCGCCGAAGCAGGTAGAGCGCGGCCAGGGTGAGCAGGGCGGTCCACTGCACCCAGAGCGAGGCCAGCCCGAAATAGACCAGGCGTTCCCCCTCCAGGCCCGGGGCCAGGGCCAGCACCGCCGCCAGTCCCTCGCCGCCCAGGATCACCCAGATGATGGCCGTGGCCTGCCACAGCACGTCCAGCGGGCGGGAAGGGGCGGGGGCGGGTGGCGCGGGCATCGGGGTCCGGGCGGGGGTGGAGAGCCGCCATCATGCCCAGAAACGCCGGCGGCGTGGGTCCTGCCGCCTGTTCGGATGGTCGGCCCGTTCGTCGGGGGGCGTTGGCCTTGGGGTCGGGCATGGGGATAACTTGGCCCATCAGCCTCCACGGGAAGGGAACATGGGGCGTTTCGAAAGCAACCAGGCACGCACGGCGGTCGGGGCGGGGAGCCCGCGGCCGGCCGGTTTCACGCTGCTCGAGCTGGTCATCACGGTGGCCGTGCTGGCCATCGCGCTGGGCATTGCGATCCCTAGCTTCCAGGGCATCACCAACCGCAACCGGCTCACCTCGGTGGCCAACGAGGTGGTGGCGGCCATGCAGCTCACGCGGATGGAAGCCATCCGCCGCAACCAGCGCGTGGTGATGTGCCCCAGCACCAACGGCACGACCTGCAGCGGTGGCAACTGGATGCGCATGATCGTGCGCGAGGCCGATGCGGCCGGCGAGGTCATCCGCGAGTTCCAGTTCACCGGCCGCGGCCTGGCCATCAAGTCCAGTTCGAACGTGGACGACAACAACCAGATCGCCTTCACCTCCTCCGGCTTCGCCCGGGTGGGTGGCACCACCAACGCCGCCGGCGGCCTGTCCGTGTGCTCCACCGCGGTGCCCGCGGTGGAAAACACCCGCGACGTGATGGTCGCGGTGAGCCGCATCAGCGTCGTCACCCGCAACGGCACCGCGGCCTGCACCGCGGCGACTGACTGAGGCTCCCGACCATGCAAGCAAGCACCCTCCATCGCGGCCGCGCCAGCCGCCAGTCCGGCGCCAGCCTGCTGGAAGTCCTGGTTTCCGTGCTTATCCTGGCCATTGGCCTGCTCGGCATCGCCGCCCTCCAGTCGATCACGCTCAAGAACACCCAGAGCTCGTCCGAGCGCACGGCCGCCATCATCCAGAGCTACGCCATGCTCGACATGATGCGCGCCAACCGCGATGCCGCCCGCGCCGGCAGCTACGACCAGGGCTGGCTGTGCGAGGCCCCGGAAGACCCGGCGGCTTCCCGCGTCGCCGGCGACCTGGACCGCTGGATCGCCCAGCTCAAGCAGAGCATGGGTGACTCCGCCTGCGGCCGCATCACCTGCGGCGCCGTCAGCTGCGAAGTGGGCGTGCGCTGGGACGACAGCCGTGGCTCCGAGGGCGATGCCGCGCTGGAAATCATCACCGAGACCAGGCTCTGACCATGCGCAATCTTCCTTTGCTCCGCGCCGGTTCCCGTGCCCTGCAGGCCGGCTTCTCCCTGATCGAGCTGATGATCGCCATGCTGCTCGGCCTGCTGGTGGTCGCGGCCGCAGGCGGCGTGTTCATCTCGAACAAGCGGGTCTACAACGCCACCGAGACCCTGGGCCGCATCCAGGAAAACACCCGGGTCGGCTTCGAACTGATGTCGCGCGACCTGCGCGAGGCCGGCGGCAATCCGTGTTCCAGCGCCTCGGTCATCGTCAACCAGCTGTCCAGCGGCGGCAACGACTGGTGGGCGAACTGGGGCAATGGCATCCGCGGCTACGACGGCGACGACGCCATGGGCGGAACCGTCGCCGGCATGGGCGTGTTCGGTACCGGCGTGGGCCAGCGCGTGGCCGGCACCGATGCCGTCGAGATCAACTCGGCCCTCGGCGGAGGCATCCGCGTCACCAGCCACTCGACGCCCAGCGCGGTCGTGCAGGTCAGCGACCAGGGCGACATCGTGGACGAAGAGGTCCTGGTCATCTGCAACATGGACTACGCCTTCATCTTCCAAGTGACCGGTCTGCCCAGCACCAACCAGCTGCAGCACAACAGCGGCACCAGCCTCAACTGCGCCCAGGAATTCCAGTACGACGAGCCCTGCACGGGTACCGGTGCCAGCGGCGCCTACGGCTACTGCTTTGTTCCGGGCGCCACGCCCAGTGCGCAGTGCGTGGGCAGCAGTAATTCGCCGGCCTACGTGGCCAAGGTTGGATCCCTGCGCTGGTTCGTGGGCAATAACGCGCGCGGTGGGACTTCGCTCTACCGCGCCACCGTCACCAACCGCGGCAGCACCAACAATCCCGACACCCTGCTCGAGAACATCGAGGTCGTGGAGGGCGTGGAGGACATGACGGTCACCTACCTCGAGCAGGGCGAGGACGCCTACACCGACCCCGCCGGCGTGACCGACTGGTCGCGCGTGGTGGCAACCCGGGTCGAGCTGGTGATGGAAGGCGCCCGGGGCGCGCTGACCGGCCGCGAGATCGAAGGTACCGATGGCGAAGCGCTGACGCGCCGGATGACCCACGTCGTGGCGCTGCGCAACCGGGAGGGCACCCTGTGAAGCCGAGCACCTATTCCCCGCGCAAGGGCCAGCAGGGCATCACCCTGGTGGTCGTGCTGCTGCTTCTGGTCATCGTCACGCTGCTCGGCCTGGCGGCCATGCGCGGCACGGTGATGCAGGAGCGCATGAGCGGCAACGCCGCCGCCCGCTCCATCGCCTTCCAGACCGCCGAGGCACTGCTTCGCGAGGCCGAATCGCTGGCCGCGGGCAACCCCACCATGCCGGCCAGCGGTTGCAGCAACGGCTTGTGTGCCATGCCGGTCGGTGGCGCCGCGTCGGCGTGGGAGGCCGACGGCTTCTGGACCTCGGGCGGCTACCGCTCCTCCACGGCCCTCGAGACGGGGAACATCGATGCCGCCCGCTACGTCATCGAATTCATGGGCGAAGGCATCGCCGGTCCCTCCGAGTGCACCAGCGACATCGACCTTTCCGCGCCGACCTGCACCTCTACGGGTGGCGGCGCCAACAACTACCGCATCACGGCCTTCGTCCAGATGGACAACGGCGCGCAGGTGATGCTCCAGTCTGCTTACCAGGTGCCGTAAGGCAGGTGACCCGCATGAACACGCAAACCGCCCCACAGTTCCGCAAGCGCTCCCTGCCCACGCTGGCCGCGTTCGCAGCCACGTTGCTGGCCTTGCCGGTGACCTCGGTGATGGCGCAGAGCTTCCCGTCCTACCCGCTGCAGACCGGCGCGGGCGACGTGGAGCCCAACATCATGTTCGTGCTCGACGACTCAGGCTCGATGGCGTTCACCACCATGCCGAACGCCGCCATCCCGGAAATCTGCCGACGCGCCAACAACGGCAGCTGCAGCGGCAACACCATCACCAACTCGACCTACGTCGGCAACACCGTCTTCTACAACCCGGCGGTGGACTACGAGCCCTGGCAGAACGCCGACGGCACCCGCATGACCGGCGGCACCACGATGACTTCGGTCTTCGGTTCGTTCAACCACGCGGGGCCCGGTACTGGCGGCGAGTTCGACACGCTCGACCTCACCCTCGACAGCGACTGCGAAAGTTACGACCGCAACGGCGACAGCACCGAAGTGTGCGGCGGCATCCAGACCTATTACGTGCCCAAGAACCCGGCGCAGACGGGCGTAGCCTACCTTCAGGAAACCACGAACTATTACCGCTACCAGGTCCGCACGGTGAACGGGGCGACCCATGTCGTGCGCAGCGAACTGGTGCTGGGCGGTGGTTATGGCGATTTCCCGCCGACCACCACCAACCTCATTACCCAGAGTGGCATCGCGCTGAACCAGGGTAACAGTGCCTACTACACGTTCACCGTTCCCGCCGGCGCGACGCGGCTGCGCGTGGAAACCGTGGGCAGCGACACCGACGCCGACATCTACGTCCAGCGCAACACCGGCAGCTGGAACACGGTTTGCAGCGGCGAAAGCAACGACAGCAACGAGCTTTGCGAAATCAACAACCCCGGCTCGGGCAACTGGCGCGTACAGGTCTATGCCTACCGCAGCTTCGCCCAGCTCACCCTGACCGTCGACGTCACCGGCGCCGCAGCGGATGCCGGCTGTGCCCCCGTGTCCGCAAGCAGCTACGGCTGGGGTGGTTGCACGATCGTCACTCCCGTCGCGGGCCGCACCGAGGCCCAGGAACTCGAGAACTACGCGACCTGGTTCTCCTACCACCGCACCCGCATGAAGACCGCCAAGGCGGGCGCCAGCGAGGCCTTCAACGATCTCTCCGACAACGTCCGCGTCGGCTTCCGCTCGCTGCACCAGAACAACGGCAACACGAACTACGCCATTCCCGTCGAAGACGGTAACAACGGCGTGTTCGAGGGCACGGCGCGTACCACGTGGTTCTCCAAGCTCTTCAATGCCCGGGGCAACAGCGGCACGCCGCTGCGCGCCGCGCTCTATGACACCGGCGAGTACTTCACGGGAAGCGGCGCGTCCGGCCCGTATGGCCCCGCCACGGGCGACGACCAGCTGGCCTGCCGCCAGAACTTCGCCATCCTGACCACCGACGGTTATTGGAACGGCAGCATCGGCACCCGGACCATCGGCGACCAGGATGGCGTGAGCGGCTTGTCCATCGAGAATCCCGAGGACAACACCGACACCGTCCGCTACACGCGTTCGCACCCCTACCAGGACACCGGCACGACCACGAACTACAGCAACACGCTGGCCGACGTGGCGATGAAGTACTGGAAGACCGACCTGCGCACCGACCTGGACAACATCGTTCCGACGGGCGCCAGCAACCCGGCGTTCTGGCAGCACATGGTCACCTTCGGCATTTCGATTGGCCTCAAGGGCACCGTGGACCAGGGCTCGGTGGCCGAAGTGCTCCGCGACGGCCGCCCGCGCATTAACGGCAGCGCGGTGAACTGGCCCGACCCGACCAATGCGGAAGATGCCGAGCGCATCGACGACCTGCTGCATGCCGCCGTGAATGGCCACGGTGAATTCATCGCCGCGAGCAATGCGGAGAGCTTCAGCACGGCCCTGTCGGGCGTGCTCGGCCTGATCCAGTCGCGCCTGGCCTCGGGTTCGAACGTCGCCACCAACAGCACCACCTTCCAGTCCGACACCCGCATGTACCAGGCGACCTATCGCACCGGTTCGTGGACCGGCGACCTGGTGGCGCGCGACGTGACGGCCGCGGGCGGCATTGCCAATACCGAAGCCTGGCGCGTCACCAGCCGTATCGACGCCAGCTACGACAACAACCAGACCGGCGATGACTTCCACCGCCGCCCGGTGCTCACCTGGAGCGGCTCGGCAGGCACGACCTTCCCGACCAGTGCCCAGGCCACCGCGCTTGCCCGCAGCACCGGCCCGGCGATCGTCACGGGCGCGAACAACGCCAACTACATCAAGGGCGACCAGTCGCTCGAGATCTCGGCCGGCGGCGTGCTGCGCAATCGCACCACCGTGCTGGGCGACATCATCAACTCCTCGCCCTTCTACATCCGCGACTCCGAGCACATCTTCGTCGGTGCCAACGACGGCATGCTGCACGCCATCGACGCGCTCACCGGCAACGTCACGTTCTCCTACGTCCCGGCCGGCCTGAACTTCGCCAGCCTGGCTACCCTTAGCGACCCGGCCTACACCCACGACTTCTTCGTGGATGGCCCGGTGGCGGTGTCGAGCTACCGTCTGGTGTCGGGCACCAACTACCTGGTGGGCACCCTGGGTCGCGGTGGCAAGGGCGCCTTCGCGATCGACGTGTCCGATCCGGACGGCATCGCCGCCGGCGACGTGCTGTGGGACAAGACCGCGGCCAGCGACGCTGACATGGGTTACGTTCTGGGCCTGCCGCTGATCGTGAAGGGCAACAATGACGAGATTCTCGCCGTCGTCCCCAATGGCATCGACAGCACCAATGGCCACGCCGTGCTCTACATCTATGACGTGACCGACGGCAGCCAGATCGCCAAGATCGACACCGGCGTGGGCGGCAGCAATGGCCTGTCCTCGCCGCGCGCCGCGGACATGAATGCCGACGGCAAGGCCGACTACATCTATGCCGGTGACTTGCGCGGCAATGTCTGGAAGTTCGATGTTTCCTCCGCCGATGCAGGGGACTGGGTCGTCGGCCTGGGTGGTTCGCCCCTGTTCACCGCCACCGACGCCGACGGCAATCCGCAGCCGATCACCGGCGGCCTGGCGCTGGCCCGCGAATCCGCGAACCCGCGCATCTGGGTCACCTTCGGCACCGGCCGTCTGATTTCGATCAGCGACATGGCTTCGACGGCCGTCCAGACCTGGTACGGCATCATCGACAACAACAGCACCACCATCGACGGCCGCGATGACCTCACCGAGCGTGACATCGCGATCGTGGGCACCAATGCCCAGGGTCGCAGCGTCCGTGCCTTCGAGGCTCACGCCGTCCTGCCTGCCGGCTCCCGCGGCTGGTTCATCGACCTCGACGAGCCGACCCCCGGCGAGCGGGTCGTCAGTGGTGCGCGCGTCAACGGCCGCGCGGCCTTCGTCTCCAGCGTCATCCCGTCCGAGGGCAATGGCTGCGAGTCGGGCGGCAGCGGCTACCTCAATGCCATCGACGTATTCACCGGCACCAGTCCGGAGGGTCCGGATGGCGGCGGCAGCTCCTCGTCTTTCTTCGATACGGATGGCAACGGGACCGGTTCCAATGACACGATTGGCGAAGGCGACGACGCCCTGCCGATCGGCTCGGTGGACCTGGGCGTCGGCATGCCGACCGAGTCGAGCCAGATCGACGACCTGGTGCTGGTCTGCGGCTCGGACGGCACCTGCGAAGAGGTGCCCGCGGCGCCGCAGGTGGGCGGCCCGGGTTCGCCGCGCCGCATGTCGTGGCGTGAACTGTACGGAGAGGACTGACCGATGACCCAGCAGCAGAACAAGGAACGTGGCTTCACGCTGATCGAGCTGATGATCGCCGTGGCGATCATCGCGGTGCTCGCCGGCATCTCGTACCCCGCCTACATCGACTACACGACGAATACCCGTCGTTCGGTGGCGACGGCCTGCCTGACCGAGATGGCGCAGTTCATGGAGCGCTACTACACCACCAACATGAGCTACGTGGATGCGGACGTCCCGGACCTGGCCTGCGAGCAGGAACTGGCGGGCTTCTACGTTTTCGCTGTGGTGGGCGAGCCCACGGCCTCTGCCTTCTCGCTCTCGGCCACCCCGCAGAACATCCAGGCGTCCCGGGACACCAAGTGCGGCACGCTGGGCCTGAACCAGATCGGCGCCAAGACCGAAACCGGCACGGGCACGGTGGCGGACTGCTGGTAACGGGCCTTCGCCGGGCGGCAAAAGAAAAAGGCTCGCATCGCTGCGAGCCTTTTTCATTTCATCTGGCGCCCGAAGTTGGACTCGAACCAACGACCCCCTGATTAACAGTCAAGTGCTCTAACCGGCTGAGCTATTCGGGCGGGGACGGGCATTTTAAACGACACGGCCCCCCGGTCAAGCCCTCGTGGCTCAGGGAACGTAGGGACAGGGCGGGTTTTCGGCCTCCCGGGCCCATTCCACGCGGGCGCGGCCGCCCAGGTTCACCACCACGGCGCCCAGCAATCGTGCGCCCCGGCGGCTGCAGGCGCGCAGGCTCAGGTTGTTGCCGCCCGAGAACCCGCTGGGCTGGTAGCGCACGCGGTGGCGACCCACCGTGCTGCGCACCGCCACCGGCCCGGGGGCGCGTTGTTCGACCCAGAGGATGTCCAGCGCATCCTTCGGCTGGGGCGAGCGCGCCGGGTCCCGGTACACGATCCAGCCCTGGTCCCAGCGCAGGTCCAGTCGGCAGCTTAGCCCGTCCGCGCTGGGACAGACGGTCACCGGCCGGCCGTGGGTGATGGCAGCCATGCGCGCCGACATCAGCGCCACGGTGAGCGCATGGAAGGTGTTCATGGCGACCATGCGCTCGCGCAGTGCACCGAACGCCGGCATGGCCACCGCCAGGGCGATGGCCAGCACCAGCACCGTCACCACCAGTTCGACCAGCGTGAAACCCCTGACCTGCCTGGACATGGCCGTCACCCCTGGGAAGCCGGTAGCCAGTGTCCCCGGCGGCTCCCGAGGCTTGAACGGGAGGTCCCCGCGTCCCCATGTAGGAAGCACGCCCGGGTGCGCGTCGGCGCGCCGCTATACTGCTCGTTTGCCCCTGCGAGGACGTCCCCCGTGTCCGACCGCTTCCAGCTCGTCGCCCCCTACCAGCCCGCCGGCGACCAGCCGCAGGCCATCCGCCGCCTGGTGGACGGGTTCGAGGCGGGCCTGGCGCACCAGACCCTGCTGGGCGTCACCGGCTCGGGCAAGACCTACACCATCGCCAACGTCGTGGAGGCGGTGCAGAAACCCACCCTGGTGCTGGCGCCGAACAAGACCCTGGCCGCCCAGCTCTACGGCGAGTTCAAGTCCTTCTTCCCGAACAACGCCGTCGAGTACTTCGTCAGCTACTACGACTACTACCAGCCCGAGGCCTACATCCCGAGCACGGACACCTTCATCGAGAAAGACAGCAACATCAACGAACACATCGAGCAGATGCGCCTGTCGGCGACCAAGGCCCTGCTCGAGCGCCGCGACGCCATCGTCGTGGCCAGCGTCTCGGCCATCTACGGCCTGGGCGACCCGAACGAGTACTTCCGGATGGTGCTGCACCTGGTCAAGGGCGACCGCATCGACCAGCGCGAGCTGATCCGCCGCCTCACCGAGATGCAGTACAGCCGCAACGAGACCGAGCTGGTGCGCGGTGCCTTCCGCGTGCGCGGCGAGGTGGTGGACGTGCACCCGGCCGAATCCGAGATCGAGGCCCTGCGCATCGAACTTTTCGATGGCGAGATCGAGAACCTGTCGCTGTTCGACCCGCTCACCGGCCACGTCACCCGCAAGCTGCCGCGCTACACGCTGTACCCGAAGTCGCACTACGTCACCACCCGCCGCACCGTGCTCGAGGCCATCGAGACCATCAAGGCCGAATTCACCGAGCGCATGGAGGTGCTGTACAAGGCCAACAAGCTGCTCGAGGCCCAGCGCCTGCAGCAGCGCACCATGTACGACATCGAGATGATGGCCGAGGTGGGCTTCTGCTCGGGCATCGAGAACTACAGCCGGCACCTCACTGGGCAGATGCCGGGCGAGCCGCCGCCCTGCCTGTTCGACTACCTGCCGCCGGACGCGCTGCTGGTGGTGGACGAATCGCACGTGACCATTCCGCAGATCGGCGCCATGTACAAGGGCGACCGCTCGCGCAAGGAAACCCTGGTTGAATTCGGCTTCCGGCTGCCGTCCGCGCTGGACAACCGCCCGCTGAAGTTCGAGGAATGGGAACGCCGCTCGCCGCGCGCCATCTTCGTGTCCGCCACGCCGGGCAAGTACGAACTGGAGAAATCCGGCGACCAGGTGGTCGAGCTGGTGGTGCGCCCGACCGGCCTGATCGACCCGGAGGTCGAGATCCGCCCCGTCGCCACCCAGGTGGACGACGTGCTGTCGGAGATCCACGAGCGGGTGAAGCAGGGCGACCGCGTGCTCATCACCACGCTCACCAAGAAGATGGCGGAGAACCTCACCGACTACCTGGCCGAGCACGACGTGAAGGTGCGCTACCTGCACAGCGACGTGGACACGGTCGAGCGCGTCGAGATCATCCGCGACCTGCGCCTGGGCGTGTTCGACGTGCTGGTGGGCATCAACCTGCTGCGCGAAGGCCTGGACATGCCCGAGGTATCGCTGGTGGCCATCCTCGACGCCGACAAGGAGGGTTTCCTGCGTTCCACCGGCTCGCTGATCCAGACCATCGGCCGCGCCGCCCGCAACGTGCGCGGCAAGGCCATCCTCTATGCCGACCGCATGACCAACTCGATGAAGGCCGCGATCGACGAGACCGACCGTCGCCGGCAGAAGCAGGTCGAGTACAACCTGGCCCACGGCATCACCCCGAAGTCGGTGGTGCGCGCGGTGATGGACGTGATGGAAGGCGCGCGCAGCGAGCCCGAGGACGCGCGCGGCCGCGGCCGCAAGGTGGCCGACCAGGGCGCCGACTACGCGCTGCTCGACCCGGCCCAGCTCGCCGCGCGGCTCAAGCAGCTCGAGGCGAAGATGCACCAGCACGCCCGCGACTTGGAGTTCGAGGAAGCGGCCCGCGTCCGCGACGAAATCCACCGCCTGCGCACCCAGGGCCTGATGGCCTGACCGGGTCGTTGCATTACTTCTGGCAGGGGGGTACAACAAGCCCCAGGGGCGGGTAGGGGATCCGCCCCCGACGGTGACCCGCCCGGACCGGAGCGTCCGCAGAGGCCGGCCCGCGTGCTGGAGTCGAACCCATGGGGACCTTGGGTTTCAGGGGGCTGCTCGCCAGCCTGTTCGTCATGTCGCTGGGCCTGGTGGCCGGCGCCAGCCAGGGTGCCCAGGCGCTGGCCGGCATCGGGCCCGCGCCCGTCCACGAAAGCCCCGGGTTGCTGGCGCGCGCCAAGGCCAAGGCCTGCGAGCTCAGCCATGCCGCCACGATCCGCACCGACGAGCACGCAGTGGCCGACCGGAAAGAGGAGTGCGCCCGGCGCCACGGCCTGGGTCGTTGACCGCCGTTGTCCTCCCGCGGGCCGCTTGTTATACTTCGCGGCCCTTGCGGGCGGTTAGCTCAGCGGTAGAGCACTACCTTGACATGGTAGGGGTCACAGGTTCGAAACCTGTACCGCCCACCATCCCTTGAATCGGGGGGATGGCAAGCATCGGAACAGCCTTTGAAGCCGCCTCCGGGCGGCTTCTGTTTTTCCGGCCCTCAGGGCCGCAGTCGGTGGCTGCGCAGCCGCTCGTAGACCGGCCGGCAGGCCTCGGCCACCGCTTGGCCCCGGGCATCGAGCCGGACGTCCTTGGCCGCCGGCGCCTCGAACCCCGTCGAACGCCAGACCGCCTCGTACCAGTGCGGCGCCCACACGCCGTCGCTGTCGCGCGGGCCGGCGGGCCAGTGCAGCATGCGGTCGGTGAAGTCCAGGCCCAGTTCGGCGCACAGCGCCCGCAGGTGGGCCTCCGGCGCGGCCAGGAAGTCGCCGGCGTCGATCACGGTGGGCGCCCGGCCGCTGGCGTCGGCCAGTTCGTCGAACAGCTCGCCCTGCTGCAGCAGCCCGATGTCGGCCGGCTCCACCGTGGCGCGCGAGCGCAGGTAGGACGCCACCACCTCGGCCGGATCGCGCACCAGGAAGAAGTTGTGCAGGCCATGGATCCAGCCGTGGTCCATGCCCGGCAGCAGGTGGTGGCTCATATGCTTCTGGTACCAGACCGGCCGGCCGCCGGGCACCGGGCCCAGCAGGGCGTCGGCCACCTTGCGCCAGTCGGTTTCGCCGGCGGCGATCACTTCGTCGCGGCCCGGGTGGTCGGCGCCGGTCATCGCCAGGTAGGCGGCGTACAGCGGTTCGTCGCTCACCGCGCAGTCCGGGCGGTTTTCCCAGGCCCGCATCATCGCCGTGGAAATGTTGCGCGGGCCGCTCCACATGGCGATCCGCAGCGGGCTCACGCCAGCTTCTCCCCGGCGCGAACCAGCACGTCGCGTTGCACCAGGTCCCGGTAAAGCCCCTGCAGCCGCGCCACCATCGGCCCGGGCCGGCCGTCGCCGATCGTGCGGCCGTCGATCTCGCGCACCGGCACCACGCCGGCGAAGGTGCCGGTGCAGAAGGCCTCCTCGGCCGAGTAGACCTCGGTGAGGCTGAAGTTCTTCTCGCGCGCCGGGATGCCGGCCTCGCGGCAAACCTGCAGCACGTTGGCGCGGGTGATGCCGCCCAGGCAGTAATCGCCGGTGGAGGTCCAGACTTCGCCCTTGCGCACGATGAAGAAGTGGGTGGAATTGCAGGTGGCCACGAAGCCGTGCGGGTCGAGCATCAGCGCCTCGTCGGCGCCGGCATGGGTGGCCTGGATGCAGGCGGTGATGCAGTTGAGCTTGCTGTGGCTGTTGAGCTTGGGGTCCTGCACGTCCGGGAAGCCGCGGCGCACGTGCACGGTGAAGAGCTTGAGGCCGGTGGAGAGCGTTTCGGGCTTGGGGTTCTTGTGCTCGGGAATGATCACCACCGTGGCCGGGCCGATCGTGACGCGCGGGTCCTGGTAGGGCGTGCGCTTCACCCCGCGGGTCACCATCAGGCGCAGGTGCACGCCGTCGTGCATGGCGTTGGCGGCCAGGGTTTCCCGGATGGCCCGCTCCAGGCCGCGGCGGTCCATGCCGATATCGAGCGCGATGGCCTTGGCGCCCTCGAACAGCCGGTCGAGGTGGGCGTCGAGGAACACCGGCTGGCCGCCGACCACCCGCAGCCCTTCCCAGACGCCGTCGCCCAGCACGAAGCCGCTGTCGAACACCGACACCGTGGCTTCGGCCCGGGGCACCAGCCGGCCGTTGATCCAGACCAGGATCGAGGCGTTGCGGGGGTCGTCGTGGAAGTCGTGGATGCTCTGGGCCATGCGCGGGTCTCCCTGGGGAACCCCGAGTCTAGCCCGGAAAGGCCTGTTTTCATTGACTTTCAGGCCCCCGCGGCCTACCTTTGCAGCCGTCAAGGGCTGAGACAAGGTGGCCCCGGGAAACCGGCGCCGAGCGTGCGACATGAGCACTACCACCACCCAGTAGACGACCTGCCAGGCTTCGCATCCGCGAGGGCGCCTGGCGCCCTTTTTTCTTGCCCGCGCTCCACAGCCCAAGACCCGAAATGATCAACATCACGCTTCCCGACGGCAGCCGCCGCCCGTTCGAACACCCCGTCACCGTGGCCGAGGTGGCCGCCTCCATCGGCGCCGGCCTGGCCAAGGCCGCGCTCGGTGGCAAGGTGGACGGCAAGCTGGTGGACGCCAGCTTCCGCATCGAGAACGACGCTTCGCTCGAGATAGTCACCGACAAGCATCCGGACGCGCTGGACGTGCTTCGCCACTCCACCGCCCACCTGCTGGCCCAGGCCGTGCAGCGCCTCTTCCCCGGCGCGCAGGTCACCATCGGCCCGGTGATCGACAACGGCTTCTACTACGACTTCGCCTACGAGCGCCCGTTCACGCCGGAAGACCTGCCGGCGATCGAGGCGGAAATGCAGAAGATCGTCAAGGAAGCGCTGCCGGTCACCCGCAGCGTCAAGAGCCGCGACGAGGCCGTGGCCTTCTTCAAGGGCCTGGGCGAGCACTACAAGGCCGAGATCATCGAATCGATCCCGGCCAACGAAGACCTGTCGCTCTACACCCAGGGCGAGTTCACCGACCTGTGCCGCGGCCCGCACGTGCCGGGCACCGACAAGCTGCGCGCGTTCAAGCTGATGAAGGTGGCCGGCGCCTACTGGCGCGGCGACAGCAACAACCAGATGCTCAGCCGCATCTACGGCACCGCCTGGCTCAACGACAAGGACCTCAAGGCCTACCTGACCCAGCTCGAGGAAGCCGAGAAGCGCGACCACCGCAAGATCGCCAGGCAGCTCGACCTGTTCCACATCCAGGAAGAGGCGCCGGGCCTGGTGTTCTGGCACCCGAAGGGCTGGCAGCTGTGGCAGGTGGTCGAGCAGTACATGCGTCGCGTCTACCGCGCCTCGGGCTACCAGGAAGTGCGCTGCCCGCAGATCCTCGACGTTTCCCTGTGGAAGAAGTCCGGCCACTGGGACAACTACAAGGAAAACATGTTCTTCACCGAGTCGGAGAAGCGCACCTACGCGCTCAAGCCGATGAACTGCCCGGGCCACGTGCAGGTGTTCAACCAGGGCCTGCACAGCTACCGCGACCTGCCGATCCGCTACGGCGAGTTCGGCGCCTGCCACCGCAACGAGCCCTCTGGCGCGCTGCATGGCATCCTGCGCGTGCGCGGCTTCACCCAGGACGACGGCCACGTGTTCTGCACCGAGGACCAGATCGAGTCCGAGGTCACCGCCTTCCACCGCCAGGCCCTGCGCGTGTACGCCGACTTCGGCTTCAGCGACGTGCAGATCAAGATCGCCCTGCGCCCCGACAACCGCCTGGGCGACGACGCCACCTGGGACAAGGCCGAAAACGCCCTGCGCGCGGCCCTGTCGGCCTGCGGCGTGGCCTGGGAAGAACTGCCGGGCGAGGGCGCCTTCTACGGCCCGAAGATCGAATACCACCTCAAGGACGCCATCGGCCGCACCTGGCAGCTGGGCACCATGCAGGTCGACTTCATGATGCCGGGACGCCTGGGCGCCGAGTACGTGGACGAAAGCTCCACGAAGCGGCACCCGGTCATGCTGCACCGCGCCATCGTCGGCTCCATGGAGCGTTTCATCGGCATCCTGGTGGAAAACCACGCCGGCGCCTTCCCGGCCTGGCTGGCCCCGGTCCAGGCGGTGGTCATGAACATCACCGACGCCCAGGCCGACTGGGCCGAGACGGTCCGGAAAACCCTTGTGAATCAAGGCTTCCGGGTCCAGTCCGATTTGCGGAACGAGAAGATCGGCTATAAGATCCGCGAGCACACCCTGCAAAAAGTCCCCTACCTGCTGGTCGTTGGCGACCGCGAGAAGGAAAATGGGATGATTGCGGTGCGCACGCGGTCGGGCGAGGACCTGGGGACCCTGTCGGTCGAGGACTTCCTGGCCAAGCTGCGCGAAGAGAACGGCCCGGTCGCCTGAGGCGGCCGGTTTCAGTCACAAACAAGGAACACGCGAATCAATACTTCATCTTCCGACAAGGGCAACCGCAAGAACCTCGAGATCCGGGTCCCGCGCGTGCGCGTGATCGGCCTGGACGGCGAGATGGTCGGCGTCCTGTCCCGCGACGAAGCGCTTGCGCTGGCCGAAGAGTCCGGCGTCGACCTGGTCGAGATCCAGCCCACCGCGGATCCGCCGGTCTGCCGCATCATGGATTACGGCAAGTACAAGTTCGACCTGCAGAAGAAGGCGAACGCCGCCAAGAAGAAGCAGAAGATCGTCGAGATCAAGGAACTCAAGTTCCGCCCGACCACCGACGACGGCGACTACAACATCAAGCTGCGCAACCTCCGCCGGTTCCTGGAGGAGGGCGACAAGGTCAAGGTCAACATCCGCTTCAAGGGCCGCGAGATGGCCCATCAGGAGCTGGGCCTCGAGATGGCCAAGCGCATCGAGGCCGACCTGGGCGACGAAGTGGTCATCGAGCAGCGCCCCCGCCTCGAGGGCCGCCAGATGATCATGATGGTCGCGCCCAAGAAGAAATAACCGGGCGTCGCCTACACAACGCCTTGGTTTTGTTGCATAATTCGCGGCTCGCCGGCTTTCCGGCGGGCTCCCGGTGCGGCATCCGGGCCCGGAACATCGGGCGAAGTCGTCATGGACCTGCCATTGGTTCCCTTGGGAATCAATGGCTTACAAGCCGGCACGGGCAGGAAGGAAAGCGTGGCACCCGCCACCGCCCAGGCCAGTAACCAATAAATCCCAAAGGGACTCCCATGGCCAAGATCAAGATCAAGACCAATCGGGCGGCGGCCAAGCGCTTCCGGAAGACCGCTTCCGGCAAGTACAAGGCTGGCCACGCGAACCGTAGCCACATCCTCACCAAGAAGGCGACCAAGCGGAAGCGCAACCTCCGGCAGACGAACCACGTTCGTGCCGAGGACGCGGGCCGTCTGGACCGCATGCTGCCGTACCTCTGAGGAGAATAAGAAATGGCACGAGTCAAGCGTGGTGTCACGGCGCGCCGCCGTCACAAGAAGATCATCAAGCTCGCGAAGGGCTACTACAACGCCCGCCGCAAGGTTTTCCGCGTCGCCAAGCAGGCCGTCACCAAGGCCCAGCAGTACGCGTACATCGGCCGCAAGCAGAAGAAGCGCCAGTTCCGCAGCCTGTGGATCGTGCGCATCAACGCCGCGGCCCGCATGCACGGCCTGAGCTACAGCCGCTTCATGAATGGCCTGCTGAAGGCGAACATCACCATGGACCGCAAGGCCCTGGCTGACATCGCCATCCACGATCCGGCCGCCTTCGGCGTGATCGCCGAGCAGGCCAAGCGCGCTCTCGCGGCGTAAGGCCACTGCCTGCGGCGGTTCGCCGCACGCAGGCAAGACCGAAGTGGGGAAGGGCGAGAGTCCTTCCCCATTTTGTTTTCTGGACGCGGAAGACGAGCCGAGAATGTCCGACATCGAATCCCTGACCCGCTCGGCCCTGGCCGAGGTCGAAGCCGCCGCCAGCCTGGAGGCGCTCGACGCCCTGCGCGTCGCCCTTCTGGGCAAGAGCGGCACCATCACCGGCCAGCTCAAGCAGCTTGGCGCCCTGGCCCCGGAGCAGCGCAAGCTGGCCGGCGAAGCCGTGAACCGCGCCAAGGACGCGCTGTCGGCGGCCATCGCCACGCGCAAGTCGGCGCTGGAAGAGGCCGCGCTGGCGCAGCGCCTGGCCAGCGAGCGCATCGACGTGACCCTGCCGGGCCGCGGCGCCGCCGTGGGCAACCTGCACCCGGTGTCGCGCACGCTCGAGCGCATCACCGACATCTTCGCGCGCCTGGGCTACCAGCTGGCCGACGGCCCGGAGATCGAGGACGACTTCCACAACTTCGAGGCGCTCAACTTCCCGCCGCACCATCCGGCGCGCGCCATGCACGACACCTTCTACTTCCCGGACGGTCGCCTGCTGCGCACGCACACCTCGGGCGTGCAGGTGCGCTTCATGCAGTCGAACAAGCCGCCGCTGCGCATGATCGCCGCCGGCAAGGTCTACCGCAGCGACAGCGACCAGACCCACACGCCGATGTTCCACCAGGTCGAAGGGCTGCTGGTGGACGAAACCTCCAGTTTCGCCGACCTCAAGGGCACGCTGGCCGAATTCGTGCGCGCCTTCTTCGAACGCGATTTCGAGATGCGCTTCCGCCCCAGCTATTTCCCCTTCACCGAACCCTCTGCCGAAGTGGACATCGCCTGGCAGCAGCCGGACGGCTCGACCCGCTGGCTGGAAGTACTGGGCTGCGGCATGGTGCACCCGAACGTGCTGCGCGCCTGCGGCATCGACCCCGAGAAGTACACCGGCTTCGCCTTCGGCCTGGGCGTCGAGCGTTTCGCCATGCTGCGCTACGGCGTGAACGACCTGCGCAGCTTCTTCGAGAACGACGGCCGCTTCCTGCGGCAGTTCGCCTGAGCCAAGGAGGGCAGAGATGAAATTCCCCGAAAGCTGGCTTCGCGAACACGTCACCACCGCCGCGCCGCGCGAGGAGCTGTCCGCGCGCCTGACCGCCATCGGCCTCGAGGTCGAGGAGCTGCAGGTGCTGGGCGAGGGCCTGGACGGCGTGCTCGTGGCCGAGATCCTTTCCTGCGAACGGCACCCCGAGGCCGACCGCCTGCAGGTCTGCCAGGTCGCCACCGGCGCCGGCACCGTGCAGATCGTCTGCGGCGCGCCGAACGCCCGCCCGGGCCTGAAGGCGCCGCTGGCCACGGTCGGCGCGAAGCTGCCCGGTGGCATCGCCATCGGCGCCGCCAAGCTGCGCGGCGTGGATTCGCAGGGCATGCTGTGCTCCGCGAAGGAACTGGGCATCGACGCCGACGCCTCCGGCCTGCTCGAGCTGCCGGCGAACGCCCCGGTGGGCGAGCCGATCGCCGCGTTCCTGGGCCTGCCCGACGCCAGCTTCGAGCTCAAGCTCACGCCCAACCGCGCCGACTGCTTCAGCGTGCGCGGCATCGCCTTCGACGTGGCCGCCGCCCTGGGCGCCCACGTCACCCCGATGGCCATTCCCGAAGCCGCCGCCACCAGCGCGGCCGCCTTCGAGGTGGCGCTGGGCGCCGGCGCCGACTGCCCGCGCTACTGCGGCCGCGTCATCGAGGGCGTGGATGCGAAGGCCGCCTCGCCCCTGTGGATGACCGAGCGCCTCAAGCGCGCCGGCCTGCGCCCGATCAGCCCGCTGGTGGATATCACCAACTACGTCATGCTCGAGCTGGGCCAGCCCATGCACGCCTTCGACGCCGCCAGACTGGCCGGCCCGGTCGGCGTGCGCCGCGCCCGCGCGGGCGAAACGCTCAAGCTGCTCGATGAGCGCGAAGTGGCGCTGGACGACGGGTTCCTCGCCATCACCGACGGCGACCGCCCGGTGGCGCTGGCCGGCGTGATGGGTGGCTGGGACACCCGCGTCACCGACGCCACCACGCGCGTGTTCCTCGAGAGCGCGCACTTCGCGCCCGACGCCATCATCGGCCGCGCCCGCCGGCTGGGCCTGCATACCGACGCCTCGCACCGCTTCGAGCGCGGCGTCGACCCGCAGCTGCCGCGCCTGGCGCTCGAGCGCGCCACCGCGCTGGTGCTGGAAATCATGGGCGGCCAGGCTGGCGCCATCACCGAGGCCGTGCTGCCGGAATTCCTGCCGCAGGCCAGGCCCGTGGCCCTGCGCCGCGCGCGCCTGAAGCGCGTGCTGGGCGTGGCCGTGGCCGACGCCGAGGTCGAGCGCATCCTGCGCGCGCTGGGCATGCAGGTCGAGGCCACCGCCGAGGGGTGGTCGGTGCTGCCGCCCAGCCGCCGCTTCGACATCGCCATCGAAGAAGACCTGGTCGAGGAAATCGCCCGCATCCACGGCTACGAAACCATCCCGACCACCACGCCCACCGGCGAGGTGCGCCTGGTGGCGCCCAGCGAAACCCGCGTGGCCGACGCCGTGCTGCGCCGCCAGCTGACCGGCCGCGATTTCATCGAGGCCATCAACTACGCCTTCCTTGATGCGGCCACGCTGGAAGCCTGGCAGCTGTCCGATGGCGCCGTGGCGCTGGCCAACCCGCTCACCGCCGAACTCGGCGTGATGCGCACGGCGCTGCTGCCCGGCCTGGTCTCGGCCCTGGGCCGCAACCGCGCCCGCCAGCAGCCGCGCGTTCGCCTGTTCGAGCTGGGCAAGGTGTTCCACCTGGCCGACGGCGCGCCGCGCGAGACCCCGCGCATCGCCGCCGTGGCCTGCGGCCCGCAGTCGGCCGAGCAGTGGGCGCTGGACGACCGCGACGTCGACTTCTACGACCTCAAGGCCGAGGTCGAGGGCCTGCTGGCCCTGGCCGGTGCCCGCGCCGAGTTCCGCCCGGACGACAGCCCCTGGGGCCACCCCGGCCGCAGCGCCTCGGTCTGGCGCGACGGCCGGCGCATCGGCTGGGTCGGCCACCTGCACCCGCGCCTGGCCAGGGCGCTGGACCTGGACGGCGAGGTGGTGGGCTTCGAGCTCGACCTGGCCCCGCTGGCCGCCCGCGACGTGCCCCGGGCCGGGGAACTGTCCCGGTTCCCGTCCGTCCGCCGGGACATCGCGCTCGTCGTGCCGGAAACCACCCCCTGGGCGGCCCTGGAAACCAGCCTGCAGGCGGCCCTGGGCGGCCTGCTGCGCGAGGTCGTGCTGTTCGACCGCTACGTCGGCCCCGGCCTAGAGAGCGGCTCAAAGAGTCTGGCTATGGGCTTGATTCTGCAGGACGTTTCACGCACCCTAACTGACCGCGACGCCGACCAGGCCGTCGCCACCGCCCTCGAGGCGCTGGCCAGGGACTGCGGCGCGCGGTTGCGGTCATGATGGCCGCCGGCAACGGCGGGTTACAGGGGATGTTATGGCACTGACCAAGGCCGAAATGGCCGAGCGCCTGTTCGAGGAAGTTGGCTTGAACAAGCGCGAGGCCAAGGAATTCGTGGACTCCTTCTTCGATGCGTTGCGGGAGGCGCTGGAGCGTGGGCAGCAGGTCAAGCTGTCGGGCTTCGGCAACTTCGACCTGCGCCAGAAGAACCAGCGTCCGGGCCGGAACCCCAAGACCGGGGAGGAGATTCCCATCTCCGCCCGCACCGTGGTGACCTTCCGTCCGGGACAGAAGCTGAAGGAGCGAGTGGAAGCCTATGCTGGATCCAGGCAGTAACCGGGAACTCCCGCCGATCCCGGCCAAGCGCTACTTCACCATCGGTGAAGTAAGCGAGCTCTGCGACGTCAAGCCGCACGTGCTGCGTTACTGGGAAACCGAATTCACCAGCCTCAAGCCGGTGAAGCGGCGCGGCAACCGCCGCTACTACCAGCGCCACGACGTGCTGATGATCCGCCAGATCCGCGGCCTGCTGTACGAACAGGGCTACACCATCTCCGGCGCGCGCCAGCGCCTGGAAGGCGAAGCCGGACGCGTCGAGACCAGCATGTCCGCGCAGATCGTCAAGCAGGTGCGCATGGAGCTGGAAGAAGTCCTGCAGTTGCTTCGCCGTTAAACAGCCGCTCCTACACACAAAGCCCCGGGCTTGCGTATAATCGGCAACCCGGCTCCGGCCGGGACACGAATCGGGGCGTAGCGCAGCCTGGTAGCGCACTAGCATGGGGTGCTAGGGGTCGTGAGTTCGAATCTCACCGTCCCGACCAATTCGTGGCAAGGCCGCCCGCCCCCCCGGGCCGGCGAAAGCAGACCCGCCGAGAGGCGGGTTTTTGCTTTCCGGCGCGCTAGGATGCGCACATTCGGTCCTGGCGACGGGCAGGGGGAGCGTCGATGCAAGCGGGTTGGTGGCGGTCGTGGTTGCTGCACCCGTTGTTGCTGCTGCTGTGGCTGGGCAGTTTCCTGCTGGCCGCCGCGCTGGAGCACGCGCCGCACGCGAGCCTCTGGTTCCCGCCGGCCGCGGTTACCTTCGCCGGGCTGTACAGCGTGGGGTGGCGGGCGGCGCCGGCGGTTTTCGTCGCCTGCGTCCTGGGGACCTACCTGACCGAGTCGGCGAACCAGGACGACCTGCGCCTGGGCGTGCTGGCCTCGTCGAGCCTGGTGTTCGCGCTGATCCACACCGGGGCCTACGCGCTGCCGGCAATGATGCTGCGGCGCCTGGCGCCGTCGGCGCCGACCGAGTTGACCTTGCGCGCGGTCTCGCAGTTCCTGCTGCTCGGCGCCCTGGGCGCCCTGCTGGCCGCGGTGTTGGGCGCCGTGGGCCTGAACCAGACCGACCTGCTGGAAGCCCCGGACCTGTTCGAGCTGGCCTCGGCCTGGTGGATCGGCGACTACGCCGCCCTGGTGACACTGGCGCCCGTGCTTGCCCTGGTGATCCGGTGGATGGGTGGCACCGCCGGCGTGCGGCGCTTTCCCGCGTTCGAGTGGGGCCCGTGGCGCCTGCGCAAATCCGCAGCCGGGAAACTCGGCCTGCTGTTCGCGACCACCCTGGCCATCCTGGTCGCCTACCTGGAATTTTCCAACAGCCGGGCCCTGCTGGTGATGCTGGTGCTGCCGGTGGTGCTGCAGCTGTGGGTGGTGCATACGGAAAGCCGGGCGAGCGCCCAGTTGGGGCTCCTGGGCTTCAGCCTGCTGACGGTGGGGGCGGCGGCAACCGTCAACGTGGGCAACGACGCACTGATTCTGCAGTTCGCCGTGATCAGCCTGGCCGCCAATTCCTACCTCGGCCTGGCGGTTCCGGCGCTTTACGCCGCGAACCAGCGGCTGCGTGAACAGGTCAGCCATGACGGCCTGACGGGCGCGCTCAGCCGGTCCTGGTTCGAGGACCGGGCGGCCACGGAACTGGCCAGCCTGCTGGCGCAGGGCCGGCCGGCGTCGATCGTCATGCTCGACGTCGACGGACTCAAGGAGCTCAACGACACGCACGGGCACGCCGGCGGAGACGTCGCGCTGTGCGAGCTGGTCCAGCGCTGCAAGGAACGCCTTGGCCGCGAGGATTTCATCGGCCGCCTCAGTGGCGACGAGTTCGCCATCTTCCTGCCCGGGTCGGACGAAGCGAAGGCGGGCGGGATCGTCCGGGCCATCCAGGACCAGCTGCTGGCCCCCCCGGTGGCGTCCCTGGGCCGCCAGGTGTCCGCGAGTTTCGGCATCGCGACGGCCGCGGGGAACGCGGCCACCCTGTCGCAGCTCCTGCAAGCCGCGGACCAGGCCATGTACGCCCAGAAGCGGGCGCGACGGCTCGCCTCCTGAGGCCCGGTCCGCGCGGGCAGCGCGGTCAGCTGTCGAACAGCGCCGCGTCCAGGCCCAGCAGGTTGCCGGCGCCGCTGCGCATCACGGCCGCATGGGCCTGGGTGCGCGGCAGGATGCGGGCGAAGTAGAAGCGGGCGGTTTCGCGCTTGGCCGACTTGAAGCCGGCCGGATGGTCGCCCGCCTCGGCCACCGCCACCGCCTTGGCCCACCAGAAGGCCAGGGCCACGTAGCCCGAGTAGAACAGGTAGTCCACCGAGGCCGCGCCCACTTCGTCGGCGTTGGCCATGGCCTTCTTGCCGACTTCCATGGTCAGTTCACCCCACTGCTTGGCCACTTCGGCCAGCGGCAGCACGAACTCGGTGAGCGAGGCGTCCTGGGCGTGCTCGGTACAGAATTCCTGGATCATCTTCAGGAACATCTGCAGGCCGGCGCCCTGCAGCTGCATGGTCTTGCGGCCCAGCAGGTCGAGCGCCTGGATGCCGGTGGTGCCTTCGTAGATGGTGGTGATGCGGGCGTCGCGCGCCAGCTGCTCCATGCCCCATTCGCGCACGTAGCCGTGGCCGCCGAAGCACTGCAGCGCGTGGTAGGCGCATTCGTTGCCCCACTCGGTGAGCATGCCCTTGACGATCGGGGTGAGGAAACCGAGCAGCGTGTCGGCGTCCTTGCGCTCGGCTTCATCCTTCGAGCGCTCCAGCACGTCCACCAGCGTCGCCGCATGCAGGGCCAGCATGCGCCCGCCCTCGGCCAGCGACTTGCAGGTGAGCAGCATGCGCCGGATGTCCGGGTGCACGATCAGCGGGTCGGCCGGCTTGTCCCGGTTCTTGGCGCCCGAGAGCGAACGGCCCTGCAGGCGGTCGCGCGAGTAGGCCAGCGCGTTCTGGTAGCTGCGGTCGATCAGGGCCAGGCCCTGCAGGCCCACGGCCAGGCGCGCGGTGTTCATCATGGTGAACATCGCATTGAGGCCCTTGTTCGGCTGGCCGATCAGGTAACCCTGGGCGCCGTCGAAGTTCATCACGCAGGTGGCGGAGCCGTGGATGCCCATCTTGTGTTCGATGGAGCCGCAGCGCACCGCGTTGCGCTCGCCCACGGTGCCGTCGCGCGCGGTGCGCAGCTTGGGCACGATGAACAGCGAGATGCCCTTCGTGCCCGCCGGCGCATCCGGCAGGCGCGCCAGCACCAGGTGCACGATGTTGTCGGTGAAGTCGTGCTCGCCGCCGGTGATGAAGATCTTGGTGCCGGTGACGGCGTAGCTGCCGTCGGCCTGCGGTTCCGCCTTCGTCTTGAGCAGGCCCAGGTCGGAGCCGCAGTGCGGCTCGGTCAGGCACATGGTGCCGGTCCACTGGCCGCTGATGATGGGCTTGAGGAAGACCTCCTGCTGCCAGGCCTCGCCGTGGTGCTTGAGCGCCTCGGTGGCGCCGTGCGAAAGCAGCGGGTAGTTGCCCCAGCTCAGGCAGGCGGCGTCGATCATTTCCTTCAGCGCGGCGCCGAAGCTCTCCGGCAGGTCCTGGCCGCCGAGGTGTTCGGGCGCGGTGAGCGCGCTCCAGCCGCCTTCGACGAACTGTGCATAGGCTTCCTTGTAGCCGGGCGGGGTGGTGACCGCGCCGGTGGCCTTGTCGAAGCCGCAGCCGTGCTCGTCACCGACCGCATTGAGCGGGGCCAGCACGGTTTCGTTGAAGCGCGCGGCTTCTTCCATGACGGCGTCGAGCAGGTCGCGCTGGGCGTGTTCGATGCCGAGCTTCGCGTACAGCTTGTCGGCGCCGATGACGTCGTAGAGCGCGAACTTCATGTCGCGCACGGGGGCGGTGTAGCGGTTCATGCGTGGGGTCCTCGGTCAGTCAGCGCAGCACGCCCTCGAGCCCCGGGACGGGGTCGAGCGCGCTCTGGAATTCGAAGGGGTCGTCGGTGCCGGGGTCGGAGCTGGCCAGGCGGCCTTCCAGCGCGTAACGCACGCTGCGGCGGCTGGCCAGGGCGGCGTCCACGGCGGCCTTGGGGCCGGCGGCGGGCGCGAAGGCCTGCTCGATGATTTCGGTGGAGCCCGGGCCCACGCTCAGGCCCGGGTCGAAGTCGAAGCGGGTGGCTTCCGCGCCGCCCACCGTGAGCGTGGCCTGCAGCCGCGAGAAGCGCATGGGCACCGTGCTGAAGTTCTGGATGCGGATGCGGGCCAGCCAGCGTCCGTCGTCCTGGACCCGCAGTTCCTGCAGGCTGGCCTGCGGCGGGTAGACCCGCTTGGGCGGGCCGCCGGCGCAGGCGGCAAGCAAGGTGGCCATCAGCAGGACGAGGAAAACGGGCAGCTTGCGCATCGCGGTCGGACTCCGAAGGGCAACCCCCGAAGCATACCAGCCCGTATGTTGCCGGCGCGTTGAGTCAGCGCATCAGCCCGCGCCGGGCCGCATAGCGGATGACGTCGGCCGTGTTGCGCGCCTCGAGCTTGGCCAGCACGCGCGCCCGGTGGTTCTCGGCGGTCTTGGTGCTGATGCCGAGCCGCCGCGCTATCTCCTTGGTGCTCAGGCCTTCGACCAGGAGGTGGAAGACTTCCCGCTCGCGGGGGGTGAGGCTGCCGTAGGGGTCGTCCAGCGTGCGATCCGGCTGCCGGAGCTGTTCGGCCAGCAGGCGCGACGCCTGGGGACTGAAGTGGCCGCGGCCCTCGCCGACGTTGCGCACGGCCGCCACCATCTCGGAGGCCGGGCTGTCCTTGAGCAGGAATCCGGTCGCGCCGGCCCTCACGGCGTGCAGCAGGTACTCCTGGTCGTCGTGCATGGTCAGCACCATGACGCGGGTTTCCGGGCACTGGCTGCGCAGGCGGCGCACCACTTCGAGCCCGCCAAGGTGGGGCATCGACAGGTCGATGATCGCCACGTCCGGCCGCAGTTCCCCGGCCAGCGCCAGCGCCTCGAGCCCGTTGGCCGCCTGGCCCACGACCTGGCAGACGCCCGCGGCTTCGAGCACCGACACGATGCTCTCCCGGACCAGGGTGTGGTCGTCGGCAATCAGGACACGCAGGCCGCGGCCCGGGAGGTGGCTCATGGCGCGAGTGTGCCATCCGGTCCGGGCAAGGGCACGGCCGCCTCGAGCCGCGTGCCGCCGGGGCCGGAGCTGATGTGCAGCCGGCCGCCGTAAAGCGCCAGGCGATCCCGCATGCCACCCAGGCCGGCGCTTTCGCCCCGGCTGGCGCGCGCCTGGGCCGCCTCGACGTCGAAACCCCGGCCATCGTCGCCCACTTCCAGGCGCAGGATCCCGGCCGCTTCGCCCACGTGCACCCAGGCCGCGCCGGCGCCGGCGTGCCGGGCGATGTTGACCAGCGCTTCCTGCACCACGCGGAAGACCAGGGTCTGCAAGTCGCCGTCGAGCGTCGGCAGCGGCGCGACGCGGACGCGGATGTCCACGCCGGCCGGCGGGCCGAGGGTGCGACCCAGCCAGCCCAGCGCCGCCTCCAG
Organism: Arenimonas malthae CC-JY-1; assembly: GCF_000747075.1. Lineage (GTDB taxonomy): Bacteria > Pseudomonadota > Gammaproteobacteria > Xanthomonadales > Xanthomonadaceae > Arenimonas > Arenimonas malthae. The sequence goes on from NZ_AVCH01000063.1 coordinate 43,170, forward strand.
GCCCAGGTCGTCGAGGATCTGCGGGCGCAGCAGCCGCGAGAGTTCGCGCGTTTCGGCCAGGCTTCGGTTGCACAGCTCGATGGCCTCTTCCAGGCCCGCGATCCAGGCGGCATCGGGGCCGGCCCGCGTGCCCAGCAGCGACAGGCGGTGCTTGAGCGCGGTGAGGTTCTGGCCGAGCCCGTCGTGCAGTTCGCGCGACAGGCGCCGCCGTTCCTCTTCCTGGATCCGGAACGCCGCCCGCCCGAGGCGCCGGAACTCTTCCTGGTTGGCTTCCAGCCTTTGCATCAGCGCGCGATAGTCCTCGCGCAGGCGAGCGACGGTTTCGGCCAGGGTTTCAGGGGTCTGGACCATCATTCGTTCCCTCTTCGCCCAGGCGATGCATCCACCCGGCAGTCGATTCGGCTTCCAGCGCCGCGGCGGCCTCGCGGGCCGCATCGCCGGCCGCGGCGGCGGCCGGATCGCCAGCCGCCGCCAGCGCGCGTTCTCCCAGTGCATGCAGTTGCGCGGCGCGCACGTAACCGCCGCGACGCGACAGCAGTGCCGCGGCCTGGCGATAGGCCGTCGCCGCGCCGGCGGCGTCGCCGCGTCCGAGCCGCGCGTGCGTGAGTTGCTCGAGCCACGCCAGCTGCAGGGGCAGGTTGCCGAGCTGGTCGACCTCGGCCTGGAGCGCGGCCTCGCCGCCGGCTTCCACCTTCCCGAGCACGTCGGCCTCCAGCCGGCGGACCCGCAGCCCGGCCTCGCCGGCGAGCGCGCGGGCCTGGGCGAGCGACTGCCCCGCCTTCGACGCGTCGCCGGCCGTGTCGTGCAGCCGGGCTTCGAGCAACGCGGCGATGGCGCGCTGCTCGAGCGAGCTCTGCGGCAGGTCGGCCTCCAGCCGGCCGAGCAGGGCAACGGCGCGGCGCTCCTGCCCGGCGGCGGCCAGCAGGCGCGCTTCCAGCAGGCTGGCGTCCACCAGCCCGCGCTGGTCGTCGCGTTCGCCGAACAGGCGGCGCGCCTCGGCCAGGTGGCCGGCGGCTTCCGCCAGCCGCCCCTGCACGATGCCCAGCTCGGCCAGGTTCCGGTGGCTCACGGCGGCTTCCTCGAGCATATGCCGCGCCTCGGCTTCCCCCAGCGACTGTTCGAGCAGGTGGCGGGCCTCCTCCCAGTCGCCGCGCGCGATGGCCAGCAGGCCGAGGTTCTGGCCGGCGCGGACCATGCCGTTGCGGTCGTCGATGGCACGGAAGGCTTCGCGGGACTGTCGCCAGAACACGCCGGCGTTGTCGTACTCGCCGAGCTGGTAGTGGGCGAAGCCGATGTTGTTGAGGCTTTCGGCGACGCCCTGGGGGTCCCGCGCGGCCTCGCGCGCGCGCAGCGCACGCGTGTAGGCGGCCAGGGCCCCGGCGTAGTTGCCGTGCTCCTCCGCCAGCAAGCCCAGCTCGTTGTCCACGGCGGCGGCACCGGCGTCGTCGCCGAGGGCCGCGAACAGCGCGGCGGCCTCGGCCAGCCGCTCGTTCGCCTCGTCGAATTCACCGCGCACCATCGCCAGTTGCGCCAGGTTGCGCTGGCTGCTGGCCACGCCGCGGCGGTCCCCGAGCTCCCGCCGCAGGGCGAGTGCCTTGGCGTATTGCTCGGCGGCGTCGTCGGGCTGGCCCAGCCGGGCATAGCCCACGCCCAGCGCATTGGTGGTTTCGGCTTCGCCGAAGGGGCTGCGCCCGCGCTTGTAGAGCACCAGCGCCCGCACCAGGTGTTCCTCCACCGCCGCACGCGGGTCGCCGCGCAGGATCGCCGTCTTGCCCAGCAGGAACCAGGCGCGCGGATCCCGGGGGTCGCGGTCGAGCAGTGACCGGAGCGTGCCTTCGGCCGCTTCGAAGGCACCAAGCTCGAGGTGCACCTCGGCCAGGTGCAGCAGCGCGTCGAGGTCGTCCGGCTTCGCGGTTGCCTGCGCCTGCCAGGCCGCCTGCGGTGGTTCCAGTTCGCCATCGGCGAGGCTGGCCAGCAGCGCCAGGCGCTCGGCGTAGGCGGGCGCCTGCCGGGCCCCGCGCCGCGCCGACTGCGCGGCCAGGCCACGCTGGCCGGCCAGGCGCGCCGTCTCCGCCAGGCCAAGCCAGCCGGCACCGAACCCCGGCGCTTTTTCGGTCAGTTGCGTGAATGCCAGCGTCGCGGCTTCCAGCCGCCCGGAGAGGCGTTGCTCCAGCGCCTGGCCGTAGTCGCCCAGCAGGGCCTCGGTGGCGGGCCAGAGCCCCCCGGGCAACCGGCCCAGCCCCAGGGCTTCCGTGGCGGCACCGGCGGCTTCCGCCAGCGGCGTGCCGGACCCGGCACTGAAACTCCGCGGCGGGGACCGGTCCGCCGTCGCCAGCGTCGCCACCAGTGCACCGTCTGCGCCGCGTGCAAGCCTGAGCACCTGCGTCGCCGGCAGGACGTCCAGCAGGCCGGAGTCCGTCGGCAGGCGACTGCCCATGCCCGCCTGCGCCAGCGCGATGCGCGTGCGTTCGGCATCCACCACCGGCAGGCCCGGCGCCGAAGACAGGCCATGGCGCACCAGCTCGGCGGCGCCGGCCAGCGCGTCGTCCGATCCGGGCACGGCATCGGCCAGGACCACCAGCCGGTCCGGCGTGGGCAGCCCGGTTTGGGGGGCGAATTCAGGCTCCGGCGCAGTCGGCCAGTTCAGGACCAGGGCCGCGACGGCGGCAAGGCCGGCGGCCGCCGCGAGCAGGCCGCGGCCGGGGCGCAGGTCGCGCG
>NZ_AVCH01000064.1 GCF_000747075.1 Arenimonas malthae CC-JY-1
GGCGCGAAGTACTACCAGCCGGAAAAGTTCGCCACGGTTGAACCCTTCCTGGTGCTGTTCTTCCTGTTCTACGTGGCCATCCCGGTGCTGTACGCGCTGGCGGGCCGCGGCAAGAACGGCAAAGTGGACGGCACGCTGCTGTTCGGCACGCCGCTGCTGGCCTTCCCGATGCAGGTGGGCCTGCTGGGCGACGACCGCATGGGCCTGGCCTTCAGCGCACTGTTCGTTGCGGCCATTTACAGCGGACTGGCGCTGTGGGCGCGCGGCAACCAGCGCCTGCGCGACCTGGCGCAGAGCGCCGCGGGCATGGGCGTGGTGTTCGCCACGCTGGCCATTCCGCTGGCGCTGACGGCGCGCTGGACGTCCGCGGCCTGGGCCATCCAGGGCGCGGGCATGGTGTGGCTGGGCCTGCGCCAGGAACGCCGCCTGGTGCGCTGGACCGGCCTGGCCCTGCTGGTGCTGGCCGGCGGCGCCTGGTGCGTGAGCCTGTTCGACTGGAACCTGGGCCACGAAGACCGCTTCCTGCTCAACGGCCACGCCATGAACCTGGGCCTGCTGACGCTGGCCTGGATGGCCGCAAGCTGGCTCTACCACCGCGCCGGCAAATCCACCGTGCTGCAGGTGCTTCTGATACTCGGCGGCCTGGGCTGGTGGAGCCTGCTGGGCCTGCGCGAAATAGAAGTGAACCTGACCCCACGCTTCGACGCGCTGTATTACGGCGGCTTCGCGCTGGTGACCGCCGCGCTGGCGGCGCTGCTGCGCGGGCCGCTGGCCTGGCCGCGGCTGTCGTGGCCGGTGGTGGCGTCGCTGGTGCTGATGCTGCCGTTGTCGATCGCCTCGCAGGACCATTACGACTTGACGCTGTTCGACCACCCGCTGTGGCTGTGGTGGCCGCTGCTGGCCGCGGCGCTGGTGACGCTGGCCGCCCTGCGCGAACCGCGTTCGCGCGGGCTGCCGGTGGCGCATATCGCGTGGCTGGTGTCGGTGGCCACCGCCGCGGGCATCACGCTGCTGCGCGTGCTCGACGACCGCGCCGACCTGGCCGACGGCTGGCTGCTGCCGGCCATCCTGGCGCCGCTGGCGCTGCTGTTCGCGCTGGCCTGGAAAAAACCCGCGCTGGCCGGCTGGCCGGTGGCGGAACAGTTCCCGCGCTGGCGCAAGGTGTGGCTGGCCATTGCCGGTGCCGGCCTGGGCCTGGGCTGGCTGTTCGGCCACTTCCTGCCCGGCGACAGCACGCCCCTGCCCTGGCTGCCGCTGCTCAACCCGCTGGAACTTTGGCTGCTGCTGGGCCTGCTGGCCGCGGCCCTGGCGCTGCGCGCCCACCGCGACCCGCACCGCCTGGGCAGCCTGGCCTGGGCCGGCGCCGCGCTCTTCATGCTGAGCATGAGCGTGCTGCGCGCCTGCCACCACCTGGCCCACCTGCCCTGGAGCCCGCGCCTGCTGGGCGAAACCACCGCGCAGGCCAGCCTCACCGTGGCCTGGTGCGTGGCCGGCGTGGCCGCCTGGGTGCTGGGCTCGCGCCGCCGCGACCGCCCGCTGTGGTGGCTGGGCGCCGGCCTGCTGGGCGTGGTGCTGCTGAAGCTGCTGGTGGTGGACCGCCAGTTCGTCGGCAACATCGCCGGCATCGTTTCCTTCGTGGTGGTGGGCCTGCTGCTGATCGTGGTTGGCCGCATCGCCCCCACCCCGCCCCGTTCGGAGTAACGCCCATGCGCCTGTTCCTGTTGCCGGGCCTGCTGCTGGCCGCCAGCACCGCCGCCGCCCAGAGCCCCGACGATTTCGCCTGGCAGTGGCCGCTGGTGGTGGACGCCAACGAAGGCGCGCACACGCTGCTGCTCGACGAAGCCGTGTACGCCCGCACCACCCGCGCCGACCTGCGCGACCTGGCGGTGTTCAACGCCGACGGACAGCTGGTGCCCTTCGCCCCGCTGCCGGTGGAACACGCCACCACCGAACAGCGCCGCGAACTGCGCTGGCTGCGCCTGCCCGCCGCCCCTGCCGATGCGCCGACCGGTGATTTTTCGCTGCGCCTGGCGCGCGACGCCAACGGCAACCTGCGCGACCTGCAGATCGACAGCGAGGCCACGGCCGCGACGTTGCCGAGCACCGACCTGCTGATTGACCTGGGCGAAAAGCCCGAATCCGTTTCGTCGCTGAAGCTCACCCTGGCCGCCGACGCCGCGCTGCCCGTGAACCTGCGCGCCGCCGTACTGGCCAGCAATGACCTGGCGCAGTGGCAGGTGCTGGGCAGCAACCTGGCGGTGGTGGCGATCGACGACAACGGCCTGCGCATCGAGCGCCTGCGGCTGGATTTCGCGCCGTCGTCGCAGCGTTACCTGCGCCTGTCGCTGGAGCGCGGCGACTGGCCGGCGCTGGCCCGCATCGAAGACGAACGCCGCGAAACCGGCCCCGCGCTGCCGCCCTGGCAGACGCTGGAACTGCAGGGCACGGCCGTGGCCGGCGAACCTGGCGTGTTCGAATACCGCAGCGCCGGCCCCTTCCCCGTGGGCCGCGTGGACCTGGGCCTGCCGCAGGCCAACACCGTGGCCACGGCCTGGGTGGAAAGCCGCGACGACGCCGAGGCGTACTGGGAACAGGCCACCGCCTTCACTGCCTTCCGCCTGGGCGGCAACGGCGACGAAGTGCGGCACCTGCCCGCCGACACGCGCCTGCAGCGCAACCGCCACTGGCGCGTGCGCACCCAGCCCGCGCTGTCGCAGCCGCCAGTGCTGAAACTGTCCTACCAGCCCGACCGTTTCGTGCTGCTCTCACAGGGCCCCGCGCCCTACCGCCTGCTCGCCGGCAGCGCCCGCGCCACGCGGCCGGACTTCCCGGTAAGCGCCGCGCTTACCGCCGCCAGCGCCTCACGCCCGGACGGCTGGGTTCCGCCGAGCGCCACGCTGGGCACCGGCGGACCCGCCGCGGGCGATATCGCGCTGGCGCCGGATCGTGGGCCGCAGTATCGGCGGTGGGTTCTGTGGGCAGTGCTTGCACTTGGCGCCGGGCTTGTGCTGGTGGTGGCGTTGAAGGTGCTGCGGGGCGGATCCACCACCGCCTGATGGCCGGGCGAGGCGTGGCGGAGCGTTGGCATGGCCATGAACCCAACCCAGCTTAAGTCCATCGCCTACCACGCCTGGCTGCTGTTGCTCGCCGCGCTGGGCGCCTACTACTTGTACCGCGCCATTGACTACCGGTTCCTGCACGCGGGACGGCTGGGCCCGAGCCTGTTCGACAAGCAGCTCTGGTACGTCGCCCACGCGGCGTTCGCGCTGCCGGTGATTTTCGGCGCGCCATTGCAGTTCGTACCCGCCCTGCGACGCGCAAGACCCCGCCTGCACCGCGTCATCGGCAAGGCCTACGTTTACGGCGCCAGCCTCGCCGCGCTGATGGCCATCTGGCTTGGCGCCACCATCGAATACGAAGGCTCGCGCCTTTCACTGGTGCTCACCGGCCTGCTCTGGCTGGGCTTCACCCTGGCCGCCTGGCGAAGCGCCGTGCGCAAGGACTTTGAATCGCCCCGCCTTTCCCG
>NZ_AVCH01000065.1 GCF_000747075.1 Arenimonas malthae CC-JY-1
AGTCCGGCCGACGCCGCCCCGGGCGATCGCGTCACCGCCCGCCTGGCCGACGGCCGGCTGCGGCTGCGGGTGGAGCCCGACGCCGGCTAGTCGGCGTCCGGGATCGCCGGCGCCCGCCCCAGGGCCACCGGCCCCGCGAACTCCACGCCTTCGGCGCGGCCGTTCTTGGCGCGGTACATGGCCTCGTCGGCCTTGCGCAGCAGGCCTTCGGATTCATCGCCATCCTCGGGGAAGCGGGCGATGCCGATGCTCGCGCCCACCACCACCCAGTGGCCCTCGATCGGCACGGGCCGGCTGATCGCCGCCTGCACCCGCATGGCCACCGCGCGCAGCCAGTCTTCGCCGGTACTGGCGTCGGTGCCGACGATGACCAGGAATTCGTCGCCGCCCATGCGCGCCACCACGTCGCCCGGGCGCACCGATTCGCTCAGCCGCTTGCCGATCTCGGCCAGCAGGCGGTCGCCGGCGGCGTGG
>NZ_AVCH01000066.1 GCF_000747075.1 Arenimonas malthae CC-JY-1
ATAGGTGTCGTTCACCGGCTTGAAGCCATCGAGGTCGAAGGACAACAGCGCGAAGCCGCCATCGCCGCGCCGGCCGCGCGCGATGCGCCGCGCCAGCTGCTGCAGCGCCCAGCGGCGGTTGGGCAGGTTGGTCAGGGAATCCATGCCCGCCAGCCGGCGGATGCGCTGGCGGTCGTGCAGGATGCGCGCCGTGGCCAGCGCGGCCAGCAGGCTCAGGCCCACGCGGAACGGGAAACCCGGCGTGCTCCACCACGGGCGCGCGTCCCAGCCCTCCTTCGGCACGGCCGAGATCAGCCAGCTGCCGCCGGGCAGGAAGGCCGGCACGCGCACCGCCTTCGCCTCCCGCGACAAGCGCGGACCGCGCACGATGTCGCCGCCGGGGCCGGCGGCGTCGCGGCCGACGATGCCCAGCACCAGCTCCTTCTCCAGCGCGCGGATGCCGGCATTGCGCAGCATCAGTTCGTAATCGAGCACCATGCTCACCGCGCCCCAGAGCCGGGGCACGCCGTCGCGCTCCACCCACAGCGGGATGCGCACGGCCAGCGCGTGGCCACCCTGGCGCATTTCGAAGGGCCCGGCCAGCACCGGGCCGTCCTTGCTGATGGCGCGCAGCATGGCCTGCTTCTGGATCGGGTCGCCGAGCAGGTCCACGCCCAGCGCCGCCGCATTGCCTTCCATCGGATGGACGGCGCTGACCACGAAGCCCGGCGCGAGGCTGAAATTGAGGATCTGCGGCTGGCCGCGCCGCAGCTCGTCCGCGAGCAGCGCGAACTCCGCCGCCGACAGGCCCTCGTGCTGCACCACCTGCACCGCCAGGCCGCGCACCAGGCCCACGCTGGCATAGATGTCGGTCTCGAGCCGGGCGCGGAAATCCGACAGGTCGCGCTGGACCTCGGCCTGGCGTTCGCTGAAGTGGCGCTCGCGTTCGAGCTGGGCGGCGTTGATGCTGAAATACAGCCCGGCCAGCAGCACGGCCAGGCCGATGAGCAGGTGTCTCCCCGGCCGCAGCCAGCCTCCGGCGGAATCGGCGGGCTCGGCGCCGAGCGGTTCGTCATTGGCACGCCGGGAGGCCATGGGCGGCAATGTACAACGGCGGCCCGCCGCCCGCCCGGCCGGCTTCTCGGCCGGCGCGAAAGCCCGTACGCTGCCATTCATGCAGGCGGAACCCACCGACGAGGAGCTGATGCTGGCCTACGGGGCCGGCGACGTGACCGCCTTCCAGCAGCTCTACGCCCGCCACCGCGTGCCGCTGTTCCGGCACCTGCAGCGCCAGCTGCGCGACGCGGCGCTGGCCGAGGAGTTCTTCCAGGACACCTGGCAACGCGTGATCTCGGCCCGCGGCCGCTACCGGCCCGAGGCGAAGTTCGCCACCTGGCTTTACCAGATCGCCAGCAACCGGGTCACCGACCACTGGCGCGCGAAATCGCACCGCCCCGACCCGCCCGCGAACGCCGACGAAATCACCGAGCGCCAGCCGGACCACGACACCCCGGAGCGGCGCCTGTCGGCCTTCGAAGAACGCCGGCGCCTGCAGCTGGCGCTCGAGGAACTGCCGCCCGAACAGCGCGAGGCGGTGCTGCTGCGGCTCGAGCAGGAGCTCAGCCTCGAGGAAATCGGGGAAATCACCGGCGTCGGCCGGGAGACCGTGAAATCGCGCCTGCGCTACGCCATGGACAAACTGCGCGCGAGGTTGCGGCCATGAGCCAGCGACCCCCGCGCCGCCACCGGCACGTTGACACCGGCGCCACCCCAACCCGGAGCCATGCCATGCGCCATCTCGTCCTCAGCACCCTTTCGATCGCCCTGCTCGCCGCCTGCGCGCACAAGGTCGCCGAAGAACCCGCCGAACAATCCGCCGACGCCACGCTGGACAGCATCGAAGTGACCGGCAGCCGCGTGAACGCGCAGGAGGCCGCCCGCCCCAGGCACGCCGAGGTCGCCGCGGCGCCGCCGATGGTCGGCATGCCCGCGCCGCTGCCGCCCCCGCCGCCGGCCTACGCCGAACCCAACACCGAGAAATACGCCGAGTTCGAGGACAACCGCGTCGTCCGCACCGCCGAGCAACCAGTGTCCACCTTCTCCATCGACGTCGACACCGGCAGCTACAGCAACGTGCGCCGCATGCTTTCGCGCGGCCAGCTGCCGCCGAAGGACGCGGTGCGGGTCGAGGAGATGATCAACTACTTCGACTACGGCTACCCCGGCCCCGCCAACCGCGAGCAGCCCTTCCGCGTCACCACCGCGCTGGCGCCCGCGCCCTGGGACGGCAAGCGCGTGCTGATGCAGGTGGGCATCCAGGGTTACGACGTGGAGCGCGCCGACATCCCGCCGGCCAACCTGGTGTTCCTGGTGGACACCTCGGGTTCAATGGCCACGCCCGACAAGCTGCCGCTGCTCAAGGAGAGCTTCCGCCAGCTGGTGCCGCGCCTGCGCGCCCAGGACCGCGTCACCCTCGTGGTGTACGCCGGCAGTGCCGGCCTGGTGCTGCCGCCGACGCCCGGCGACCGCCACGGCGAAATCCTCGACGCGCTCGGCCGGCTCGAGGCCGGTGGCTCCACCAACGGCGGCGAGGGCATCGACCTGGCCTACGCCATGGCCAGGCAGGCCTACCTCGAAAACGGCGTGAACCGCATCGTGCTGGCCACCGACGGCGACTTCAACGTCGGCATCTACGATTCGCGCGCGCTGGAAACCAAGGTGGAAGACGGCCGCAAGGCGGGCATCGCGCTCACCACGCTCGGCTTCGGCGAAGGCAACTACAACGAGGCCCTGGCCGAGAAGCTGGCCGACGTGGGCGACGGCAACCACGCCTATATCGACACGCTGATGGAAGGCCGCAAGGTGCTGGTCGAGGAGATGAGCTCGACCCTGCTCACCATCGCCAGCGACGTGAAGATCCAGGTCGAGTTCAACCCGGCGCAGGTGGCCGAATACCGGCTGGTCGGCTACGAAAATCGCCAGCTCGCGCGCGAGGATTTCAACAACGACCAGGTCGACGCCGGCGAGATCGGCGCCGGCCACGACGTGACGGCGCTTTACGAGCTGTGCCTGGTCGGCGCCGGCTGCGAATCCAGCGATCCGCTGCGCTATGCCCCGGCCACCGCCGCCGCGCCCGCCGGCGGGCCGGAACTGGCCTTCCTGAAGCTGCGCTACAAGCAGCCTGGCAACGAGCGCAGCGTGCTGATGGAGCGCCCCGTCACCCGCCGCGAGCTGCAGGCGCAGGCGCCGGAGAGCCTGCGTTTCGCCGCCGCCGTGGCCGCCTACGCCGACCTGCTGCGCGGGGGGCGTAACATGAAGGGCTTCGGATGGGACCAGGTGGAAGCGCTGGCGCGCGACGCGCGCGGCGACGACCCCTGGGGCTACCGCGGCGAATTCCTGCGGCTGGTGGCGCAGGCACGCAGCCTGTCCGCCGTGCAGCCCGCCGACGCCGGCGTGCAGGTCAATGAGGAGTAAACCGCGCCGATGAACACCCCGCAGGACCCGCGCCAGGCCCCGCTCCAGGACGACGAAGCCGCCCTGGCCCGGGTGCTGCGCGCGCTGCCTGCGGGGGAGCCGTCGGCACGCGTGGATGCGGCCATCCTGGCCGCCGCCACCGATGCGGTGGGGCCGCGCGAAAACGCGACCCCGCCGCGCCGGCGCCTGCCG
>NZ_AVCH01000067.1 GCF_000747075.1 Arenimonas malthae CC-JY-1
CGCTGCAGCCGCCCTCGCCCGCCCAGCCCGCGCCGGCGCTCGCGGCGCGCGTCGCCGGCGCCGATGGCGCGCAGCTCCTGCATCAGCGCGCGCAGGTCGGGGTAGGTCAGCGTGTAGCGGTCGCGGTCGAGCACCGGGTCCTTGAAGCCGGCCGCCATCATGGCGTCGCCCACCTGCTGGATGGCCGCGAACGGCGACAGCGGCGGCACTTCGCCAATGCCCTCGTACGCCTCGCGCAGCTCCAGCAGCGTGTCGGGACCGAAGGTGGAAAACAGCAGCAGGCCGCCCGGC
>NZ_AVCH01000068.1 GCF_000747075.1 Arenimonas malthae CC-JY-1
CGCAGCACGCGGCGGAATTCCACCAGCGCCGCGGGCAGGTCGTCCAGCCACTGCAGGCACAGGCTGGAAAAGATCAGGTCCACGCTCTGGTCGGCGAACGGCAGGCTCGACACGTCGGCGCAGACGCGTTTCACCGGCCGCCAGAAGCGCGTGTGTTTCGGCACCTGGCGCAGCATGGGCAGCGCCGCGTCCACGGCAATCACTTCAGCTTTGGGCCAGCGCTTTTTCATCGCACCGGAAGCGCGACCCGGGCCGCTGCCCAGGTCCAGGATGCGCGCAGGCTGGCGCTCGTCCAGGTAGTCGAGCTGTTCGAGCAGGCGCGCTTCCACCTCGCGCTGCAGCGCGGCCACGGCGGCGTAGTTGGGCGCGGCGCGGCCGAAGGCGCGGCGCAGCTGGCGGCGGTCGAAAAGGGAACTCATGGCGGGCAGTCGGTGGCGAAGGCGCGCAGCGCATCGGCCACTTCACCGGCGTGGGTAAGGAAAGGTGCGTGGCCGCCGCTTTCCACCTGGTGGAAGCGCGAACGCGGCGCAGCGTCGGCGGCGGCGCGCATGGCGGCCGGCGACACCAGCCGGTCGCGGCGGCCGGCCAGCCACAGGCTGGGCATGGCCAGCGCGGGCAGCGCGGGGCGCAGGTCACTGCCTTCCAGCAGGCCCAGGCCGTCGCAGAGCACGTCGGCGGCGGGCTCGCCGTGCGCGAACACTTCGGTGCGCAGCAGGCGCAGTTCTTCGCGCACGTGGTCGGAGCCCTGGGCTTCCAGCATCAGGAAGCGGTCGAGCGTGCCGCGGTAGTCGCGGCCCAGTTCGCTGGCGAAGGTGCGGAACACGGCGGCGTCCATGCCGGCAGCCCAGTCGTCGGCGCGCACGAAGCGCGGGCTCGCGGCCAGCATCACCAGGCCGCGCACGCGCGGCGCGTGGGCAGCCGCGGCCTGCAGCGCCACCAGCCCGCCCAGCGACCAGCCCAGCCACAGCGCGCGTTCCGGCACGCGCGCGGCCACGGCCTCGGCGGCGGAATCCAGGCGCAGCGGCAAGCCGGCGTCGCGGCTGCGGCCGTGGCCCGGCAGGTCGAGCAGGTGCAGTTCGAAATGCGGCGCCAGCCGCTCCACCAGCGGGCCGAAGATGCCGGCGTGCATGGCCCAGCCGTGCAGCAGCACCAGGGCCGGGCCCTGGCCGCGGACCTCGTGGAACAGGTTCATGCCGGTAGCGGGGCGGGCGCGGCCTTCACCGCTTCGGCCAGCGCGGCGAGCAGGCCGTCCACGTCGGCTTCGCCGTGGTCCACGGAAAGCGTAACGCGCAGGCGCGCCTGGCCTTCCGGCACGGTGGGCGGGCGGATGGCGGACACCAGGTAGCCCTGGGCTTCCAGCGAACGCGAGGCAGCCAGCGCGCGGGCGTTGTCGCCCAGCACCACCGGCTGGATGGGCGTGAACGATTCCTGCAGCGGCAGGCCCAGCGCAGCGGCGCCGCGGCGGAAACGAGCCACCAGCGAGGCCAGCTTGGCGCGGCGCCAGCTCTCGGTGCGGATCAGCTTCAGGCTCGCGCGCATGGCCGCGGCCATCGCCGGCGCCGGCGCGGTGGAAAAAAGATACGGGCGCGCGGTTTCGGCCACGTGGCCCACCAGCGCCTCGCTGCCCAGCAACACCGCACCCTGGCCGCCGAAGGCCTTGCCCAGCGGCACCAGCAGCAGCGGCACTTCGCGCGCGCCCAGGCCGGCCACGGCCAGGCTACCGCGGCCCTCGGGGCCGAGCACGCCGATGCCGTGGGCGTCGTCCACGTACAGCAGCGCGTCCTGCGCGCGCGCCACCAGGGCCAGGTCGGCCAGCGGGGCGCGGTCGCCGTCCATGCTGAAGACGCCGTCGGTGGCCAGCATGGCGGCGCCGTCGCGGCGCGACATCAGCTGGCGCAGCGCGGCTTCCACATCCAGGTGCGGGTAACGCTTGAGCTCGCAGCCGGCCAGGCGCGCGCCGTCGATCAGGCAGGCGTGGTTGAGCTTGTCCTGCACACACACGTCGCCCTCGGTGAGCAGCGACTGCATCACGGCCAGGTTGGCCTGGTAGCCGCTGGAGAACATCAGGCCGCGTTCGTAGCCCAGCCACTGCGCCATCTCGCGCTCGAAGGCGGCATGTTCGGCGTGGTGGCCGGTGACCAGGGCCGACCCGGTGCTGCCCACGCCGTGCCAGGCCGAGGCTTCCTGGAAGGCGCTCACCACGTCCAGGTGCTGGCCCAGGCCCAGGTAATCGTTGCCGCAGAAGCTGGTGAGCGTGCGGCCGTCCACGACCACCCGGCAGCCTTCGCGTGCGCTTATTTCCCGGCGCGGGCGCAGCGCGGCGTTGGCCGTGCGCTCGGCGCGGGCGATGGCGACGCGGTCGGCCAGCCGGATGCGCGGCATGTCAGGCGGCGCAGCCGGTGGCGGCGGGTTCGACGATGTCGGCGTGCACGGTCTTCGATTCGTGCACCACCGGCATCGGCTCCAGGCCGAGCCGGGCGAACAGGGCCTGGTCGGCCTCGACGTCGGGGTTGCCGGTGGTCAGCAGCTTCTCGCCGTAGAAGATGGAATTCGCGCCCGCCAGGAAACACATCGCCTGCAGCTCCTCGCTCATCTCGGCGCGGCCCGCCGACAGCCGCACCATCGAGGCCGGCATCATGATGCGGGCGGCGGCAATCGTGCGCACGAATTCGAACGGATCGAGCAGCGCGGTACCGGCCAGCGGCGTGCCTTCCACCTGCACCAGGCGGTTGATGGGCACCGAATCCGGGTGCGCCGGCAGGTTGGCCAGGGCCTGCAGCAGGCCGGCGCGCTGGGCGCGGCTTTCGCCCATGCCCACGATGCCGCCGCAGCAGGTCTTCAGGCCGGCGTCGCGCACGTGTTCCAGCGTGTCCAGGCGGTCCTGGTATTCGCGGGTCTTGATCACGTCGCCGTAGAACTCGGGCGCCGTGTCGAGGTTGTGGTTGTAGTAGTCCAGGCCCGCGCTGCGCAGCTTCTGCGCCTGGTCGCCGCTGAGCATGCCCAGCGTGGCGCAGGTTTCCAGGCCCAGGGCCTTCACCTCGCGGATCATCTCGGCCACCTTCGGGATGTCGCGGTCCTTGGGGCTGCGCCAGGCCGCGCCCATGCAGAAGCGCGAGGCGCCGGCGGCCTTGGCGGCGCGGGCGCGCTCGAGCACGGCCTGGGTTTCCATCAACTTCGTGGCTTCCACGCCGGTGTGGTAGCGCGCGGCCTGCGGGCAGTAGCCGCAGTCTTCCGGGCAGCCGCCGGTCTTCACCGACAGCAGGGTCGACACCTGCACCTGGTTCGGCTGGAAGTGTTCGCGGTGCACGGTGGCGGCGCGGAACACCAGTTCGGGGAAGGGCAGGTCGAACAGGGCGAGGACTTGCTCGCGCGTCCAGTCGTGGCGGATGACAGCAGGCATGGGCAATCCCTGACGGCGCGGGTGAAAAGAGAGCGGCAGTCTGGTGAGCATGCCCAACCCTGTCAACCAAAGGGCCCACCCCCGGGTTGACGGCGCGACCCCGGTCGGGGGGTGCCCGGGAGCCCGAGCCTACGCCCGCGGGGCGGGGCCATTCCGTGAACCATGGCACGCATTCCCATGAACCCGCCCTGCGATTTTTTCGCCGCCCTGGGCCGTGTGTTACTGCCGCTGTGCTGCCTGGTGTGCCGCTCGCCCGGCGACGGCGACGACCTGTGCACGGCCTGCCGGGCCGAACTGCCCTGGAACCGGGCCGCCTGCGCCCGCTGCGGCCTGCCCCTGCCCCGCCCGGCGCCGCGCTGCGGGCGCTGCGTGGGCCTGGCCCTGCCCTTCGCCACCACCCGGGCGGTCTTTC
>NZ_AVCH01000069.1 GCF_000747075.1 Arenimonas malthae CC-JY-1
GCACTTCTGGCGGTCGCCGGCCATGGCGTTGGCGGTCATGGCGATGATGGGCAGGCGCGGCAGGTTCTGCGCCACCTCGTGCTGGCGCCATTCGCGCGAGGCGGTGTAACCGTCCTTCACCGGCATCTGGCAGTCCATCAGCACCAGGTCCAGGTTGCCCTGCTGCATGCGGTCGAGCGCCTTCTCGCCGTTGTCGGCGGTTTCGCAGTGCAGGCCCAGCAGGCCCACCAGGCGCTGCGCCACCATCAGGTTCACCGGGTTGTCTTCCACCAGCAGGACGCGCCCGCGCAGGCGGCCCTTGCCGGTGTCGCCGCCGTCCTCGCCGGCGGAGCCCACCAGCGTGCGTTCGGGCAGCGGCTCGGGTTCGGGTTCCGGCGTGCGCGGCGCGGCCTGGGCCGACAGGAAGCTGCCGATGGCGTTGCGCAGCTCAGTGCCGCCGATCTGGCGCGGCAGCAGCAGAGCGTGCGGCCCCTGGGAGAGTTCGGCGGCCACGGCCTCGTCGCCATGCAGGTACACCACGCGCAGGTCCTCCAGTTCCGGGGTGCGGCGCAGGTTGCGGTGCAGGGCGATGGCCGTGCTGCGCACGCTGCTCAGGTCCACCAGCAGCAGGTCGAAGCTCCAGTTGGCGCCGCGGGTGAGCGCGGTGCGCAGCTTGGTCAGCGTGTCCTGCGTGGTTTCGGCCTGGGTGAGGTTGGCGCCCCAGCCGGGCGCGGCCTGGCCGATGCGCTGGCGCAGGTGGGCGTCGGTGCTCAGCAGCAGCACGCGGGCGCCATTGAGGTCGGTGCGCTGGCCCTGGATGTCGCCGGCGGCCTTGAGCAGCGGGATCTCGAACCAGAACGTGGAACCGCGGCCGGGCTCGGATTCCACGCCGATGCTGCCGCCCATCAGGTCGACGATGCGCTTGCAGATCACCAGTCCAAGGCCGGTGCCGCCGTACAGGCGGGTGGTGCTGGCGTCGGCCTGGCTGAAGGCGCGGAACAGGCGCGCGTCCTTGTCGATGCCGATGCCGGTGTCGGTGACCTCGAAGCGCAGCTCGTGCTGGCTGCGGGTTTCGCCGCGGCGGCTCACGGCCAGGCTCACTGAACCGCGCTCGGTGAACTTCACGGCGTTGCTGAGCAGGTTGGTCAGCACCTGGCGCAGGCGCACCGGGTCGCCGCGCACGGCCAGCCGCACGGCCGGGTCGATCTGCAGGCTCAGGCGCAGGCCCTTGGATTCGGCCGGCTTTTCCATCAGGCGGATCACCGAATCGAGCAGTTCGCGCAGGTTGAAGCTGGTGGTTTCCAGCGTCACCTTGTTCGCCTCGAGCTTGGAGTAGTCGAGGATGTCGTCGACGATGCGCTGCATCTGCCGCGCCGAGGTGTAGGCGGTGCGCAGGATCTCCTGCTGGTCGGGCTGCAGGCGCGAGCTCATCAGCAGGTCGAGCATGGGGATGATGCCGTTGAGCGGCGTGCGGATTTCGTGGCTCATGGTGGCCAGGAATTCGCCCTTGGCCATCATGGCCGATTCGGCCGCCTGCTTGGCTTCGGTGAGTTCGCGCTCGAGGCGGCGGTGCAGGGCCAGTTCTTCCTGCAGCGCGTTCACCTCGCGGGTTTGTTCGCCGGTGGTCTGGGCGGCCTGCACCAGCGCGCGGTTGCGCAGGGTCACCGTGCGCCAGAAGCCGGCCGCGCCGGCCAGCGCCAGCAGTGCCGCCACCAGGGCCAGCGACTGCCACAGCCAGTTGTCGCTGAAGTGGCTGATGGCCGCGGCCACCGCGGCACCGGCGGCGCCGGCGATGGCCAGCCAGCGGACGATCAACGCATCCTGCACGTTGGGAGGCATCTCAGAGCACCGCCTGCTGGAAGTCGAAATCCATGTCGCGATCAGCCTGCTGCACCAGGTTGCCCTGGATGAAGTCGATGCCGCTCATCCACAGCGTGGCGGCGGCCTGGGCGTCCTCGACGCCGTGGCCGATCACCTCGAGCCCGCGGCGATGGGCGCGGTCGATCAGCACCTTGAGCTCGTCGCGCATGGCCGGCGTGAGCGCGGTGGCGGTGTACTTGCGCGCCAGCTTCACGAAGCCCAGCGGCAGCTCGTCGAACAGGCGCTCGGTGTCGGGGCTGGATTCGAACTGGCTCAGGCAGAACTGCACGCCGTCGGCCACCATGGCGTCGCAGAACTGGCGGATGGTGGCGGCGTGGATGACGGCGTCCTCCATGCGCAGCTCGATCACCATCGAGGTGCCGGGCACGTCGTGCGCCACCAGCTCGGCCTTGAGCCAGGTGGCCTGGCCCGGGTCGGCCAGCGTCAGCGGCGACTGGGTGACGAACAGGCGCAGCGGCCGGCCTTCGGCGCGGCGGTCGCGCACCAGCTTCATCGAGGCCTGCAGCACCCAGCGGTCGATGTCGAGGATGAAGTCGCCGCGTTCGGCCAGCGGTACCACCTCGGCCGCCGGCAGCAGCTTGCCGTTGGCGTCGCGCAGGCGCAGCAGCACCTGGTACTGGGAGTCGTCGCTGCCGGCCACGGCCACCACCGGCTGGTAGAGTAGTTCCAGGCTGTTGAGCGCGATGGCCTCGCGGATCTGCTTCACCAGCGCCGCCTCGCGCGCGGCCTCGGTGGGCTGGGCGGGCTCGAAGCGCTTGAAGCCGCGGTCGCTGGTGCGCGCCTCGCGGGCCATGCGTTCGGCGGCGTTGAGCAGGTCGCCGGCGTTGTGGAAACGGTGCCTGAAGGCGCAGATGCCCACCGACACGCGCAGGCGCAGCGGGTGCCCCTGCACGGCGAACGGGTGCTGCACCAGCGCGCCGCGCAGCTGGGCCGCGAAGGCTTCCAGCGCGGCCTCGTCGCGTTCGGTGTCGAGCACCAGGAAGCTGCCGTCGCCGAAGCGCGTGGCGGGCACCTGCCCGGCGCGTTCGCCCACCAGCTTGCCCACGCCGGCCAGCAGCTGCTCGAGCGCGGTCAGGCCCAGGCGGTCGCGCAGCAGGTTCACGCTTTCCACTTCCAGGAACAGCAGGCCGCCGGCGCTGTCGGCGCTGGCGCCGGCCACCACGCCGTGCAGCGATTCCAGCAGCTCCGAGCGGTGCAGCAGGCCCGTTTCCGGGTTGCGCCCGGAGCGCCGGGCCGGCCGCGCCTGCATAGCGCGGTGGCGGGTGACGCGGTTCTGCACGGCGGCGATCAGGTGCTTGGGCCGCACCGGCTTGGAGATGAAGTCGTCGCCGCCGGCCTCGAGCGCGTCGAACTGGCGGTCGGTGTCGGCTTCGCCCGACAGGAACACGATGGGCGTGTGCAGGAACGGGTCCTGGTCGCGGATCAGCACGGTCAGCTCGATGCCGTTGGCATGCGGCATGTGCAGGTCCATCAGGATCAGGTCGGGGTTGAAGCGGTGCAGGGCCTCGAGCACGTCCAGCGGGTCGAGCACCACTTCGGTCTGCATGCCGGCGTTGCGCAGGATGCCTTCGGCGAACAGGGCCTGGTTGCGGTCGTCCTCCACCACCAGCACGCGGAAGGGTTCGCCGCCGCCCGGGCTGAGCAGCACCGCCAGGCGCCGCAGCACTTCGGCGGCGTTGGGCTCCACCAGCAGCAGGTCGACGCCGGCGCGCTGGGCGTTCAGGCGCAGGGTGATGTCGTCGGTGGCGCTCAGCGCCACCAGCTGGATGGGCTGGCTGCTGCGCGTGCGGGCTTCGCGCACGGTGGCGCCGATGGCGTCGAGCTGGTCGCTGAAGGCGGCGTCCACCAGGGCCAGGCGGGCGGGCAGGGCGCCCAGCAGTTCGTGCAGTTCGTCGGCGCTTTCCAGCAGCTCCACTTCGTAGCCGGCGGCTTCCAGGCGCTGGTCGAGCTCCAGCGACAGCGGGCCGTGTTCGGTGAGGTGGTAGACGCGGGTGCCGGGCGTGACCGGCGGCGGCTCGGCCGCGGCGGGTGGCGCGGCGGGAGCGGGCGCAGGCGCGGGC
>NZ_AVCH01000070.1 GCF_000747075.1 Arenimonas malthae CC-JY-1
AGCCGCCGCCGCTGAAGCCGCCGTCGCTGAAGCTGCTGCCGCTGAAGCTGCTGCCGCCGAAGCCGCTGCCGCCGAAGCCGCTGCCGCCGAAGCCGCTGCCGCCGAAGCCGCTGCCGTTGAGGCCGCTGCCGCCGAAGCCGCTGCCGCTGCCGAAGCTGCTGCCGAAGCTGCTGCTGCCGAAGCCGCCGCCGCTGAAGCCGCCGCCGCCGAAACCGGCGCCGCCGATGACTTCTATGGCATGTCGCTCGAGGAGCTCGAGGCGCTCACGTCGCCCGACGCGACGGCCCAGGCCGTCGAGCCCACGCTGCCGGTGTCCGATGAGCCGGTGATCGAGGCTTTCGTCGCCGAAGAGTTCGTCGTCGAAGAGCCGACGGTCGAAGCGCCCGCGATCGAAGAACCCGTGGCCGAGGCGCCGGAGGCCGAAGAGGCCGCCGCCGAGGAAATCGCCGCCGAAGCGGCCTTCGCCGAAGCGCCCGTCGCGGAGGAGCACGAAGCCACCGACTCCCAGGTCCCGCTCGCCGTGGACCCCGAGGATCCGGACGCCGCGCTCGACACCAGCGACCTCGACGTCGACCTGCTCGACATCTTCCTGGAAGAGTCCGGCGACCTGCTCGACCATTCCGACGGCCTGCTGGCCAGCCTGCGCGACAACACCCACGACCGCGAGCTCGTGGTCGGCCTGCAGCGCGACCTGCACACGCTCAAGGGCGGCGCCCGCATGGCGGGCATCTTCCCGGTGGGCGAACTGGGCCACGCCATGGAGTCCCTGCTCGAGGTGGTGGCCGAAGGCCGCCGCGAACTCGACCAGACCGGCGTCGTCGTGCTCGAACGCGCCTTCGACCGCCTGCACGTCATGGTCACCCGTGTCGGCGAGCGCAAGGCGATCGCGCTGCCGGCCAACCTGATCGCGCAGATCGACGCCCTGGCCAAGGGCAAGCCCCTGGCCGCCGGCGAGGCCGCCCCGGCCGAAGCCGCCGCGCCCCGCGGCCCGGCCACCGAAACCGCGCTCGACCGCAAGGCCGCCGCCGCCGAGGAAGCCGTCGCCGCGCGCGCCGTGCCCGCCTACACCGGTGCCGGCCTGGCCCCGCTGTCGGCGCCGATCGAAGGCCTGGGCGACGAGGAAGAGGGCGGCGGCGTCCGCGCGCCGCAGGAACAGGTGCGCATCCGCGCCGACCTGCTCGACCGCCTCGTCAACTACGCCGGCGAGGTCGCCATCTACCGCGCCCGCCTCGAGCAGCAGCTCGGCGCGTTCCGCAGCAACCTCGGCGAACTCGGCCAGACCACCACCCGCCTGCGCGAACAGCTGCGCAAGCTCGACATCGAAACCGAGGCGCAGATCATCGCGCGCTACCAGCGCGAGGGCGACACCAGCGAGGAGACCTTCGATCCGCTGGAGCTCGACCGCTTCACCACCCAGCAGCAGCTGTCGCGTTCGCTGTCCGAATCGGCCGCCGACCTGACCTCGCTGCAGGGTTCGCTCGACGACCTCGTGCGCCAGTACGAAACCCTGCTGCTGCAGCAGTCGCGCGTCAGCTCGGACCTGCAGGAAGGCCTCATGCGCACGCGCATGGTGCCCTTCGACGCGCTGGTGCCGCGCCTGCGCCGCGTGCTGCGCCAGTCGGGCAGCGAGACGGGCAAGCAGGTCAACCTCAAGGTCGACGGCGCCAGCGGCGAAATGGACCGCAACGTGCTCGACCGCATGACCGCGCCGCTGGAGCACATGCTCCGCAACGCCGTCGCCCACGGCCTCGAGGCGCCGTCCGACCGCAAGAAGGCCGGCAAGCCGGAAGAGGGCACCGTCCGCATCCAGGTGATGCGCGAAGGTTCCGAAGTGGTGCTCAAGGTCAGCGACGACGGCCGCGGCCTGGACAAGGAAGCGATCCGCCGCAAGGCCATCGAGCGCGGCCTGCTCAAGGCCGACGCCGAGGTGTCCGACCAGGCGCTGTACGGCTTCATCCTCGAGACCGGCTTCTCCACCGCCGCCTCGGTCAGCCGACTGGCGGGCCGCGGCGTGGGCATGGACGTGGTGTACAGCGAGATCCGCCAGCTCGGCGGCACGCTGATCATCGATTCGGAAGCCGGCAAGGGCTCGGTCTTCACCGTCCGCCTGCCGTTCACCCTGGCGGTCACCCAGGCGGTGTTCGTCAAGATCGGCGACACCAGCTTCGCGGTGCCCATCGCCTCGGTGCAGGGCGTGGGCCGCATCTCGCGCCAGGAGCTGGACAAGCAGCTGGCCGGCGAGAACCCGAGCTTCACCTACGCCGGCGAGTCCTACGCCATCCACGACCTGGGCCGCCTGATCGGGCATGCCCCGGCCAAGGCCCAGGACAGCCTGCAGATGCCGCTGCTGCTCGCCCGATCGGGCGACCTGCGCGCCGCCATCTGCATCGACCAGGTGCTGGGCAGCAAGGAAATCGTGGTCAAGCCGGTGGGCCCGCAGGTCAACTCGATCCCGGGCATCTTCGGCGCCACCATCATGGGCGACGGCCGCGTGGTGGTGATCCTCGACGTCGCGCCGCTGGTGCGCCGCCAGGCCACCACCGACCGCGAGGCCGAGCTGGCCGCCGCCGCGCCGGCCGTGGTCGCCCGCCGCATCCCGGCGGTGATGGTGGTGGACGACTCGATCACCATGCGCAAGGTCACCGGCCGCGTGCTCGAGCGCCACAACTTCGAGGTGCTCACCGCGAAGGACGGCGTGGACGCCATCGAGAAGATGGCCGAGCGCGTGCCCGACCTGATGCTGCTCGACATCGAGATGCCGCGCATGGACGGCTACGAGCTGGCCCAGAACATGAAGTCGGACCCGCGCCTGAAGGACGTGCCGATCATCATGATCACCTCGCGCACCGGCGACAAACACCGCCAGCGCGCCTTCGACATCGGCGTCAACCGCTACCTCGGCAAGCCCTACCAGGAAGTCGAGCTGATGCGGAACGTGTTCGAGATGCTGGGCATGGAGCCGGTCAATGGCTGAGTCCGTGGTCCGCGTCGCCCTGCTGGCGCGCCCGGGCGAGGCGCGCGACCAGCTGCGCCGTGCCCTGGCCGAACTCGGCGCCGAGCTGGTGGCCGAAGGCGATCCGGGCGAACTCGACCCCGCCGCGGTCGCCGGCCATTCGCCCTCGGTGGTGCTGGTGAGCCTGGAACCCGCCATCGAGGACGCGCTGGACCGCTTCGGCGACCTGTTCGCCATGCCCGGCGTCGAGGTCATGTTCGACGACGCGGAAGTCACCCGCCAGCTCGACGGTTGGGATCTCGCGCGCTGGGCCCGGCACCTGGCCGCCAAGCTGGTCGGCGGCGACCTGCTGCCACCCGTGCCCGGCGACGCCGACGCGCTGCCGGTGATGGACATGGCCCCCGAACCCGGCGCGCCCCCGACGCCCGCCGAGGTGATGGCGAACGAAAAGCTCGAGGACTACGCGGCCGAGTCGCTGGACCTGTCCGAGTGGGTGCCGACCCAGCCTTCGCTGGCCGACGAGCCCCAGCCGGAAGCCGCCGCCGCGCCCGCGCCGGCGGACGAGGAAGTGATCGACCTCGAACTCGACATCGGCGACCTCGAGCAGGCCCTGGGCCGCATCGACGCCGAAGTCGGCACCGAGCCCCGCGCGCCCGCCGCCGGGGAAGACCTGGAATTCGACGCCAGCGTGCTCGACATCGACCTCTCCGCGCTGCCCGAGGAGGGCGCGCGCATGGTGGTGGCCAACGAGCCCGCGCTCGACATCGAGGAACCGCTGCTGGCCGACGTCACGCTCAGCGACGAGCCGGTCAGTTTCTCCAGCTTCAGCGAAGACGAGGTGGCCGCGGCCTCGCACCTCGACGACGACGTCGCGGCCCTGGCCGCGCAGCTCGAGGCCTTCGAGGCCAACGACCAGCGTGAAACCGCGCGCGAGCCGGACTTCACCCTGGCTTTCGACGCCAAGGACGCCCCGGCCGCCGCGCCGGCGGCCAGCCCGGCCGCCGCCAAGCCGG
>NZ_AVCH01000071.1 GCF_000747075.1 Arenimonas malthae CC-JY-1
TCGTGGGTCAAGCGCGGATCGCTAGTGTCGTGCCATGCAACTTCGCTTCGCCCCGCACCGCGCATCGAGCGCTTTCGGCAAGGCCCGCGGTAGAGTCTTTCGGCAAGGCCACAGTCGGTCAGTCCATCGCCGCCGCGGTCTAACTATTCATTCAAGCCGAAGCCGCTTCGCGACTCGGCTTAATTCAGGTGTTAGGCCTGTATCGGTCTAGGTTGCTTCGGCCCGTTCGCGGGCCGTTGCTGCTTCTGGGCTTCGGAGTGTCCGCAGTGGTCGTCCTCGTTGCCCGCGCTGCCAGCATCCGGCGCGTGGGGCTACTGGCTACCGGATCGTTGGCGCTCGAGGAGCCATCATTTGGGCGGTTGCCTCGCGGGCGTGCTGGCAATGTCGTGGCGCGGGCGTCACCCGCGGGCTTCGGTCTGGCTTGTCACGTGCGCGGGGCTGCCAGCGGCGGGCTTCGCTCAGTCCTGGCGTCCAGCCCGGGGCAGGGCATCGGCGGTTGCACGGTGGCGGGCCCCGCCGTAACGTCTGGGCCTAACAAATCGTTCAAGCCGACCGCCGTCCGGCAGCGCGGCGAAAACCACGCTTCCGCTGCGGCGGCGGCTTAACTCAGGCGTTAGGCGCGATGATCTTCGCAGTTGATACCGATGACATGTCTTTGCTCCTGTTCGACTCGGCTGAAGAGGCCGTCGCCCACTGCGAGGGAATAGATGTGGAAGAGGGTGTCTGGCTGTTCTGGGACGACCTTGGTAAGGCACTTGAGCCCGACTGGCTCACACCCAATTTTCACAGTCGGTTTGTTGTCGGTAGTGGCAAGTACCAGCTTGCGCCAGCCCCGCAGCGCCCAACTCTCCTGCAGGTGCTCCCGGAGATTCGATTCATCCAGGGCAACCTCGCTTTTCCAACTATCGCAGCAGTTGAGGCCCATCTTGCTAAGGCAGTTTCGGTGCAGCAGCATGGCGCCTAACTAATCATTCAAGCCGACGTCGCTCCGCGACGCGGCTTAACTCAGGCGTTAGGCCAGATGAGAGGACGCTCCGCTGCAATACTTTTGGTCTTGGCTGCAGCCACGTCGTGCGCGAAGGGAGAGCGCGACCTGGCTATCGGTGAAGATGGCGCACTCCGGGCCATTCCCCCATCATTCGGTAAAACCTATTTGCACATTGAAGGGCTCGAAACCAGCTCGCCGGTCATCGCTTTCAAGGCTGGCAACACAACTAATTCGCTGCCGCCCTGCGCCACTAGGATCGTTGGGTCTCATTCGATAGACCACATTTCTGCATCTGGATCCTGGGATCACGACGCGCGAAGCTTCCCTCATTTTGTTCGTGTGAATCTATATGAGGATTATGGCGACGAGCGCTTCGACTACGCCGCTAGAATCGAAATTATCTTCGACCTCAAAACCACCGGACTGTTCGATATAAAGAGGTTCGTAAAACTGCCTAACTCTCAATGGGAGCGCATGGAAGAGTTGAACTTTCCACGCGACTGTAACCCACTGATGGGGCGGCCTAACCAATCATTCAAGCCGACGTCGCTCCGCGACGCGGCTTAACTCAGGCGTTAGGCCTGAGATTGCTTGGTCTGCTTCGGCCCGTTCGCGGGCCGTTCTTGTTTCCGGGCTTCGGCTAGTGCAGCGGTAGTCCTCGCCGCCCGCGCCACTGGCATCCGGCAGGTCTTGGCCGTGGCGCTCGGATCGAGCCCGGCGAGAGCCGGCTGTCCAGGGCGGGTTCGCGCGAGTCGCCGCGGCATCTCGTTGCGCGGGCACGACTTTTTCAGCCAGCCCCAGCTTGCAAAGCGCTCTTCCGGGGCTTAGCGTCCGGCCTAACAACTCATTCAAGCCGACGTCGCTCCGCGACGCGGCTTAACTCAGGCGTTAGGCGCCATGCGAAACGTTGTGGCAATCGCCATGCTCGCCGCTGCTACATCAGGCTGCGCAACACTGCCGCCCGTCACCGATGCCGCATCGCTGACCGTCATCTCCTACGACCGGGCTACTGGCGAGTACGTGATTGAGCTGCGCAACTCTGGCGCTAGGCCCATTCTCTATCTCGATCCCTACCTCACATTCCATGTAGTTCGTGATACATCGCCGGAGTCTTATCCGGACTCGCCGGACGGGTTCGCGCTCATGATCCACGGCGCAAAGCTGGACCCAGGCAAGGCGGTCACTTTCTCCGGCAAGTGCACTTCTACTGGCATCTGCTCAAGACCAGGAACCTATGTGGCCGTCCACGCATGCTGGTTCACAAAGGCTTGGGCGTGTGATGAGTACTTGCGTGTCTGGTCGGGCAGGCCGTTAAATGGCGCCTAACCAATCATTCAAGCCGACGTCGCTCCGCGACGCGGCTTAACTCAGGCGTTAGGCCCTCAATGACGCATCCTCTGCACCGGCGCCCATTGATCTTTGGCCTGCTTCTTGCGCCAGCTGCTGCCGTATTTGGCTTGTATATTGGCACCGGTGAGCCGCCTTTATTCCTTCTCCGCATTGGGTGGCAAGTGGCCCTGCTCGTTTACGGCATCGCTCTGGTTGGGATCGTCGTACTACTTATTCCCGTTGTGCTTCTTCTGCGTAGTCGCAACTGGCTAAGTTGGAGCACCATACTTCTTGCGGCAGTCTTATCCGGTAATCTGTACTACCAACTGCTCGGCTTAGTCTTATCAGACGGGTTCTATCTCGGGCAGCTACTTGAGGGCACACTCGCCGGGTTGTTCGCGGGTCTTAGCTTCTGCCTCGGCGTTGGGCCTAACTACTCATTCAAGCCGACGTCGCTCCGCGACGCGGCTTAACTCAGGCGTTAGGGCGCACAGGTGAGCACACCGCGACTCGCAACAAGAGAACACGACGGCTGGTGGCTATCGGACGGCGAAGAGGCCCATGCCGAGAGCCCGGAGTCGTTCTGGATCCCACCTGCAGAAGCCCGCCGTGGGCTCGCACCCGGCGACATAGCTAAGCTCCGGTTCTACATCCTGGCCCCTGACGCCTCCGGCGAGGAGGTCGAGCACGGCGAGCGCATGTGGGTACAGGTCTTGGAGTGCCAGGCGGGCTGGTACCGGGGCGCGCTAGACAACGACCCACACTGCACAGACCGGCTGCAGGCTGGCATGGAGCTATGGTTCCAGCCTATGCACGTGATAGATATCCATCAGAGGTGAGGCAGCGGGTGCGCCCTAACAATTCATTCAAGCCGACGCCGCTTCGCGGCGCGGCTTAACTCAGGTGTTAGGCCTGAGAATTCTTGGTTTGCTTCGGTCCGTTCGCGGGCCGTTATCGTTTCTGGGCTTCGGCTAGTGCAGCGGTAGTCCTCGCCGCCCGCGCTGGCGGCATCTGGCTGGTGTGGGCTGTGGTGCCCGGATCGGATTCGCCTAGTGCCCACTGTCTAGGGCGGGCTCTCGTGGGTCGCCGCGGCACCGCGCTGCGCGGGCACGACTTTTTCAGCCAGCCATGGCTTGCAAAGCGCTCTTCCGGGGCTTAGCGTCCGGCCTAACAACTCATTCAAGCCGACGTCGCTCCGCGACGCGGCTTAACTCAGGCGTTAGGCCGCATGAAGCTGAGTTCCATCGCCAAGCTAAAGTCCGGCCACATATCTGCCGCTGAATATTCGGCGGAGATCGCCGGAGAGCTCGCAATGCATTCCCTCGGGCTCGGGCCTCAAGGTGGCGTTGCTCCGGTCCAAGTCACGGAGGACACCGACCTGCTGGTAGACCGTGCGGTGCTCGGAACACTCTGCAGGCTCTTCGCGAGTGGGCAGCTTACTGCCTTGGAGTTAGCCTACACTGCAGACGCGCTTCAAATGGCGGATCGTGTGCAATTATCGGGCGAGGACATTGCTTCAGACCTTGCCGAATGCACCGATCCAGAGATCAATGGGCAGCTCACGGTCGCTCGGGCGCTGGAGATTGCCAGTGCAAGCGCGGCGGCCTAACAATTCATTCAAGCC
>NZ_AVCH01000072.1 GCF_000747075.1 Arenimonas malthae CC-JY-1
CAGGGCGGCGGCCGAGGCCGCGTCGCGGATGCCGAAGCCCACCAGCACCGGCACGGTGGCGCGGGCGCGCAGGTCGCCGGCGCGGCGCAGCACGTCGGCCACGTCGAGCTGGGCACCGCCGGTGACGCCGGCGAAGGACACGTAGTACAGGTAACCCTGCGACTCGCTGGCCAGGCGCGCCAGGCGGTTCTCGGCGGTGGTCGGCGCGGCCAGCGAGATCAGGTCCAGGCCGGCGGCGTTGAAGGCGGCGCGGGTGGGGCCAGCCTCCTCGGGCGGCAGGTCCACCAGCAGCACGCCGTCCACGCCGGCGTCGGCGGCAGCCTTCGCGAAGGCCGTGGCGCCGCGCATCTCGACCGGGTTGAGGTAGCCCATCAGCACCACCGGCGTCGCGGCATCGGCCTTGCGGAATTCGGCGACCGCGCCGAGCACGTAACGCAGGCCCGCGCCGCGCTCGATGGCACGCTCCGAACTGCGCTGGATCGACGGCCCGTCGGCCATCGGGTCGGAAAACGGCACGCCCAGCTCGATCACGTCGGCCCCGGCGCGCACCAGCGCATGCATCACCGGCACGGTGGCCTCCAGCGAAGGATCCCCCGCCGTGACGAACGGCACCAGCGCCTTGCGCCCGGACTGCGCGAGCTGTGCGAACTTTTGCTTGATCCTGGACGTCACAGTTCGATGCCCTCGCGCCTGGCGATGGTGAAGATGTCCTTGTCGCCGCGGCCGGACAGGTTGCACAGCACCAGCGCGTCCTTAGGCAGGGCCTTCGCCAGCTTCATGGCCTGGGCCACGGCGTGGCTGGATTCGAGCGCCGCCAGGATGCCCTCGGTGCGCGCCAGCAGGTGGAAGGCTTCCATGGCCTCGTCGTCGGTGACGCCCACGTATTCGGCGCGGCCGCTGTCCTTGAGGAAGGCATGCTCCGGACCGACGCCCGGGTAGTCCAGGCCGGCTGAGATCGAGTGCGTCTCGGTGATCTGGCCGTCGTCGTCGCAAATGACGTAAGTGCGGTTGCCGTGCAGCACGCCCGGGCGGCCCGCCACCAGCGACGCCGCGTGGCGGCCGGTTTCGACGCCGTCGCCCGCGGCCTCGGCGCCCACCAGGCGCACCGACTTGTCGTTGAGGAAGGCGTGGAACATGCCGATGGCGTTGCTGCCGCCGCCCACGCAGGCGGTGACGGCGTCGGGCAGGCGGCCGTATTCGGCCAGCATCTGCGCCCGCGATTCCTTGCCCACCACCGCGTTGAAGTCGCGCACCAGCTTCGGGTACGGGTGCGGGCCCGCCACCGTGCCGATGATGTAGAAGGTGTCGCGCACGTTGGTCACCCAGTCGCGCATGGCCTCGTTGAGCGCGTCCTTGAGCGTCTTGCTGCCCGAATGCACCGGCACCACGGTGGCGCCCAGCAGCTTCATGCGGAACACGTTCGGGGCCTGGCGCTCCACGTCGGTGGC
>NZ_AVCH01000073.1 GCF_000747075.1 Arenimonas malthae CC-JY-1
CGCGGCGCTTCCGCGCGTGCACGCGGCGCAGCGGCACGGCTTCCTCGCCGCCGACGCCGCCGACACCGAGGCGCTGGGCGTGGCCGTGGCCGCCCTGTGCGCCGCGCACCCGGTGCACGTGCTGCTCAACAACACCGCCGGCCCGCCGGGCGGCCCCGCCCACCTCGCCACGCCCGAGGCCTACGCCACGGTATTCCGCCAGCACCTGCTGGCCGGACAGGTGCTGGTGCAGGCCGTTCTGCCGGGCATGCAGGCGGCGGGCTGGGGCCGCATCGTCAACGTCATTTCCACCTCGGTGAAGGAACCCATCCCGAACCTGGGCGTCTCCAACACCATCCGCGGCGCGGTGGCCAGCTGGGCCAAGACGCTGTCGGCCGAGCTGGGCCCGTTCGGCATCACCGTCAACAACGTGCTGCCCGGCTACACCCGCACCCAGCGCCTGGACCAGATCCTGGCCGAACGCGCGGCGGCCACCGGCAAGCCGGCGGAGGAGATCGCCCGCGGCATGCTGGCCACGGTGCCGGCCGGCCGCTTCGCCGAACCGTCGGAAGTGGCGGCGGCCATCGCCTTCCTGGCCTCGCCGGCCGCGACCTACGTCAACGGCGTCAACCTGCCGGTAGACGGCGGGCGGACGAAGTCGCTCTGAGCGCCCGGGCATGAGCGAACACCGCTTCGCGCCGCGCGTGCCCTTCGCCGCCCGCGTCCTGGTCATCCGCGGCGACGACGCCTGGCTGGGCGAGGTGGTCGACCTTTCCGAAGGCGGCTGCGGCCTGTTCCGCCCGGAGGGCTGCGTGCTGGACGTGGCGGACGTGGTGCAGCTGGTGTTCTTCGAGGAGCCCGGCCCGGCCGTGCTGGTGGGCGCCCGCGTGGCGCGCCGGCAGGGCGGCACGCTGGGCTTCGAGTACCACGAGCCGCAGCAGGTGCCGCCGGTCCGCCGCTAAGCGCACACGCGCCCTGCACGGCCGCCGCGCCAGGCTTGCGACATGCCCGAAGGTCCCGAAATCCGCCGCGCCGCCGACCGACTCGCCGAGGCCGTGGTCGGCCGGCCCCTGGCCGCCGCCTGGTTCCACTTCCCCGCGCTCAAGCCGCACCAGAAGGGTCTGGTGGGCCGCACGATCACGGCCATCGAACCGCACGGCAAGGCCCTGCTCACCCACTTCGACCACGGCCTGAGCCTGTATTCGCACAACCAGCTCTACGGCGTGTGGAAGATCGCCGCGGCAGGCGAACGCCCCGTCGAAGGCGCGCGTTCGCTGCGGGTGGCGCTGGAAACCGACGAGCGCGCCATCCTGCTGTATTCGGCCTCGGACGTGGCCCTGTGGAAGACCGCCGAGCTGGCGCGCCACCCCTTCCTGGCCAAGCTCGGCCCCGACGTGCTCGATGCCACGCTCACCGCCGCCGCCGTGGCCAAACGCCTGCAGGACCCGCGCTTCGCCGGGCATTCGCTGGTGGCGCTGCTGCTCGACCAGGCCTTCCTGGCCGGCATGGGCAACTACCTGCGCTCGGAGGTGCTGTTCGTGGCCGGCATCGCCCCGGAGCGGCGGCCTTCGGAGCTCGGCGCGGCCGAACGCAAGCGGCTGGCCAAGGCCCTGCTCGACGTACCCCGCGCCAGCTACCGCACCCGCGGCATCGAACCCGCCGCGGGCATGAAGAGCGACTACCTCACCGACACGCCCGCCGGCTTCCGCTTCCAGGTCTTCGACCGCGAGGGCGAACCCTGCCCGCGCTGCGGCGACGTGGTGGTGCGGCAGGAACTCGGCAGCCGGCGCCTGTACTGGTGCCGGAATTGCCAGCGCTGAGCCTTCGCGCCCGGGCCCTCCCGCTTCCCGACCTGTCCGTACGGAGGTGCGCGCGGGTAAGCTTGCGCCCATGAGCCTGCGACTGAGCCACCTGATCGGCGGTGACGCCCGCTCCGCCTCCGGCGGCGGCTGTCTGGAGGTCTTCGAACCCGCCACCGGCCAGCCCTGGGCGCAGTGCCCCGACGGCACCGCGGACGACGTGGACGCCGCCGTGGCCGCCGCCAAGGCCGCCTTCCCCGCCTGGTCGAACCTGCCCGCCGCCGAGCGCGCCGCCTGGATGAACCGCCTGGCCGACGCCCTGGAAGCGCGCCTGGACGATTTCGCCGCCGCCGAATCCCGCGACGTCGGCAAGCCGCTGTCCCTGGCCCGCAACCTCGACATCCCGCGCGCCGTCACCAACCTGCGCTTCTTCGCCGCGGCCGCCACCCAGTTCGCCAGCGAATCGCACGCCGCGCCCGGCGTGGTGCACTACACCCTGCGCCAGCCGCTGGGCGTGGTGGCCTGCATCAGCCCCTGGAACCTGCCGCTCTACCTGTTCACCTGGAAGTTCGCGCCTGCGCTGGCCGCCGGCAACACCGTGGTCGGCAAGCCGTCGGAAGTGACGCCGGTGACGGCCTGGATGCTGGGCGAACTGGCCCGCGAGATCGGCTTCCCCGCCGGCGTGTTCAACATCGTGCAGGGCCACGGCGCCCGCGTCGGCCAGGCGCTCGTGGACCACCCGGGCGTCAAGGCCGTCAGCTTCACCGGCAGCACCGCGGTGGGCACGCGCATCGCCGAAAGCTGCGCGCGTTCGCTGAAGAAGGTGTCGCTGGAGCTGGGCGGCAAGAACCCCACCCTGGTGTTCGCCGACGCCCCGCGCGAAAAACTGCTCGACACCGTGCAGCGCTCGGCCTTCCTGAACTCCGGGCAGATCTGCCTGTGCGGCTCGCGCATCCTGGTCGAGCGCGCGTATTACGACGAATTCCGCGACGCCCTGGTGGCGCGCGCCCGCGCCCTGGTGGTGGGCGACCCCACCGACCCGGCCACCCAGGTCGGCCCGGTGGTCTCGAAGCCGCACTTCGACAAGGTGATGGGCTGCATCGAACTCGCCCGCGCCGAAGGCGGCCGCGTGCTTTGCGGCGGCGAGGCGGTGAAACCCGCGGGCCGCTGCGCCGACGGCTGGTTCGTCGCGCCCACCGTCATCGAAGGCCTGGGCCCGCAGTGCCGCACCAACACCGAGGAAATCTTCGGCCCCGTGGTCACGCTGCAGCCCTTCGACACCGACGAGGAAGCGCTGGCGCTGGCCAACGCCGCGCCCTACGGCCTGGCCGCCAGCGTCTGGACCGGGAACCTGGGCCGCGCGCACCGCCTCGCCGGCGCCATCGAGGCCGGCGTGGTCTGGGTCAACACCTGGATGAACCGCGACCTGCGCACGCCCTTCGGCGGCGTGAAGCAGTCCGGCATCGGCCGCGAGGGTGGCCAGGAAGCCATGCGCTTCTTCACCGAGGCCAAGAACGTCACCATCGACCTGGGATGAACCGATGCCCCTGAAGGAACTGCTCGACAAGAACCGGGAATGGGCGGCGAAAGTGCGCGCCGAGGACCCGCAGTTCTTCAAGCGGCTGTCGCAGCTGCAGTCGCCCAAGTACCTGTGGATCGGCTGCTCGGATTCGCGCGTGCCGGCCAACCAGATCACCGGCCTGCAGCCGGGCGAAGTGTTCGTGCACCGCAACGTCGCCAACGTGGTCGTGCACACCGACCTCAACTGCCTGAGCACCATCCAGTTCGCCGTCGACGTGCTCAAGGTCGAACACATCCTGGTGGTGGGCCACTACGGCTGCGGCGGCGTGCATGCCGCGCTCACCGGCACCCGCGTGGGCCTGGCCGACAACTGGCTGTGCCACGTCGGCGACGTGGCCCGCAAGCATGCGCCGATGCTGGCCGAGGTCGAATTCGAATCACTGCGGCACGCACGCCTTTGCGAGCTGAACGTGGTCGAGCAGGTGGTGAACGTCTGCCAGACCACCATCGTGCAGGACGCCTGGGCGCGCGGCCAGAAGCTGAGCGTGCACGCCTGGGTGTATTCCCTGCTCGACGGCCGCGTGCGCGAGCTGGGCATGGGCGTGGATTCGCCCGAGGAACTGCCGCAGGCCTACGACCTGGCCATGACCCACATCCGCGGCAAGCTCAAGGACGAAGCATGAGCGACATCATCCGCACCGACACCGCGCCGCGCCCGGTGGGCCTGTACCCGCATGCCCGCCGCGTCGGCCAGCTGCTGTTCCTGTCCGGCATCGGCCCGCGCACGCCGGGCAGCAACGCCATCCCCGGCAACGTCTACAACGCCGCCGGCCGGCTGATCGACTACGACATCGTCACCCAGTGCCATTCGGTGTTCGCCAACGTGCGCGCCGTGCTCGAGGCCAGCCAGTGCCGCTGGGACTGGCTGGTGGACGTCACCGTCTACCTCACCGACATGCAGCGCGATTTCCAGGCCTACAATGCCGTCTGGGCCGAGTATTTCCCCGACATCAACAAGGCGCCCTGCCGCACCACGCTGGGCATCACCGCCCTGCCCACGCCGATCGCGATCGAACTGAAATGCGTGGCGGCTTTCCCGGAGGCCCGCTGACATGCTCACCCCCGCCTTCAACCTGCAGCAGTGGATCGACGAACACCGGCACCTGCTCAAGCCGCCGGTCGGCAACAAGTGCATCGTCGACGGCGACTTCATCGTGATGGTCGTCGGCGGCCCGAACGAGCGCACCGACTTCCACGTCGAGGAAGGCCCCGAGTTCTTCCACCAGCTCGAGGGCGAGATGGTGCTGAAGGTGCAGGAAGGCGGCAAGGTGCGCGACATCCCCATCAAGGCGGGCGAAGTCTTTTACCTGCCGCCCTGCGTGCCGCATTCGCCGCAGCGGATGGCGGGCGGCATCGGCCTGGTGATCGAGCGCAAGCGCCGCGCCGGCGAGAAGGACGGCCTGCTCTGGTACTGCGAGGACTGCAACCACCCGCTCTATTCCGAGTACTTCGAGCTGGTGGACATCGAGAACCAGTTCCACGCCGTGTTCGACCGTTTCTACCGTTCGCGCGAGCACCGCACCTGCAAGGCCTGCGGCCACGTGAACCCGGCGCCCGCGAAGTACGACGCGGGCTGAGCCATGTCGATCGCGACCGAACTTCTGGCCGCCAACCTGCTCTCCCCCGTGGTCCTGGCCTTCGGCCTGGGCCTGGTGGCGCGCACGCTGCGCAGCGACCTGGAAATCCCGCCGGCCATCCAGGCCTACCTGTCGCTGTTCCTGCTGCTGGCCATTGGCCTCAAGGGCGGAGTGGCCCTGCGCCAGGACCCGCCCGACAACCTGGCCCTGCTGCTGGCCGTGACCGTGCTGGCCGGCGTGGCCACGGCCGCCTCGGCCTACCTGGTCGCCCGGGCCTGGCTGCGCGACGTGCCCCTGCAGGCCGGCGCGTTGGCCGCGCACTACGGCTCGGTGTCGGCGGTCACCTTCATCGCCGCGCAGCAGTTCGTGGAACGCACCGGCGGCCAGCCGGTGGAAGTGCTGGTGGCCCTGGTGGTGGCGCTGGAAATCCCGGCCATCCTGCTCGGCATCGGCCTGGCCCGCGGCGGCGGGCGGCCGAGCTGGCCGCAGGTGCGCGAAGTGCTCACGGGCCGCACCGCGGTGCTGCTGCTGGGCGGCCTGGCCATCGGCGCCATCGCCGGAAAGTCGGGCGTGCAGGCGGTGGACGCCATGTACTTCCAGCTGTTCCAGGGCATGCTCATGCTGTTCATGCTCGACATGGGCCTGGTGGCCGCCGGCCAGCTGCGCCAGCTGGGCCGCGGCATGGGCCGGCTGCTGGTGTACGCCACGGCGCTGCCCATCGTGCACGGCCTGGCCGGCGTGGGCATCGGCCACGCGCTCGGGTTGGGCCAGGCGGGCGCCACGGTGTTCGGCGCCATGCTCGCCAGCGCGTCCTACATCGCCGCGCCGGCCTCGGTGCGGGCCTCGTTGCCCGAAGCCGACACCGGCCGCTGCATCACCGCCGCGCTGGGCCTGACCTTCCCCTTCAACCTGGCGCTGGGCATTCCTGCCTACGCGGCCTTCGCGGGCTGGCTGGGCGCCTGAGCGGCGCGGGCTAGAATGGCGCCATGCTCAAGATCGACACCCACGCGCACTACCTGCCCCGCACCTGGCCGAACCTGGCCGAGAAGTACGGCGACGCCCGCTTCCCGGTGATCCACCACGAGGACGGCCGGGCGCGCATCTACAAGGACGGCAAGTTCTTCCGCGAAATCTGGTCCAAGACCTGGGACCCGCGCGAACGCATCGCCGACTACGCCAAGTTCGGCGTGCAGGTGCAGGTGATCAGCACGGTGCCGGTGATGTTCAGCTACTGGGCCAAGGCGCAGCATGCGCTGGAGCTGCACCAGGCGCTCAACGACCACATGGCCGAGGCCTGCCGCGAACACCGCCGCCACTACGCCGGCATCGGCACGGTGCCCATGCAGTCGCCGCGCCTGGCCATCCAGGAGCTCGAGCGATGCATGGAGCAGCTGGGCCTGCAGGGCGTGCAGATCGGTTCGCACATCGGCGAATGGAACCTCGACGCGCCCGAATTGCAGCCCTTCTTCGAGGCCGCGCAGGACCTGGGCGCGGCCATCCTGGTGCACCCCTGGGACATGATGGGCGCCGAGTCCATGCCCAAGTACTGGATGCCCTGGCTGGTGGGCATGCCGGCCGAACAGAGCCGCGCCGCCTGCGCGCTGATCTTCGGCGGCGTGCTCGAACGCTTCCCGCGCCTGAAAGTCTGCCTGGCCCACGGCGGCGGCAGCTTCCCCTACACCATCGGCCGCATCGAACACGGCTTCAACATGCGCCCCGACCTGGTGGCCACCGACAACCCGCACAACCCGCGCAAGTACCTCGACCAGCTGTATTTCGACAGCTGGGTCGCGGACAACCGCGCCCTGCGCTACCTGCTCGACACCGTCGGCGTGCCGCGGGTGATGCTGGGCACCGACTACCCCTTCCCGCTGGGCGAACAGGAACCGGGCGCCGGCATCGCCGCGCTGGGCCTGCCGCCCGCCGACGAGGCCAGGCTCTACCACGGCACCGCGCTGGAATGGCTCGGCCTGCCCCACGCGAGGTTCGAATGAGCGAGCACTTGCACCAGGTCCCGGCCGAAGCCCTGGACGCCGCCGACCCGCTGCGCCACTTCCGCGACCAGTTCCTGCTGCCGCGCCACGGCGACGGCGAGCAGGCCTATTTCTGCGGCAATTCGCTTGGCCTGCAGCCGCGCGGCGTGCGCGACGCGCTGCTGCAGGAGCTCGACGACTGGGCCGCGCTGGGCGTGGAGGCGCATTTCCACGGCCGCCACCCGTGGATGCCCTACCATAACGAGGTGCGCGACGGCCTGGCGCACATCGCCGGCGCCCTGCCCTCGGAAGTGGTGGCGATGAACTCGCTCACCGCCAACCTGCACCTGCTGATGGTGAGCTTCTACCGGCCCACGGCCGAGCGCCCCGCCATCCTGATCGAAGCCGGTGCGTTTCCCTCGGACCGCCACGCGGTGGCCACGCAGATCCGTTTCCACGGCTTCGACCCGGCCCGCGACCTGATCGAGCTCGAGCCCGACGAACCCAACGGCACCATTTCGCTGGCCGCCATCGACCGCGTGCTGGGCGAACACGGGCACCGCATCGCGCTGGTGCTGTGGCCGGGCGTGCAGTACCGCACCGGCCAGGCCTTCGACCTGGCGGCCATCACCCGGCTGGCGCACGCGCGCGGCTGCCGGGTGGGTTTCGACCTGGCCCACGCGGCCGGCAACCTGCCGCTGGCCCTGCACGACAGCGGCGCCGATTTCGCCGCCTGGTGCAGCTACAAGTACCTCAACGCCGGCCCCGGCGCGGTGGCCGGCGCCTTCGTGCACGAACGCCACGCCCGCGCCGACCTGCCGCGTTTCGCCGGCTGGTGGGGCCACGACCAGGCCACGCGCTTCAAGATGGGCCCCGAGTTCGTGCCCACGCCCGGCGCCGACGGCTGGCAGCTGAGCAACCCGCCAATCCTGGCGCTGGCGCCGCTGCGGGTGTCGCTGGAACTGTTCGGCCGCGCCGGCCTGCCGGCGCTGCGCGAGAAATCGGAAAAGCTCACCGCCTACCTCGAGGCGCTGGTGCGGGCGCGCCTGCCCGACGTGCTCGACATCGTCACGCCGGCCGAACCCGAGCGCCGCGGCTGCCAACTCTCGCTGCGCGTGCGCGGCGGCCGCGACCAGGGCCGCGCCCTGTTCGAACACCTGGTGGCCCAGGGCATCGTCGGCGACTGGCGCGAACCCGACGTGATCCGCATTTCGCCGGTGCCGCTGTACAACCAGTTCGCCGACGTCCGCCGTTTCATCGCCGCGGTCGAGGCCTGGGCCGCGCCCGCCGGAGCCGTGGCATGAAGCCGCAAGGTTCGCTCAGCCTGGTCGGCGCCGGCCTCGCCGGTGCCCTGCTCGCCACCCTGCTGGCCCGCCGCGGCTGGTCGGTGGACGTGTTCGAAAAACGCCCCGACCCGCGCTCGCGCGGCTACGAGGGCGGCCGCTCGATCAACCTGGCGCTGGCCGAACGGGGCCTGCACGCGCTGCGCCTGGCCGGCCTGCAGGACGCGGTGATGGCGCAGGCGGTGATGATGCGCGGCCGCATGGTGCACCCGCTGGGTGGCCAGTCGCAGCTGCTGCGCTACGGCCGCGACGACAGCGAGGTGATCTGGTCGGTGCACCGCGGCCGGCTCAACATCGCCATGCTCGACGCCGCCGAAGCCGCCGGCGCGCGCCTGCACTTCAACCAGCGGCTGGAAAGCGTCGATTTCGACGCCCGCCGCGCCCGCTTCACCAACGACCACGACCGCGTGCACCGCGAGCACGACTTCGCCGTGCTGCTGGGCTGCGACGGCGCCGGCTCCGGCCTGCGCGCGGCCATGGCGCCGCACGTGGCGCTGGGCGAATCCTTCGAACCGCTGGGCCATGGCTACAAGGAGCTGGAAATCCCGCCGGCGGCCGACGGCGGTTTCCGCATCGAGGGCAACGCCCTGCACATCTGGCCGCGCGGCGGCTACATGTGCATCGCCCTGCCCAACACCGAGCGCACCTTCACGGTCACGCTGTTCCTGCCCAACGAGGGCGAACCCAGCTTCGCCACCCTGCCCGACCTCCAGGCCGCACGCGCCTTCTTCGAGCGCGACTTCGCCGACGCGCTGCCGCTGATCACCGATTTCGACGCCGACTGGACCAACAACCCCACCGGTGGCTTGGGTACGCTGCGGCTTCGGAACTGGCGCCTGGGCGACCGCGCCGTGCTGCTGGGCGACGCCGCCCACGCCATGGTGCCCTTCCACGGCCAGGGCATGAACTGCGCCTTCGAGGACTGCGTGGCGCTCGACCGCCACATCGGCGAAGCCGCCGATTTCGGCGCCGCGTTCGAAGCCTTCGAGGCCGAGCGCCGGCCCAACGCCGAGGCCATCCAGGCCATGGCGCTGGAGAACTACATCGAGATGCGCGACCGCGTGGACGACGCCGATTTCCTGCTGCAGCGCGCGCTGGAGCGGGTGCTGGCCGACCGCCACCCGGGCCGCTTCGTGCCGCGTTATTCGATGGTCAGCTTCCTGCGCACGCCCTACGCCACCGCCTTCGAGCGCGGCAAGGTGCAGCGCGAGATCCTGGTGCAGGCCACGCGCGGCCTGGCGCGCCTGGACGAAGTGGACCTGGCCGCCGCCGACGCCGCGGTGCTCGCGCGCCTGGCGCCGCTGGAATGACGCCCAGCCTGCTCTGGTACGACCTGGAAACCTTCGGCCGCGACCCGCGCCGTTCCCGCATCGCGCAGTTCGCCGCCATCCGCACCGACCTCGACCTCAACCCGATCGGCGAGCCCACCAGCCTGTTCTGCCAGCCGGCGCTCGACCTGCTGCCCTCGCCCGGCGCCACGATGATCACCGGCATCACGCCCCAGCGCGCCCTGGCCGAAGGCTTGCGCGAGGCGGAGTTCATGGCCCGCGTGCACGAAGAACTCAGCCAGCCGGGCACCTGCGCCGTGGGCTACAACTCGATCCGCTTCGACGACGAGTTCGTGCGCTTCGGCCTGTACCGCAACTTCCACGACGCCTACGAGCGCGAATGGCGCAACGGCAATTCGCGCTGGGACCTGCTGGACGTGCTGCGCCTGGCCGAGGCGCTTCGCCCCGAGGGCCTGGCATGGCCCAGGCGCGAGGACGGCGCGCCCAGCTTCAAGCTCGAACACCTGGCCGAAGCCAACGGCGTGCGCGAAGGCGACGCCCACGAGGCGCTGAGCGACGTGCGCGCCCTGATCGGCCTGGCGCGAAAGTTCAAGGCGGCCCAGCCGCGCCTGTGGGACTACGCCTTCGCCCTGCGCGACAAGCGCAAGGTGGGCGCGCTGCTCGACGTGGCGAACATGACGCCGCTGCTGCACATCTCCTCGCGCTACCCGGCCAGCCGCCACTGCGCGGCCCTGGTGGCGCCGGTCGCCCGGCACCCGCGCATCGAATCGCGGGTGATCGTCTGCGGGCTGGACGAGGACCCGGCGCGCTGGAGCGCGCTTGCGCCCGACGAGATCGCCGACCGCCTCTACACCCCGGCCGCCGAGCTGCCCGAAGGCGAATCGCGCATCCCGCTCAAGGAAGTGCACACCAACAAGTGCCCGGTGCTGCTGCCGCTGGCGCACCTGCGCGAGGCCGATTTCGAACGCCTTGGCATCGACCGCGAGGCCTGCCTGGCCAATGCCGCCGCCCTGCGCGAAACGCCGGGCCTGGCCGAACGCGTGCGCCAGGTGTTCGCCGCCGAACCCGCGCGCGAGCCGGCCGACGCCGACGCGGCGCTGTACGACGGTTTCCCGTCGGACGCCGACAAGCGCCTGTTCCCGCGCGTGCGCAGCGCGTCGCCGGCCGAGCTGGACAGCTACGGCCCGCGCTTCGACGACCCGCGCTTCGCCGAGCTGCTGTTCCGCTACAAGGCGCGCAACTGGCCCGAAGCCCTGTCGGCCGACGAGCGCACGCGCTGGGACGACTACCGCCGGACTCGCCTGTCCGGCACCACGCTGAGCGAATACGACTTCACGACGTATTACGCCGAAATCGCCACGCTGCGCGCGGCCAACGAACCCGGCCCCCGGCAAGCCTGGCTGGACGCCCTGGAAGCCTGGGGGCGCGACCTGGAGCGAACCCTGGCATGAGCGCCTACTTCAGCGACAAGACCTTCAAGTTCCTGCGCGCCCTGGCGCGCCACAACGGCCGCGAGTGGTTCAACGAACATCGCGGCGAGTACGAGCAGCACCTCAAGGAACCCTTCCAGCGCCTGATCGCCGACCTGGCGCCGGACCTGCTGGCGATCAGCCCGCACTACCGCGCCGACCCGCGCGGCACCGGCGGCTCGCTGTTCCGCATCAACCGCGACACCCGCTTCTCGAACGACAAGACGCCCTACAAGACCTGGGGCGGCGCCCGTTTTTTCCACGCCCGCAGCAAGCAGGTGCCGGCGCCCTCGTTCTACCTGCACGTGCAGCCGGGCAACTGTTTCCTGGGCGCCGGCATCTGGCACCCCGAGCCGCCGGTGCAGCGGCGCATCCGCGAGTTCCTGGCCGACAACCCGGCCGGCTGGCAGAAGGCGGTGCAGGCGCCCGCGTTCAAGCGCCGCTACGAGATGTGGGGCGAATCGCTGGTGCGGCCGCCGCGCGGTTTCCCCGCCGACCATCCGCTCATCGAGGACATCAAGCGCAAGGACTTCACCGCCGGCGAAGCCCTGGACGACGCCACCGTGCTCGGACCGCGGCTGCGGCAGCAGGTGGTGGCCGGCTTCACCGGCCTGGCGCCGCTGGTGGACTACCTGTGCGCGGCGCTCGACCTCGAGTTCTGACAGCGCAACCCTACCAATCCGGGCACCCCGACAGCGCACCTGTACCCGGTTCAGCCTGAACGGCCATACGCTGCCGCATTGCAGCATCGAAATGTGTTGACCATCACGCTTCAGGGCGGGCATGGTCGCTCCCCATACGCCGGCGCAGGGGAGCGCCGGTTTCCACCGGACGTGGCGACGCAAGGACGGGGACACCGCGTTACGCATCGAATTCCTGGGGAGGGATCGTGCGCTATCTACTCTTGGCTGCCCTGGCGGCCGCTTCAAGCGTGTGCAACGCGAACACCGGCGTGGCCTTCGTGCACGGCACGGGCAAGCAGACCAACGCCACCGCCGACTACTGGACGTCCACCTTCGTCAACAACGTGCGCGGCGGCCTGCCGAACCCGGCGAACTACGTCGTCATCAACTGCGACTTCACCAAGTACATGTGGGACAGCGCGGCCGCCGGCTGCCTGGCCGGCCAGCTGACGACCTTCATCAACGGCAAGGGCATCACCCGCCTGATCGTGATCACCCACAGCAACGGCGGCAACGTCATGCGCTGGATCATGAGCAACCCGACCTGGGACAGCCGCTACCCCAACATCATCGCGAAGACGGTGAGGGTGAACGCGCTGGCGCCGTCCTCGGCGGGCACGCCGCTCGCCGACGCCGTGATCAACGGCAACGTGTTCGAAGGCGCGCTGGGCTGGCTGCTCGGCTACCAGAACGACGCCGTGCGCATGCAGCAGACCAGCTGGATGGCCAGCTACAACGCCAACTACCTCTACGGCACCAGCGGCCGCCCGGCCCTGCCCAAGGCCTTCCGCAGCGTCGTGGGCACCGACGTGGACTCGGCGATCTGGGATTCCGACAGCTACTGCGGCGGCTACGCCGAGAACGTGGGCCTCGAGACCACGCAGAACTGGCTCAATTCCTGCTCCGACGGCTTCCTCAACTGCTCCAGCCAGTCGGCCGCCGGCAGCGTGTGGTTCCAGGACAAGGCGCGCATGCGCGGATCCGAACCGCTGAGCCACAACCAGAGCCGTCGCGCCTGCTTCGGCCTCGACACCATCCTGCGCACGGACATGGGGAGCTGAGCCATGAAAAAGACCCTGATGTCCTGCCTGGTGGGCCTGGCCCTGGCCTCCACCGCCAACGCCGGCAGCCTCTTGCCGCCCGGCGCCAACGACCAGTCGCCCACGCGCCTGGTGGCCGCGCCCCTGCCCGCCGGTGAGTTCGAACGCCAGCCGGTGTCCTTCGCCTGGGCGCTCGACCCGAAGGCCGCGCTGGAAACCCCGGCGCCCTTCCTGGCCG
Source organism: Arenimonas malthae CC-JY-1 (assembly GCF_000747075.1). Taxonomy (GTDB): domain Bacteria; phylum Pseudomonadota; class Gammaproteobacteria; order Xanthomonadales; family Xanthomonadaceae; genus Arenimonas; species Arenimonas malthae. The sequence continues at coordinate 12,972 of NZ_AVCH01000073.1, forward strand.
AAAGCCGCGAATACTGGGCCGTGGTCGAAGCCGGCGAAATGAAGGCCGGTGTCGCCATCGACACCACCGCGCCCGGAGCGCTCATCCGCATCAGCCCGGTGGCCATGGAGAAATCCGGCGCCGTCGAGCCGGCGGAGCTGCGCGTGTTCAAGGATGGCCGTCTGATCGACGAGCCGCGTTCGTTCCAGCAGCGCGCCAACGCCAAGCAACTGCAGGAAGCCGGCATGGACGTGCCGGACGGTTCGGCCATCGTGCAGCTCGACGAGCGGCTCGGCCAGGGCCGCTTCCAGCTGCAGATGCCCAAGGCCGGCGGCCGCTACCTGGTGCATGTGTACGAGCCCAACAGCGACGTCGTGCTCAAGGCCCAGGCCCAGCGCGGCCGCCTGCTGGCGGGCGACGTGGTCGAAGTCGCGGCCCAGCTGCGCCAGGGCGAAGCGAAGGTCGGCGGTGGCCAGATGGAAGGCCAGCTGGTCTCGCCCTCGGGCCAGGCCTACCCGCTGGTGTTCGCCGGTGAAAAGGCCACGGCCCGGCTGCCGCTCGACGCCGACCCGGCGCCGGGCCTGTGGGAAGTGCAGCTGTTCGCCGGCGGCCAGGCCGCGGGTGGCCTGGTGCAGCGCGACGCCCGCACCGCCATCGAAGTCAGCCGCCCCACCGCCAAGCTGGGCGGCGGCTACGCCTTCGAGCCTGCGGCGCTACGCTTCAGCCTGCCGGTGCAGGTGGCGGCCCCGGGCCGCTACGAAGTGCGCGCCACCCTGTTCGCCACCGGGCCCTCGGGCCTGGCCGAGCCGGTGGCGGTGGCGCACTCGGCCAACTGGCTCGACCCGGGCCAGCGCAAGCTCGACCTGGCCTTCGGCCCGGACAAGCTGCCGGCCGGCTACGGCGCGCCCTACGAGTTGCGTTTCCTGGAGCTCAAGGACCAGGCGCGCATGGGCACGCTCGACACCCGTGAGATCGCCCTGCGCGAGGCGGGCCGCCCGGCCCCGGTGCGCGAGCGCCGGCAGGAGCGGTAGTTCCGGCCGCCGGCCAAACCGGCGATGATGGAGAGGCCGGGCCTTCGGGTCCGGCCTTTCTTTTTCGGCCCGACCCGATGGATCCTTCGCTGCGCCGCTACGCGGTTTTCTATTTCTTCTACTACGCCGCGCTGGGCGCCTACACGCCCTACATCGGCCGCTGGGTGGACGCGCTGGGGCACGGCGGTTTCGTGGTCGGCGGCATGCTGGGGCTGTGGTATGGCACGCGCATCGTCGCGCCGCCGGCCTGGGCGGCGCTCACCGGCCGCAGCGCGCGGCCGGGCGAATGGTTCTTCGCCGGCTGCGTGGCCACGCTGCTGTGTTTCGCCGGCTTCCTGTTCACCCACCAGGCCTGGGCGCTGCTGGCGGTGATGGCGGCCTTCGGGCTGTTCTACAACGCGGTGATGCCGCAGTTCGAAGCGATGACGCTGACCGCGCTGGGGCCGCGGCCCGAGCTGTACGGCCGGCTGCGCGTCTGGGGCTCGATCGGCTTCCTGTTCGTGGCCGGCAGCTACGGCGCGCTGATGGACCGGGTCGGCGACGCCTGGTTCCCGTGGCTGGTGCTGCCGCTGTTCGCGGGCATGGTGGCCGCCGCCTGGCCGCACCGCGGCGACAGGCCACCGGAAGCCGCGCCCGGCGTGGCCGACGCCGGGCACCTGTTCAAGCGCCCCGGCGTGCGCCGCTTCCTGCTGGTGGCGCTGCTGATGCAGGTGGGCTTCGGGCCGTTCTACGTGTTCTACACCCTGCACCTGCAGGCGGCCGGGCATTCGGGCGCGGCCATCGGCGCGCTGTGGGCCATCGGCGTGCTGATCGAGATCGCCATGTTCTGGCAGGCCCCGCGGCTGATCACGCGCTTCGGCGCCGGGCCGCTGCTGATGGCCTGCCTGGGCGTGACGGTGCTGCGCTGGGCGCTGGTGGCGGCGTTCGCGGAATCGTTCACGCTGATGGCGCTGGCCCAGGCCACGCATGCACTGAGCTTCGCCACCTTCCACGCCTGCTGCATGCGGCTGATTTCCGACTATTTCCCGGGCCGGCGCGCGGCGGCCGGCCAGAGCCTGCTCTACGGCTTCAGTTCCGGCGTGGGCGGCGTGCTGGGCGCGGGTCTGGCCGCGCTGGCCTGGGAAAGCGCCGGCGGCGGCCCGCTGGCCTTCGCGCTGGGCGCGCTGGTGACGGCGCTGGCCTGGGGCGTTTACGCGCTGCGGCGGCCGGTGCCGGCCGCCTAGGCTTCGTTGGTGACGCCGTAGGGCACGTGGCCGGTGGCGACGTGGCGGCGGGCGTTTTCGACGTTGTGGCGGGAGTCGTCGAAGAAGATGTCGGCGCCGAAGGTTTCCAGGAACGGGCCCTTGTCGCGGCCGCCCAGGAACATGGCTTCGTCCAGCCGCACGCCCCACTCGCGCAGGGTGAGGATGACGCGTTCGTGCGCGGGCGCCGAACGCGCCGTGACCAGGGCCGTGCGCAGCGGCGAGGCCTCGCCCGGCGGGAAGGCCTGCTGCAGTTCGTGCAGCGCGGCCAGGAAACCGCGGAAGGGCCCGCCCGAGAGCGGTTCGCCGGCGCGGCTGGCTTCGTTGTGGTGGAAGGCGGCCAGGCCATCCTGCTGCGAGACGCGCTCGGATTCGTCGCCGAAGATCACCGCGTCGCCGTCGAAGGCGATGCGCAGCTGGTCGTGGCGGTGCTCCGGCGCCTTCGACGGCAGGATGGTGGCCGCGGCCACGCCGTGTTCGAGCGCGCTGCGCACCGAATCCGGGTTGGCCGACAGGAACAGCTGGGCGCCGAAGGGCCGGATGTAGGGCCAGACCTCGGCGCCGCTGGTGAACACCGCGCGCACGATGCCCAGGCCGTAGTGGCGGATGGAATTGAAGATGCGCAGGCCGGTGTCGGAAGAGTTGCGCGAGAGCAGCACCACTTCCACCCGCGGCGTTTCCGGCGGCGCGCCGGCGTTGAGCGCCAGCAGCTTCTGCACCAGCGGGAAGGCGATGCCGGGCGCCAGCACTTCCTTTTCCCGGCTGCGCTGGAACTCGGCGTAGGCCTCCAGGCCGCTGGACTGGAACAGCGCGTGGCTGTCCTCGAGGTCGAACAGCGCGCGGGCGGTGATGGCCACCACCAGGCGCTGGGCGGGCGTTTCAGGGGGCTGGGAGAGCGGGCTCATGGCGGCATTATGGCCGTTCGCAGTCTCACCGGGCGCGACGCGCCTAGGTGGTGAACTGCTCGTTGAGGATGCGTTCCTCGAGGTTGTGCTCGGGGTCGAACAGCAGGGTGACGGTGCGTTCGGTGGCCTCGCGCACCTCGATCTCGGCGACGTCGCGCACCTCGTGCGAATCGGCGGTGGCGCTGACGGGGCGCTTGTGGCCGTCGAGCACCTCGATGCGCACCACGGTGTCGGAACGCAGCAGCGCGCCGCGCCAGCGCCGGGGCCGGAACGCCGCGATGGGCGTCAGCGCCACCACCTGCGAGCCCAGCGGCAGGATCGGGCCGTGGGCGGAGAAATTGTAGGCCGTGCTTCCGGCCGGGGTGGCCACCAGCACGCCGTCGCAGACGAGTTCCTCGAGCCGCACCTGGCCGTTGAGCGAGATGCGCAGGTGCGCGGTCTGCCGAGTCTGCCGCAGCATCGAGACTTCGTTGTAGGCCAGCAGGCGCACGGTGGCGCCGGATTCGCTGGTGGCGGCCATTTCCAGCGGCTTGAGCACCGCGGCTTCGGCCGCATGCAGGCGCTCGACCAGGCTTTCGGGCCGGTGCTGGTTCATCAGGAAACCCACGGTGCCCAGCTTCATGCCGTACACCGGTTTTCCCAGCGCGCCGTGGCGGTGCAGCGTGTGCAGCATGAAGCCGTCGCCGCCGAGCACGCAGAGCACGTCGGCCTCTTCCGGGGCGTGGTCACCGAAGACCTTGGCGAAACCCTGTCTGGCCGCCTGGGCCTCGGGCGTCGAACTGGCGAGGAAGGCGATGCGCGGCTGGGCAGGCAGGCTCATGGCCGGGAGCATAACGCAGGCTTGCCGGGAATCGCATGCGGGGCCGGGGCCTGGTGGCCCCGACCCCGGCTGCCGCGGGCGATCAGCGGGCGCCGGCGGCAACCACCTGGGCCAGGCGGCGCACGGCCACCGACAGCGTCGGGTAGTCGAGGCCGCGCAGGTTGCGCATGTCGGCCAGCATCGCCAGCGTCACCTTGAGCACGGTGTCGTCGCGCTCGAGCCACTGGTCCACGCGCGCCTGCGGTTTCGCGCCGCGGCCGCCGAAGGCCAGCACCTGGCCCACCAGCGCCCGCTGCTGGGACTGCAGTTCGTCGCGCAGCACGCCGCGGGCCTGGGCATGCCAGCGGCCCTCCACCGGCAGCGCCTCCACGGCATCCATCAGCCACTTGGTGTGCAGCGCGTCGGACAGGCTGAAGTAGGTCGCCGCGACTTCCGCCACCGGCAGGCCCTGCTCCGTCGCCACTTCGACGATGTCCAGCGCATAAGCCAGGAACGGCAGGCTGGCGAAGGCGCTGGCCAGGTCCTCCGGGAAACCACGCTCGCGCCAGGCGGCCAGGTCGGCCACCAGCTGGGCGCGGGCGTCGGCCGGCAGCACCTCGGCCAGCGAACGGCGCAGCTCGGCCACGCCGCCGGCGTAACGCTCGACCTTCTCGGCGATGTTGAGCGACTCGCCCGGGCGGTTGAGCAGCCAGCGCGTGAGGTTGCGCTGCAGGTGCCAGATGCTGCCCAGGGCCTCGAGCTGGGCGTCCTCGCCCACCTTCAGGTCCAGCGCGTCGATGCCGGCCCACAGCGCGCGGGCGTCGAGCACCTCGCGGCTGATGGTGAAGGCCTTGGCGATCTGCGCCGCCGACTGGCCGGTGTCTTCCTGCATGCGCAGCAGGAAGGTGGCGCCCATGCGGTTGACGGTGGAGTTGGTGACCGCGGTGGCGATGATCTCGCGGCGCAGGCGATGGTTCTCCATGTCGGCCGCGAAGCGCTCCTGCAGCGCGTTCGGGAAGTAGCGCACCAGCTCCTTGGAGAGGTACGGGTCTTCCGGCACGTCGGAATCGAGCATCTGGTTGAACACCACGATCTTGTCGTAGCTCAGCAGCACCGACAGCTCGGGGCGGGTGAGGCCCTGGCCGCGCGCCTTGCGCTCGTTGAGTTCGGCGTCGCTGGGCAGGAACTCGATGGCGCGGTCCAGCAGGCCCTGGCCCTCGAGCACGCGGATGAAGTGGCCGAACGAGCCCAGGCGGGCCACGCTCATGTTCTCCATCAGGCTGATGGCCTGGTTCTGGCGGTAGTTGTCGTTGAGCACCAGTTCGGCGACCTCGTCGGTCATGCTCGCCAACAGCTCGTTGCGCTGCGGGGTGCTGAGCTCGCCGCGCAGCACCGGGGCCGAGAGCAGGATCTTGATGTTCACCTCGTGGTCGGAGGTGTCCACGCCGGCCGAGTTGTCGATGAAGTCGGTGTTCACCAGCACGCCGTTCATGGCGGCCTCGATGCGGCCGCGCTGGGTGAAGCCCAGGTTGCCGCCCTCGCCCACCGCCTTGCAGCGCAGCTCGTTGCCGTTCACGCGCAGGCCGTTGTTGGCGCGGTCGCCGGCGTCGGCGTGGCTCTCGGTGGAGGCCTTGACGTAGGTGCCGATGCCGCCGTTCCAGAGCAGGTCGACCGGCGCCTTGAGGATGGCGTTCATCAGCTCCATCGGGCTCAGCTGCTCGACGCCCTCGGCCAGGCCCAGGGCCTCGCGCACCTGCGGCGTGATGGCGATGGACTTGAGCGAACGCGCGTACACGCCGCCGCCTTCGGAAATGAGCGACTTGTCGTAGTCCTCCCAGCTCGAGCGCGGCACCTTGAACAAACGCTCGCGCTCGGCGTAGCTGCGCGCCGAATCCGGGTTCGGGTCGAGGAAGATGTGGCGGTGGTCGAACGCGGCCACCAGGCGGATGTGCTTCGACAGCAGCATGCCGTTGCCGAACACGTCGCCCGACATGTCGCCGATGCCCACGCAGGTGAAGTCCTGGCTCTGGGAATCGATGCCCAGCGCGCGGAAGTGGCGCTTCACCGACTCCCAGGCGCCCTTGGCGGTGATGCCCATGCCCTTGTGGTCGTAGCCCACCGAGCCGCCCGAGGCGAAGGCGTCGCCCAGCCAGAAGCCGTGCTCGGCCGAGATGCCGTTGGCGATGTCGGAGAAGGTGGCGGTGCCCTTGTCGGCCGCGACCACCAGGTAGGGGTCGTCGCCGTCGTGGCGCACCACGTCCTGCGGGTGCACCACCTGGCCGTCGACCAGGTTGTCGGTGATGTCGAGCAGGCCGTTGATGAAACGCTTGTAGCAGGCGATGCCCTCGGCCAGCTGGGCGTCGCGGTCGCCGCCCACCGGCGGGCGCTTGACCACGAAGCCACCCTTGGAACCCACGGGCACGATGACGGTGTTCTTCACCATCTGCGCCTTCACCAGGCCCAGCACCTCGGTGCGGAAGTCCTCGCGGCGGTCGGACCAGCGCAGGCCGCCGCGCGCCACCGGGCCGAAGCGCAGGTGCACGCCCTCGACGTAGGGCGAGTAGACGAAGATCTCGCGGTAAGGCACCGGCTTGGGCAGCTCGGGCACGCGCGAGGGATCGAACTTGAAGGAGATGTAGTCGCGGAAGGAGCCGTTCCGGCGCTGGTAGAAGTTCGTGCGCAGCGTGGCCTTGACCAGCGCCATGTAGCGGCGAAGGATGCGGTCGTCGTCGATGCTGCTGACGAGGGTGTCGAGCAGGATCTCCAGCGCGTCGGTGATGGCGTCGGCCTGGGCGTCGCGGTCGAGCGCGCGGGCGGAGGCCACCTCCTGCGGGATGGTGTCGAGCGCGGCGCGGCGCTCCTTCGGCAGCAGCCAGGCGATCTGGTCGTGCAGGGCCTGCTGGCCGGCGGCGTCGAGCGGGGTCTCGCGGCCCGGCTCGAAGCGCGCGGCGAACAGCTCGTACAGCAGGCGCGCGATCACCGGGTAGCGCTGCAGCGTCTCTTCCATGTACGGCTGGGAGAACGGGATGCCGGTCTGCAGCGCGTACTTGGTGTAACCGCGCAGCATGGCGATGTCGCGCCATTCCAGGCGGGCGCTGAGCAGCAGCTGGTTGAAGCCGTCGTTCTCCGCTTCACCGCCCCAGATGGCCGCGAAGGCCTCCTGGAACGGCACGCGGGCGGCTTCCACGTCCACTTCGCCGCGGGCCTCGACCTCGAAGTCCTGCAGCGAGATGCGGCCGTCCTCGGCGTCGATCACGTACGGGTGCTCGGTGAGCACGCGCAGGCCGAGGTTCTCCATCACCGGCAGCACGTCGGACAGGGCCACGTCCTCGGCGCGGCGCAGCAGCTTCAGGCGCAGCTGCTCGCCGGCGCGGGCGAAGGTGATGCGCTGGTCGCCCTCGGCGGCCAGGCGCGAGGCTTCCAGCACGTCGCCGGCGGCGGCTTCGGGCGTCACCGCCTCGAGGTAGCCGGCGGGCAGCGCGCGGCCGTAGCGCTGGGCGAGGCGCAGGCCCTGCTCCTCGCCGTGCTCGCGCACCAGGATCTCGCGCAGCTCGTCGTGCCAGTCGCGCACGATGCGCGCCAGCTCGGCCTCCAGCGCCGCCTGGTCGAACTCGACCACAGCGCCGGCCTTCGGGCGGATCACCAGGTGCAGCTGGGCCAGCGGCGATTCGCCGATCTGCACGGCGTGGTCGAGCCGCTCGCCCTGCAGCGCCTGCATCAGCAGCGCTTCGATGCGGTGGCGGATGCCGGTGTTGAAGCGGTCGCGCGGGATGTAGACCAGCGCGGAGAAGTAGCGGCCGTAGCGGTCGCGGCGCAGGAACAGGCGGGTGCGGGCGCGTTCCTGCAGGCCCAGGATGCCCATCGCGGTGCGCTGCAGTTCCTCGGTGCTGGACTGGAACAGCTCCTCGCGCGGCAGCGTTTCCAGGATGTGGCGCAGGGCCTTGCCGCTGTGGCTGTTGAGGGCCAGGCCGGAGGCCTTCATCACCGACTCGTGGCGCTCGCGCACCAGCGGGATTTCCCACGGACGGCGGTTGTAGGCGCTGGAGGTGTACAGGCCGAGGAAACGTTGCTCGCGCACGGCGCGGCCGGTTTCGTCGAACTGCAGCACGCCGATGTAGTCCATGTAACCCGGGCGGTGCACGGTGGCGCGGGCATTGGTCTTGGTCAGGATCAGCGGGTCGAGCGAGGCGCCCGGCGGCAGGTCGGCCGCGGCCAGGCCGGTGACCGGGCGCGCCTGCGCCTGGCTGTCCTTGCCCTTGAGCAGGCCCAGGCCGGTGCCGGCCACGGCCCGCAGTTCGCGGCCCACCACCTCGTACTCGCGGTAACCGAGGAAGGTGAAGTGGTTGTCGGCCGCCCAGCGCAGGAAGGCCTGCGTCTCGGCGCGCGTGGCGGCGTCCACCGGCAGCTGCCGGGTGTCGAATTCATCGGCGATGCGCAGCATGGCCTCGCGCATCGGCTGCCAGTCGGCCACGGCGGCGCGCACGTCGGCCAGCGCGGCCAGGATGGTCTTCTCGATCTCGGCCATCGCGCCGGAGTCGGCCTGGCGGTCGATCTCCAGGTACATCAGCGACTCGGCCGCGCCCTCGCCCACCGCCCGCAGCACGCCGGCGGCGTCGCGGCGAACCGGCATCACCGGGTGCGCGATCTGGTGCAGCGTGATGTTGAACTGCGACAGCGCCATGCGCACCGAGTCCACCAGGAAGGGCATGTCGTCGTTGACGATGCGCACCGCGGTGTGGGTGCTCTCGAAACCGTCGGAGGCCAGGGACGGGTTGATCACCTCGATCTTCGGCGTGCCCGCGCCGCGCTGGCGCGTGAACGCCAGGAAGGACACCGCGATCGCGGCCCAGTCGGCGGCCGGCCGCGACAGCAGCTCGTCCTCCGGGACCCGCGCGAAGAAGCTTCGGGCGAACGTCTCCAGCAGGGCCTTCTCGGGGGCGGACGAACCGGCCGGAAGGGCGGCGACGATGGCGTCGAGGGTCTCGGCGGATGCCAGGGCGTGGGCGTTCATTGCTGCGTTCTCGCAGGACGTGGATAAAGTCTGAAATTGTAGCCCCCGCCCCGCCCCGCGGCCAGCCAGCGCGGCCGCAAAAAAGAAGCCCCGCTTCAGCGGGGCTTCGGATACGCCGGGGTACGGGTTCGGCTCAGCGCAGGCCGGTCTCGTTGCGGGCGATGACCAGGCGCTGGATTTCGCTGGTGCCCTCGTAGATCTCGGTGATCTTGGCATCGCGGAAATAGCGCTCGAGCGGCATTTCCTTCGAATAACCCATGCCGCCGTGGATCTGCAGCGCCTGGTGGGTGATGAACATCGCCGCCTCGGACGCGGTGAGCTTGGCCACCGACGCCTCGGTGCTGAAGCGGCCGCCGGTCTTGTCGGCCTCGGCCTTGGCCCAGGCCGCGCGCAGGGTGAGGATTTCGGCCGCGTCGAGGCGGCACTTCATGTCGGCGATCTTGGCCTGGATCATCTGGAACGAGCCGATCGGCTGGCCGAAGCTCTTGCGCTCCTTCACGTAGGCGACGGCCGCCTTGTACGCGGCCTTGGCAAGGCCCACGGCCTGCGAGGCGATGCCGATGCGGCCGGCGTCGAGCACGCCCATGGCGATCTTGAAGCCCTCGCCTTCCTGGCCCACCACTTCGTCGGCCGTGGCCACGTAGTCCTGGAATTCGATTTCGCAGGTGGCCGAGGCGCGGATGCCGAGCTTGGGCTCGGTCTTGCCGCGGTGGAAGCCCGGCTTGGCGGTGTCGACCATGAAGGCCGTGATGCCCTTGGCGCCCTTGGACGGGTCGGTGACGGCGAACAGGATGATGTACTTGGCGACCGGGCCGGAGGTGATCCAGCTCTTCTTGCCGTTGATCACGAAGCTGCCGTCGGCCTGTTTCACCGCCTTGCAGCGCATGGCCGTGGCGTCGGAGCCCGACTGCGGCTCGGTCAGCGCGAAGGCGCCGATTTCCTTGCCCTCGGCGATCGCGCGCACGTACTTCTGCTTCTGCGCCTCGGTGCCGAACTTGAGGATGCCGTTGCAGAACAGCGAGTTGTTGACCGAAACGATGGTCGAGTGGGCGCAATCGGCCTCGGCGATCTCGATCATGGCCAGCACGTAGCTGATCGGGTCCATGCCGGCGCCGCCGTATTCGGCCGGCACCTCGATGCCCATCAGGCCGTTCTCGCCGAGGGTGCGGATGTTCTCGAGCGGGAATTCGCCGGTCTGGTCATGGTGCTCGGCGCTCGGCGCGATCTTCTCCTGCGCGATGCGGCGGGCCACGTCCTGGATCATCAGCTGTTCTTCGGTGAATCGGAAATCCACGGGGCACCCTCAAGGTTCAGTACGGGGAAGTACGCGATTGTAGCGTCTGCGGCCGGCGCGGGCAGGTCCACGCCGCGTGAAGCAGGCGCGGCGCGGCTTGACGCCCCCGCCGGCCGCGCCTAACCTCCGCATATCTTTGAATCCGGATGAAAGGATAAAGCATGGACCTCGAAGCCTGGTCGGCCTGCCTCAAGGTCCTGTCCGACCCGACCCGGGTGCGCCTGCTGGCCCTGCTGGAACGCGAGGAGCTGACGGTGGCCGAGCTCGCCGGCATCACCCGCCTGGCCCAGCCTCGCGTCTCCACCCACCTGGCCAAGCTCAAGGAAGCCGACCTGGTGCGCGACCGCCGCGCCGGCGTCTCGGCCTACTACCGCTTCAACGGCGACACCCTGGACCCGGGCGAGGCCCGCCTGTGGGAAGCCCTGCGCGACAGCACCGACGACCCGCTGCTGCGCCAGGACGCCGAACGCCTGCCGGCCGTGCTGGCCACCCGCGCCGCCGACCAGAACTGGGCCGACTCCGTCGCCGGCGACATGGAGCGGCACTACTCGCCCGGCCGCACCTGGGAAGCCCTGGCGCGCTCCACCCTGCCCCTGCTCGAACCCGGCGACGTGCTCGACGTGGCCTCGGGCGACGGCGTGCTGGCCGAATTGCTGGCGCCGCACGCACGCCGCTACGTCTGCGTCGATTCCAGCGCCCGCGTGGTCGGCGCCGCGCGCGAGCGCCTGCGCAAGTACCGCCACGTCGAGGTGCTCGAGGGCGACATGCAGGCCCTGGACTTCCCCGCGTCGCAGTTCGACCTGGTGCTGCTGATGCACGCGCTCACCTACGCCGAACGCCCCGGCCAGGCCATCGCCGAGGCCGCGCGCGTGCTGCGCCGCGGCGGCCGGCTGGTGGCCACCTGCCTGGGCAAACACGAGCACCGCGCGGCAGTGACGCCCTACGGCCACGTCAACCTGGGCTTCACCGTGAAGGAGCTGCGCCGCCACGCCGAGAAGGCCGGCCTGGAAGTGACAGTGTGCGAACCGGTGACGCGCGAGAAGCGCCCGCCGCACTTCGAAGTGCTCACCCTGCTGGCTCGCAAGCCTTGAAAACGCTGCCCTGGGAAAACTCCGCCCGCACCGCGCGCCTGCTGCAGGCGCTGGGCGAACGCATCCTGGTGCTCGACGGCGCCATGGGCACCATGATCCAGCGCCACGCGCTGGGCGAGGCCGACTACCGCGGCGAACGCTTCGCCGCCGGCTTCGACGGCCTGCGTTTCTCCGAGGGCCATGCGCACGGCCCGGGCTGCGGCTGCGAGGGCCACGACCTCAAGGGCAACAACGACCTGCTCACGCTGACCCGGCCCGACGTGATCCGCGGCATCCACGCCGCCTACCTGGCCGCCGGCGCCGACATCCTCGAGACCAACACCTTCAACTCCACCGCGGTGTCGCAGGCCGATTACCGGCTCGAGCACCTTGTGCCGGAACTCAACCGCGAGGCCGCGCGCTTGGCCCGCGCCTGCTGCGACGAGGCCGAGGCCGCCGACCCCGGCAAGCCGCGCTTCGTCGCCGGCGTGCTGGGCCCGACCAGCCGCACCGCGTCCATCAGCCCGAAGGTCGAGGACGCCGGCTACCGCAACATCGATTTCGACACCCTGGTGGTGAACTACCTCGAGGCCGCCGCGGCCCTGGTCGAGGGCGGAGCGGACATCCTGCTGGTCGAGACGGTGTTCGACACCCTCAACGCCAAGGCGGCGCTTTACGCCATCGAGGAACTGTTCGAGCGGCTCGGCGCCCGCCTGCCGGTGATGGTGTCGGGCACCATCACCGACCGCAGCGGCCGCACGCTCTCGGGCCAGACCGCCGAGGCCTTCTGGTACTCGCTGCGCCACGCCCGCCCGCTGTCGATCGGCCTGAACTGCGCGCTGGGCGCCCGCGACCTGCGCGCGCACATCGACATGCTCTCGCAGGTGGCCGATACCCACGTCAGCTGCCACCCGAACGCCGGCCTGCCCAATGCCTTCGGCGGCTACGACGAGGGCCCCGAGGAAACCGCCGGCGTGCTGCGCGAATTCGCCGAGGCCGGCCTGCTCAACCTGGTCGGCGGCTGCTGCGGCACCACGCCCGAACACATCGCCGCCATCGCCCGCGCGGTGGCCGGCCTGCCGCCCAGGGCCCTGCCCCGCCTGCCCGCGTACACGCGCCTGGCCGGGCTGGAGCCCTTCGTCATCACGCCGGAGACGAATTTCGTCAACGTCGGCGAGCGCACCAACGTCACCGGCTCCATCCAGTTCAAGAAGCTCATCCTGGAAGGCCGCTACGACGAGGCCCTGGCCGTGGCCCGCCAGCAGGTTGAAAACGGCGCCCAAATCATCGACGTCAACATGGACGAGGGCCTGCTCGACGCCGAGGCCGCCATGGCGCGTTTCCTCAACCTCATCGCCGCCGAGCCGGACATCGCCCGCGTGCCGGTGATGATCGACAGCTCGAAGTGGAGCGTGATCGAAGCCGGCCTGAAGTGCGTGCAGGGCAAGGCCATCGTCAACTCCATCTCGATGAAGGAAGGCGAGGCCGCGTTCCTGGAGCAGGCCGCCCGGGTGCGCCGCCACGGCGCGGCGGTGGTGGTGATGGCCTTCGACGAGGCCGGCCAGGCCGACACGCTGGAACGCAAGGTGGAGATCTGCGCCCGCGCGCACCGGCTGCTGGTGGAACAGGCCGGCTTCCCACCGGAAGACATCATCTTCGATCCGAACATCTTCGCCATCGCCACCGGCATCGAGGAGCACGACGGTTACGCCGTGGCCTTCATCGAGGCGGCGCGCGAACTCAAGCGCCGCTTCCCGGACAGCCACGTCTCCGGCGGCGTGTCGAACGTGTCGTTCTCCTTCCGCGGCAACAACGTGGTGCGCGAGGCCATCCACGCGGTGTTCCTGTACCACGCCATCCGCGCCGGCATGGACATGGGCATCGTCAACGCCGGCGCGCTGGCACTGTACGACGACCTCGACCCGGCCCTGCGCGAGGCCGTCGAGGACGTGGTGCTCAACCGCCGCGCCGACGGCACCGAGCGCCTGCTGGCCGAGGCCGACAGGCACAAGGCGCGCAAGGGGGAATCGAAGGCGCCGGACCTGGCCTGGCGCCAGTGGCCGGTGGACGAGCGCATCCGCCATGCGCTGGTGCACGGCATCGACGCCTTCGTCGAGGCCGACGCCGAGGAGGCGCGCCAGCGCTCCGCGCGGCCGCTGGACGTGATCGAGGGCCCGCTGATGGCCGGCATGAACGTGGTCGGCGACCTGTTCGGCGCGGGCAAGATGTTCCTGCCCCAGGTGGTGAAATCGGCCCGCGTGATGAAACGCGCCGTCGCCCACCTGATTCCCTACATCGAGGCCGAGAAGGCGCGCAGCGGCGACGCCGGCCAGCCGCGCGGCAAGGTGCTGATGGCCACGGTGAAGGGCGACGTGCACGACATCGGCAAGAACATCGTCGGCGTGGTGCTGGCCTGCAACAACTTCGAGGTCGTGGACCTGGGCGTGATGGTGCCGGCGCAGGTGATCCTGGACCGCGCCCGCGAGGAGAAGGCCGACATCATCGGCCTTTCCGGCCTGATCACGCCTTCGCTTGAGGAAATGAGCCACGTGGCCCGGGAGATGAAGCGCCAGGGCTTCTCGCTGCCGCTGATGATCGGCGGCGCCACCACCTCGCGCGCCCACACCGCGCTCAAGATCGACCCGCACTACGATTCGCCGGTGGTATGGGTGAAGGACGCCTCGCGCGCCGTCGGCGTCACCCAGTCCCTGCTCAGCGCCGAGCTGCGCGGCCCGTTCGTGGCCGCCAACGCCGCCGACTACGCCGAAGTGCGCGCCCGCCACGCCAACCGCGGCGAAGCCAAGCCGCTGGTGCCGCTGGCCCGCGCCCGCGCCAAGCGCTTCGACGGCGGCTGGTCGGATTACGTGCCGCCCGCGCCGCTCAAGCCCGGGCTGACGGTGTACGACGACTACCCGCTCGAGGACCTGCGCGAGGTCATCGACTGGACGCCCTTCTTCCAGACCTGGGAGCTGGCGGGCCGCTACCCGGCCATCCTCGAGGACGCCGTGGTGGGTGCGCAGGCGCGCGAACTGTTCCGCGACGCCACCGCCATGCTCGACCGCATCATCCGCGAGAAGTGGCTGGTGGCGAAGGCCGTGGCGGGCCTGTGGCCGGCGCAGTCGGCCGGCGACGACATCCACGTGCTCGACGACGCCGGCCATCCGCTGGCCACCCTGCACTGCCTGCGCCAGCAGGCGGAAAAACCCGACGACCGCCCGAACTTCTGCCTGGCCGACTTCATCGCGCCGCGCGAAAGCGGCCGCGCCGACTGGGTGGGCGGGTTCGCCGTGACCGCGGGCCTGGGCATCGAGCCGCACCTGGCCCGCTTCGAAGCCGACCACGACGACTACAACGCCATCCTGCTCAAGGCGCTCGCCGACCGCCTGGCCGAAGCCCTGGCCGAACGCCTGCACCAGAAAGTGCGCACGGAGCTGTGGGGTTACGCGCCGGACGAGGCGCTGGACAACGAGGCGCTGGTGCGCGAGCAGTACCGCGGCATCCGCCCGGCGCCGGGTTACCCGGCCTGCCCCGAGCACAGCGAAAAAGCCACGCTGTTCCGCCTGCTCGACGCGGAGCGCAACACCGGGCTGTCGCTGACCGAGAGTTTCGCGATGTACCCGGCCGCGGCGGTCAGCGGCCTGTACTTCTCGCACCCGAAGAGCCAGTACTTCGTGGTCGGGCGGCTGTCGCGCGAGCAGGTGGCCGACTACGCGCGCCGCAAGGGCGTGCCGCTGGCCCAGGCCGAGCGCTGGCTGGCTTCGAACCTGGACTACGACCCGGAGTGAGTCACCACACCAGGTCGTCGGGCACCTGGTACTGCGGGTCGGCGTAGGGATCGTCGCCGGCCGGCGCGTTCGGGTCCACCTTCAGCGCGACCAGGCTGGGCAGCAGCGCGCCCACCTCGTCGGCCAGCGCCGCGGTGACCAGCAGGTAGCGGCCATCGAGCTGCACCACCGCCAGCTCGCCGGCGTTGAGCGCCCTGAGCTGGTCGGGGTTGACGTAGATGCGCTTGATCTTGCCGCCGTATTCGAAGTGGCGGACGAGCTCGGCGGCGGCGTCGTTGAGCGACTTGTCCTTCAGCAGTTCGGCACAGCGCGCCTTGGCGGCGCGGCGGCGCGCGGCCTCTTCCTGGCGCAGGCGCTCGGCTTCGATGCGCTCTTCCTTCTCGCGCTGGGCGCGGATGGCGTAGGCCTTGGCCAGGTCGATCTCCTCGGCCGTGCGCGGCTTGCGCGGCGCGCCGCCCTGGCCGGGTTTGCCGCCGCCGGGCCTTCCGCCACCGGGGCGGCGTTCGCCCTGCGGTCGCAGTTTGCCGCCGGCGCCGGGCTTGCCGGGGCCGCCATGGCGCGCGCCGGCCGGACGGTCCTTGCCGCCACCAGCGGCGGGGCGTTCGGTTTTCGCGGGGCGGCGCGGCTCGGGCTCGGGGGCCTTGAAGCCCAGGCCGAGCAGCTTTTCGCGCAGGGAATTGCTCATGGGTCCAACCTTGGATCAGTAGTGCGGCGGCGGAGGTTCGCTGCCGGGGTCGGCGTACAGCAGGGTACGCAGCTGCTTGAGTTCGGCCGTCACGCGCAGCAGGGTTTCGCTGTTGCGCGCCGATTCCATGCGGGCGTCGGCCAGGGCGTCGCTGAGTTCGCCGATGGAGTGTTCCTGGAACGCCAGCCGGGTTTCGAGTTCGGCCAGGCGCTGTTCGATGTCGGAGGCGGCGGTCACGGGCGGTTCCTCAACGCGGCTGCAGGCTGCGGCCGCGGCCGATGCCGTAGTAGGCCAGGCCGGCGGCCTCGACCTGGGCCGGGTCGTAGACGTTGCGGCCGTCGAACACCACGCCGGCCTTGAGCGCGGCCTTGAGCGCGGCGAAATCCGGGCTCCAGAACGCCTTCCACTCGGTCACCACGAACAGCGCATCGGCGCCTTCCAGCGCCTGCGCCGGGGTGTCGCACAGCACCAGGTCGGGGCGCGTGCCGAAGATGCGGGTGGCTTCGTGCATCGCCTCCGGGTCGTGCGCGCGCACCGTGGCGCCGGCGTTCCAGAGCAGCTCCAGCAGGCGGCGGCTCGAGGCCTCGCGCATGTCGTCGGTATTGGGCTTGAAGGCCAGGCCCCACACGGCGAAGGTGCGGCCGCGCAGGTCGCCGGCGAAATGGCGCTCGGCCAGCGCGAACAGCTTGTCCTTCTGCGCGGTGTTCACCGCCTCCACCGCGCCCAGCAGCTTCGCTTCGTAGCCGGCCTGGCGTGCGATGCGCCCGAGCGCCTGCACGTCCTTGGGGAAACACGAGCCGCCGTAACCGGCGCCCGGGTAGATGAAGTGGTAGCCGATGCGCGGGTCGGAACCGATGCCGTGGCGCACCATCTCGATGTCGGCGCCCACGCGTTCGGCGATGTTCGCCATCTCGTTCATGAAGCTGATCTTGGTCGCCAGCATGGCGTTGGCGGCGTACTTGGTCAGCTCGGCCGAGCGCTCGTCCATCACCACGATGCGGTCGTGGTTGCGGTTGAACGGCGCGTACAGGCGCTTCATGGTTTCCACCGCCTGCGCCGAGCGCGAGCCCAGCACGATGCGGTCGGGGCGCATGCAGTCGTTGACCGCCGCGCCCTCCTTCAGGAATTCGGGGTTGGAGACGACCTCGAAGGCGATCTCGGCGCCGCGCGCCGAGAGTTCGGCGGCGATGGCCGCGCGCACCTTGTCGGCGGTGCCCACCGGCACCGTGGACTTGTTCACCACGATGGCGGGGCGGGAAAGATGCCTGCCGATGGTGCGGGCCACGGCCAGCACGTACTGCAGGTCGGCGCTGCCGTCTTCGTCGGGCGGCGTGCCCACGGCGATGAACAGCACGTCGCCGTGCGCGATGGCCTGCGCGGCGTCGGTGGTGAAGGCAAGGCGGCCGGCGCCATGGTTGGCCAGCACCATGTCCTCGAGGCCAGGCTCGAAGATGGGCACGACGCCGCGGTTGAGGCCGTCCACCTTGGCCTGGTCGATGTCCACGCAGGTGACCTGGTGGCCAACCTCGGCCAGGCAGGTGCCGGTGACCAGGCCGACGTAGCCGGTGCCGAAAACAGTGACGCGCATGTTGCCTCCTCGCGGGCGTGGGCCATCCGTGCCCAGGGAACGGGCGCCGGCGGGTTGCCGCCGACGCCCCGTCCTACCCGATGCGTATTACTTGACGATTTCCATCAGCTCGACCTCGAAGGTCAGCATGGCATTGGCCGGGATCGGGCCGCCGCCGGCTTCACCGTAGGCCAGTTCCGCCGGGATCCAGAACGTGTACTTGCTGCCGACCTTCATCAGCTGCACGCCCTCGGACCAGCCCGGGATGACCTGGCCCAGGCCGAATTCAGCCGGCTCGCCGCGGTCGTAGGAGCTGTCGAAGGTCTCGCCGTTGAGCAGGGTGCCCTTGTAGTGCACGCGCACCACGTCGGAGGCGGTCGGGGTGGCGCCATTGCCGGCGCGCTCGACGCGGTACTGCAGGCCGCTCTCGGTGACCTGCACGCCCGGCTTGGACTTGTTCTCGGCCAGGAAGGCTTCGCCCTCGGACTTGCTCTTGGCGGCCAGCTCGGCGGCCTCGGCGGCCTGGCGGGCCTGCAGCTTGGTGGTGAACGCGGCCTGGATCTCCTTCATCTGCTCGTCGGTAAGCTTGGAGTCACGCTCCTGGAAGGTGTCCTCCATCGCCTGGCGCAGGATCTCGAGGTCGAGGTCGTCTTTGATGATCTTCATCGAGTTGGCGATGTCGCGGCCGATCATGTAGCTGACCTGGGCGCGTTCGGTCTCGAGGCCGGCGATGCCGGGGATGATGGGCGCGCCGGGTTCGCCGGCGGCGGCGGCTTCGGCAGCGGGCGCGGCTTCGTCGGTGGTTTCGGACTTGCAGGCGCTGAGGCTGAGCACCAGGCTGGCAAGCACCAGCGGCGCGGCGAAACGCAGGGCGGAATTCATCGGGTTACAACTCCTGGGGAAGGCGGGCCGGGTCGGCACGTCGTCCCCTATTGTCGCGGCCCGCCGCCGGCAACTCAACGGCCGCGATCAGGCTTCGCCGGGACGGGCGCGTCGAGCAGCTTCTCGATCGCCGCCACCAGCTTCGGGTCGTCCGGCGTGGTGCGGCTGCCGAAGCTGGCCACCACCTTGCCCTCGCGGTCGAGCAGGTACTTGTGGAAGTTCCAGCCCGGCGCCTCGCCGGTGGCCGCCGCCAGCTCCTGGTAGAGCGGCGTGGCGCCGGAGCCGCGCACCTGCACCTTCTCGAACATCGGGAACTTCACGCCGTAGGTGAGCGTGCAGAACTCCTGGATCTGCTCCTCGCTGCCCGGCTCCTGGCCCATGAAATCGTTGGACGGGAAGCCCAGCACCGCGAAACCACGGTTCTTGTACTTCGCGTGCATGGCCTCCAGGCCCTCGTACTGCGGGGTAAAGCCGCACTTGCTGGCCGTGTTGACCACCAGCAGCACCTGGCCGCCGTAGGCCTGCTGCAGGTTCACGACCTCCTTGCCCGCCAGGCGGCGGAAGTCCTTGTCCAGCAGCGCCTGGCTGGCCAGCGCCGGCGCCGCGGCCAGCAGCGCGGCCAGGATGAACGCGGTTCCCTTCTTCATCTTCGTGCCCTCCCCCGGGACGGTCCGGGTCTATGCCATCAGTTTGGGTCCTTTGGCGTGCAAAGGGTGTTGACATGCCGAATCTGGGTGTTATAGTTCGCTACAACACCTGTTCATTACCTCACCAAAGCGGGAGGCGGTATGTACCCCAAGTTCAAGACCAACCTGATGGCCCTGGCCGTGGCGCTCGGCACCCTGGCCACCGGCTACGGTTTCGGCGCGCCGCCCAGCCAGCCGGTGGCCATCCAGCCGGACCCGGTGCTGGCCGCCCTCGACGAGGCCGCCGACGAGACCACCCTCGGCGCCAGCGCCAGCGAGGAGGCCCTGCGGGCCGGCTCGCTGCGCCGCGGCGCCCTTCAGCGGCACATGGCCATGCCCTACGTGTCCATGGCCTCCCTCATGCCGCGCCGGGAGTCCTGAGATGAATATCGCCTGGAACGACAGCGCGCCGATCTACCGGCAGCTCAAGGACAAGGTGGTGGCGATGATGCTCGACGGCGTGCTGCAGCCGGGCGAAGCGCTGCCCTCGGTCCGCCAGATCGCCGCCGAATACCAGCTCAACCCAATCACCGTCTCCCGCGCCTACCAGGAGCTGGCGGACGAGGAACTCGTGGAAAAAAGAAGGGGACTTGGCATGTACGTGACCGAAGGGGCCCGGGAGAAGCTGCTCGCCTCCGAGCGCGAGCGTTTTCTGAAGGATGAATGGCCGATGGTCGTCGAGCGCATCCAGCGCCTCGGCCTGGACATCGAACGCCTGGTGGCCGTGGCCGGCAAGGAGAAGAAGTGATGAGCGCCGTGATCTCCGCCCGCAACCTTTCCAAGCGCTACAAGGGCAAGCCCGCCGTCGATTCGATCAGCTTCGACATCCCGGCCGGCCGCATCGTCGGCCTGATCGGCCCCAACGGCTCGGGCAAGACCACCACCCTCAAGGCCGCCCTGGGCCTGGTGCCCTACGAGGGCGAACTCAAGGTGCTGGGCAAGAACCCGCGCACCGAGCGCGACGAGCTCATGCACGACGTCTGCTTCATCGCCGACGTGGCCGTGCTGCCGCGCTGGCTGAAGGTGAAGGACGCCGTGGACTTCGTGGCCGGCGTGCACCCGCGCTTCGACCGCAAGAAGGCCGAGGCCTACATCGCCCACACCAAGCTGACCCCGGACATGAAGGTCAAGCAGATGTCCAAGGGCATGATCGTGCAGCTGCACCTGGCCCTGGTCATGGCCATCGACGCCAAGCTGCTGGTGCTGGACGAACCCACGCTGGGCCTGGACATCCTCTACCGCAAGCAGTTCTACCAGAACCTGCTGGAAGACTACTTCGACGAGCAGAAGACCATCGTCGTCACCACCCACCAGGTCGAGGAGATCGAGCACATCCTCACCGACCTGATGTTCATCCGCGAGGGCAAGATCGTGCTCTCGGCGAGCATGGACGAAGTCGGCGAGCGCTTCTGCGAGGTGATGGTCCCGGCCGACAAGGCCGAGGCCGCCCGCGCCCTCAAGCCCATCGACGAGCGCTCGGTGTTCGGCAAGGCCGTGATGCTGTTCGACGGGGTGCCGCGCGACCAGCTGGCCGCCCTGGGCGAGGTCCGCAACCCCGGCATCGCCGACCTGTTCGTCGCCACCATGAAAGGAACCTACGCATGAACACCTTCAAATGGCTCCTCAAGCGCGAATCCTGGGAGCACCGCGGCGGCTTCCTGTGGGCCCCGGTGGTGGCCGGCGCGGTTTTCCTGGTGATCAGCCTGATGGCGATCATCGCCGGTGAAAGCGTCCGCCGCGGCGTGGACGGCGAATCGGTGCAGATGAACGGCGTCGAGCTCAGCCAGCTCACCAAGACCCTCACGCCCAAGGAAGCGGCGGAACTGGGCGGCGCGCTCGACCTGGGCGCCCTGCTCGCCGGCTCCTGGCCCTACATCGTGCTGGCGTTCGTGGTGTTCTTCTACTGCCTCGGCTCGCTGTACGACGAGCGCAAGGACCGCAGCGTGCTGTTCTGGAAGTCGCTGCCGGTGTCCGACGGCCAGACCGTGCTCTCGAAGCTGGTCAGCGCCCTGGTCGTGGCCCCGGTCATCGCCACGCTCGCGGCCATCGCCACCTCGTTCGGCTTCCTGGTCCTGCTCAGCGGCTATGCGCTGTTCCACGGCGTGAACCCGCTCGACCTGATCTGGGGCCCGGCGAGCCCGCTCACCGTCGCCCTGCACCTGGCCGGCGCGCTGCCCGTCTACGCCCTGTGGGCCATGCCCACCGTCGGCTGGCTGCTGCTGGTTTCGGCCTGGGCCCGCACCAAGCCCTTCCTCTGGGCGCTGCTGGTGCCGGTGTTCTCGGGCATCCTGGTCAGCTGGTTCGACGTGATGGAAATGTTCGGCTCCAAGGCCGAGTGGTTCTGGCAGCACGTCGTCGGCCGCATCCTGCTGGGCACGGCCCCGGGCATGGACCTGGTCTACCGCGGCGCCTCCGACCCGGCGATGCAGAACTTCAACCCGGACGGCCCGCAGGACATCGTGGCCCTGTTTTCGGCCCAGAATGCCTGGGGCGCCTTCCTGACCCCGGACCTGTGGATCGGCGTGGTGGCCGGCGCGGTGATGGTGTTCGGCGCCATCCACTTCCGCCGCTCCCGCGACGAAGGCTGACATCCCCCCTTGGCGGGACGACCCCCGGGTCGTCCCGCCTTTTTTCCGTTCCACGGCTGGAGCCCTGCCCATGTCCCGACTTCCCCTGCTGCTGGTCCCCCTGCTGGCCCTCGCGGGCTGCAGCTCGTCCGAGCCCCCGGCCGAGCCAGGCAAGACCGGCATGGCCGCGGTTTCCGAAACCGCCCTGCGCGAGATGCGCGAGGAACTGGCCAAGGAAAACCTCAGCCTGGGCGACGGCGACGGCAATGCGCCGAAGGCCGAGATCTCGCCCGCCGGCGACCTGCTGATCGGCGGCCAGGCGGTGCCGCTCGACGAAGCGCAGCGCAAGCTCGTGCTCGAGTACCGCGCCCAACTGGCGGGCGTGGCCGAAGCCGGCGCCGAGATCGGGCTGCAGGCCGCCGAACTGGCGACCCGCGCGGTGGCCGAATCGGCCAAGGGCCTGCTCGGCGGCGACGGCGCTTCGATGGAAGCGCGCATGAAGGAACACACCAAGGAAATCGAAGACACCGCCAAGGCCCTGTGCGACCGCCTGCCGGCCCTGTACGCCTCGCAGCAGGCGCTGCGCCAGGCCGTGCCGCAGTTCGAGCCCTACGCGCAGATGGACGAAAGCGACGTCGAAGACTGCCACGTCGAAAACTGACCCCGGAGCGAACGATGAAACGACTTGCCCTGCTTGCCGTGCTGCTGCCCGTCGCCGCCTCGGCCGCCGACTGCGAATTCAACGAGCCGCGCAGCCTTGCGCTCGACCTCGAAGGCGTGCGCGTGGTGCGCTTCGAGGTGAACCAGAACGACCTGCGCCTGGGCGCGACCACCGGCGCCGCCGGGCTGACCGCCCGCGCCTGCGCCTCCGACCCGGACTATTTCCCGCAGCTGGTGCTGGAACAGCGCCGCAGCGGCGACACCCTGCTGGTGCGCGCCGAACGCCGCGGCGTTTCCAGCGGCATCTTCTTCAAGCCCACCTATGCCTACCTCGAGGTCAAAGCCCAGCTGCCCGCGGGCCTGGACATCGAGCTCGACGTGGGTTCGGGCGACGCCTGGGCATCGGGCATGAAGTCGGTGCGCGCCGAGGTCGGCTCCGGCGACATCGAATTGCGCGACATCGCCGGCCTGGTGCGCGCCAGCGTCGGCTCGGGCGACGTGACCGTGGAAGGCGCCGGCGAACTGGACCTGCGCTCGGTCGGCTCGGGCGACTTCGAGGCCAGCGACATCCGCGGCCCCGTGCGCATCGGCTCGGTGGGCTCGGGCGACCTCACGCTCGCCAACGTGAAGGGCGACGTGGACGTGGACGAGATCGGCTCCGGCGACCTCGACGTCTCCCGCGTCGATGGCAGCGTGCGCATCGGCCGCATCAACTCGGGCGACGCGGGCGTGCGCGACGTCGGCGGCGACCTGGTCGTGCGCCGCATCGGCAGCGGCGACGTGTCCCACCGGGGCGTGCGCGGCCGGGTGGACGTCCCCAGCGAGGACTGAGGCGGCTCAGCCGCCCCCGCCGCCCGGCTTGCCGTGGATGCCGCCCCGGGCCAGGGCGGCCGGGTCGAGCAGCTTGCGCAGCGCCTTTTCACCCAGGCCGGTGCGCAGCATCGCGACGTCCAGCACCGGCCTGCCCTCGCGGTAGGCCTGCTTGGCGATGGCGGCGGCGTTTTCATAGCCGATCACCGGGTTGAGCGCCGTCACCAGGATGGGATTGCGCGCCAGCGCCTCCGCCAGCCGGTCCTCGCGCACCCGGAAGCCCTGGATCGCCGAATCGGCCAGCACCCGCGACCCGTTCGCCAGCAGCTCGATCGACTGCAGCAGGTTGTGCGCGATCAGCGGCAGCATCACGTTGAGCTGGAAGTTGCCGCTGGCGCCGGCGATGGTCACCGTGGCGTGGTTGCCCATCACCTGGGCGCAGACCATGCACACCGCCTCGGGCACCACCGGGTTCACCTTGCCGGGCATGATCGAGCTGCCCGGCTGCAGCGCCGGCAGTTCGATCTCGCCCAACCCCGCCAGCGGGCCGGAATTCATCCAGCGCAGGTCGTTGCTTATCTTCATCAGCGTGGCTGCCAGCACGTTGAGCTGGCCCGAAAGTTCCACGGCGTTGTCCTGCGCGGCGATGCCCTCGAACAGGTTGCGCGCCTGCACGAAACGCTGGCCCGAGAGCACCGACAGCTCCTTCGCCACCTTCTTGCCGAAACGCGGGTCGGCGTTGATGCCGGTGCCCACGGCGGTGCCGCCGATGGGCAGCTGGCGCACGCGGTCGAGCGTGTCGCCGATGCGGTCGATGGCCGTGGCCAGCTGCGCCGACCAGGCACCGAGCTCCTGGCCCAGGGTCAGCGGCATCGCGTCCATCAGGTGGGTGCGGCCGGTCTTGACCACCTTGCCGACGCGGCGGGCCTTGCGGTCGATGGTGAGGCGCAGGTGCTTGAGCGCGGGCAACAAGCGCTCGCGGCAGGCCAGCAGCGCCGCCGCCTGGAGGGCGGTGGGCACCACGTCGTTCGAACTCTGGCCCATGTTGACGTGGTCGTTGGCGTGCACCGCCTGCCTGCGGCCGCGGGAGGCCACGGTGGCGATGACCTCGTTGGCGTTCATATTGCTCGACGTACCCGAGCCGGTCTGGAACACGTCCACCGGGAACTGGCCGTCCAGGTCGCCGGCGGCCACCTGCAGGGCGGCGTCGCGGATGGCGTCGGCCACGTCCGGCGGCAGGTGGCCCAGGCTGGCGTTGGCGGTCGCCGCCGCGGCCTTGACCAGGCCCAGGGCGCGCAGGAAATAGCGCGGCATCACCAGCCCGGAGATCGGGAAGTTCTGCACGGCGCGCTGGGTCTGGGCGCCGTAGAGCGCGCCGGCGGGCACTTCGAGGGCGCCGAGGCTGTCGTGTTCGGTGCGGGTCTTGGCGGCCATGGCGGTCCTCCGATTCGGGTGTGCGGGTAGAATAGGCGCTTCTCCGCCCCACCCGAGCCCGCCCGATGTCCGACGCCGCCCTCACCGCCCTTTCCCCGCTCGACGGCCGCTATGCCGGCAAGGCCGGGGCGCTGCGGCCGATCTTTTCCGAATACGGGCTCATCAAGGCCCGCGTGCGGGTCGAGGTGGAGTGGCTGCTGGCCCTGGCCGCCGAACCGGGCGTGGCCGAGCTCAAGCCCTTCTCCGAGGCCGCCGCCGGCCGCCTGCGCGCCCTCGCCGCCGGTTTCTCGGTCGAAGACGCCGCGCGCGTCAAGGAGATCGAGCGCACCACCAACCACGACGTCAAGGCGGTCGAGTACTTCATCAAGGAGCGCCTGAAGGACGACGCCGAGCTGGGCCCGGCGCTGGAATTCGTGCACTTCGCCTGCACCAGCGAGGACATCAACAACCTCAGCTACGCGCTGATGCTCAACGAGGCCTACACCACGGTCATCGCGCCCAAGACCTGGGAAGTGGTGGAGAAGCTGCGCGCCATGGCGCACGAACACGCGGCGCTGCCCATGCTCTCGCGCACCCACGGCCAGACCGCCTCGCCCACCACCGTGGGCAAGGAAATCGCCAACGTGGTCGCGCGCCTGCAGCGCCAGGTGGCGGTGATGCACGGCATCGAGTTCCCCGGCAAGATCAACGGCGCCGTCGGCAACTACAACGCCCACGTGGTGGCCTACCCGGAAGTGGACTGGCCGGCGCTGGCGCAGCGCTTCGTCGAATCGCTGGGCCTGGACTTCAACCCCTACACCACCCAGATCGAGCCGCACGACGGCATCGCCGAGCTGTGCGACGCGCAACGCCGCATCAACACCGTGCTGGTGGACCTGTGCCGCGACGTCTGGGGCTACATCTCGCTGGGCTACTTCAAGCAGGCGGTGAAGGCCGGCGAGGTGGGCAGCTCGACCATGCCGCACAAGGTCAACCCGATCGACTTCGAGAACGCCGAGGGCAACTTCGGCCTGGCCAACGCCCTGCTCTCGCATTTTTCGGAAAAGCTGCCGATCAGCCGCTGGCAGCGCGACCTCACCGACTCCACCGTGCTGCGCGCCCTGGGCACTGCGTTCGGCCACTCGCTGATCGCGCTCGACGCGCTCATGCGCGGCCTGGGCAAGCTCAGCGCCAACCCCGAGCGCCTGGCCGCCGACCTCGATGCCGCCTGGGAAGTGCTGGCCGAGCCGGTGCAGACCGTGATGCGCCGCCACGGCCTGCCCAACCCCTACGAACAGCTCAAGGCCCTCACCCGCGGCCAGGGCATCACCGCCGAGTCCATGCGCGCCTTCATCGAAGGCCTGGACCTGCCGGCCGACGCCAAGGCCCGCCTGCTGGCCCTGACCCCCGCCAGCTACGTCGGCCACGCCGCGTCGCTGGCCCGGGACGTTTGATCCCTCGACCTGCCCTTGTCCGTGTGAATCCGTGGCCAAAAAAACCTCCTCCCAGTACGCGATAGAAGTCACCGGCACGCCGAAGCACCCGCTGGGCATGCCGCCCGAGGTGTTCCTGCGCGATTACTGGCAGAAGCGGCCGCTGCTCATCCGCGGCGCCTTCCCGGGCTTCGTCTCGCCGATCACGCCCGAGGACCTGGCCGGCCTGGCCTGCGAGGAGTCGGCGCTGTCGCGCGTGGTGCTGCACGACCGCAAGCGCGACCGCTGGGAGTTGCGCACCGGCCCCTTCGACGAGGCCATGTTCCCCGACATGCCGCGCCAGGACTGGACCCTGCTGGTGCAGGACGTGGACAAGTGGGACATGGACGTGCGCGACCTGCTGCACCGGTTCCGCTTCCTGCCGGCCTGGCGCGTCGACGACGTGATGGTCAGCTTCGCCGCGCCCGGCGGCTCGGTGGGCGCGCACGTGGACCAGTACGACGTGTTCCTGGTCCAGGGCCTGGGCCACCGCCGCTGGCAGATCGACACGAACCCCGACGCGCCGCGCGACTTCCGCCCCGACGTCGAGCTCAAGCTGCTCAGCGAATTCCACCCCGACCACGATTGGGTGCTGGCCCCCGGCGACGTCCTGTACCTGCCGCCCGGCGTGCCGCACCACGGCGTGGCCCAGGACGCCTGCCTCACGCTTTCGGTGGGCATGCGCGCGCCCTCGGTGGCCGAGCTCATGGTGGACCTGGCCGAGGAACTGGCCGCCGCGACGCCCGAGGAAGCGCGCTACGGCGACCCGGACCTGGCCCTGCCCGCCGACCCCTACGAAATCGACGACCCCGCCTTCGGCCGCGTGCGCCACGCCCTGTCCCGCCTGCAGGACCTCGACGAGGCCACGCTGCGCCGCTGGTTCGGCCGCTTCATCACCCAGTACCGCTCGGCCGGCGAGATCGCCCGCCCGGCCCGCCCGCCGGGCCTGGCCGCCATCACCGCCGCGCTCGACGAAGGCGCCATGCTGCTGCGCCACCCGCATGCCCGCCACGCCTGGGCGCGTGACGGCCGCAGGGCCTGCCTGCACGCCAACGGCCTGTCGCTGCCGATGGGCGTGGCCTCGGCCCGCCGCCTGGCCGGCGCCGAGCGCCTGGACGCCGCCGACATGGCCGGGCTCGATGCCGCCGGCCGTGAAGCGCTGGTAAGCCTGGTGGCCGCGGGCCACTATCAGCTGGTCAAACCCAAACGCCGCCGGTGAACCCATGATCCCGACCGACTTCCGCATCGAGCCCGCCGACTACCAGGCCGACCTGAAGGACCTGAGGGAAGTGCGCGAGACCGTCTTCATCCTAGAACAGAAGGTTCCGGAAGACGAGGAATGGGACGACCTGGACCCGCGCAGCCACCACGTCATCGCCCGTGACGACCACGGCCGCCCCATCGGCACCGGCCGGCTGACGCCCGAACACAAGATCGGCCGCATGGCGGTGCTGAAGGAGTGGCGCCAGCGCGGCGTCGGCGACGCCCTGCTGGTGGCGCTGATGGACAAGGCCCGCAGCCTGGGCTGGACCGAGGTCAGCCTCAACGCCCAGGTCAGCGCCGAGGCCTTCTACGCCCGGCACGGCTTCCAGCCCTACGGCGAGCGCTTCATGGAGGCCGGCATCGAGCACCAGGCCATGCGCCGCGCCCTCGAACCGCTGGCGGGCCCGGAGCGCTACCCGGCCCGGGCGCGCGAGGCCTCGGTGCCTTCCACCGAATTCGACAGCCTGTCCGCCGCCACCGAGGCCACGCTGGCCGTGGTGCGGGCGGCCCGCCGCGAACTGGTGCTTTTCAGCCGCGACCTCGACCCGGTGCTTTACAGCCAGCCGGCCGTGCTCGAGGCCTTCAAGGAGTTCGCCATCGCCGGCCGCGGTGGCGTGGTGCGCATCCTGCTGCTCGACCCCGCCGCCGTGCAGGGCCAGGGCCACCCGCTGCTCACCCTGGCCCAGCGCATGACCTCGGTGTTCCAGTTCCGCACGCCCACCGACGACGTGGACCTGCAGTACCCCTCGGCCTTCCTCGCCAACGACCGCGACGGCTACCTGTTCCGCCAGCTCGGCAGCCGCTGGGAAGGCGACTGGAGCCCGGCCAACCCGGCCCGCACCCGCCAGCTGGTGGACCATTTCGGCCGGGTCTGGGAGCGCTCGCGCGGCGTCACCGAGTTCAGGGCCCTGGGCATCTGAGGCGCGCGGGTACGAACCTGCGACCAAAGTCCAGCCCCCGCGGGGCGCCCGTACAGCCTGCGTCGGGTTCTAAAGCCCGGCGGCGCCAGCTATAATCGCAGACCTTGTCGCCGCCCCGTTGCGGCGCCGCGACATCCCATTCCATCAATCACTTACCTGCCGTTGAGGCGGGCCAGGCCAGGGTCGTGGACAGTCTGATCAAGCAGTTTAAGCAGACCTCTCAGCTCGCCGGCGGAAACGCCGCCTTCATCGAAGACCTGTACGAACAGTACCTGGTCGATCCCGACAGCGTCCCGTCGGCCTGGAAAACCTACTTCGACGGCTTCAAGGGCCGCGAGGCCGGCGACGTGCCGCACTCGGCCGTCATGGCCCAGGTGCAGGCGGCCGCGCGCGCCCCGGTCGTGGCCAGTGGCCTGGACGACGAGTCGGCCCGCAAGCAGGCCGCGGTCGGCAAGCTGATCACCGCCTACCGCTCGCGCGGCCACCTGGGCGCCAGGCTCGACCCGCTGGGCATGATGGCCCGCCCGGACGCGCCCGACCTGGAGCTGGCCTTCCACGGCCTCACCGACGCCGACCTCGACCGCGAGTTCACCGTCGACACCTGGTTCGCCCAGCCGCGCTTCAAGCTGCGCGACCTGCTGGCGCGCCTGCGCGCTTCCTACTCGGGCAGCATAGGCGCCGAGTTCATGCACATCTCCGACGCCAACCAGCGCCGCTGGATGCAGCAGCGCCTCGAGGGCGCGGCCGGCAAGTACGGCTTCGACGCGGCCGCCAAGCAGCGCCTGCTCGAGCGCCTCACCGCCGCCGAAGGCCTGGAGCGCTACCTGCACACCGCGTTCGTGGGCCAGAAGCGCTTCTCGCTCGAGGGCGGCGACACCCTGATCCCGCTGATGGACACGCTGGTCCGCCGCGGCGGCAGCGACGGCATCAAGGACGTGGTGATCGGCATGGCCCACCGCGGCCGCCTGAACGTGCTCATCAACACCATGGGCAAGCCGCCGCACAAGCTCTTCAACGAGTTCCGCGGCCAGTTCGAGCACAACGACGACCCGGCGCACTCGGGCGACGTGAAGTACCACATGGGTTATTCCTCCGACGTCGCCACCCCGGGCGGCCCGGTGCACCTGGCGCTGGCCTTCAACCCCTCGCACCTCGAGATCGTCGACCCGGTCGTGGCCGGCTCGGTGCGCGCGCGCCAGATGCGCCGCGAGGACGTGCAGCGCAAGCAGGTGCTGCCGGTGCTGATCCACGGCGACTCGGCCTTCGCGGGCCAGGGCGTGGTGATGGAGCTGTTCCAGATGTCGCAGGCCCGCGGCTTCGCGGTCGGCGGCACCGTGCACATCGTCGTCAACAACCAGGTGGGCTTCACCACCCACCGCGCCGACGACACCCGCTCCACCCTGTACTGCACCGACCCGGCCAAGATCGTCGGCGCGCCGGTGCTGCACGTGAACGGCGACGACCCGGAGGCCGTGGCCTTCTGCGCCCAGCTGGCCTTCGACTTCCGCAAGGAATTCCAGCGCGACGTGGTCATCGACCTGGTCTGCTACCGCCGCCACGGCCACAACGAGGCCGACGAGCCGGCGGCCACGCAGCCGCTGATGTACCAGAACATCCGCGCCCGCAAGACCACCCGCGAGCTCTACGCCGAGGCGCTGGCCGCCGAGGGCGTGGTGGATGCCGCCGGCGCCAAGGCGCTGGTCGACGCCTACCGCGACAAGCTCGACAAGGGCGAAGTCACCACCGACCTGGTCAAGGTCGGCCCCGACCCTTACGCGGTCGACTGGACCCCGTGGCTCAAGGGCAAGCTGCGCGACGAGGTGAAGACCCAGGTCAAGCGCGCCGAGCTCGACAAGCTCGCCACGCTCATCAACACCCTGCCGGCCGAACTCAAGCTGCACGCGCGCGTCGCCAAGATCTACGACGACCGCCGCAAGATGGCCGCCGGCGAGCTGGCCATGGACTGGGGCTTCGCCGAGAACCTGGCCTACGCCACCCTGCTCGCGGAAGGCTACAAGCTGCGCGTGGTCGGCCAGGACGCCGGCCGCGGCACCTTCTTCCACCGCCACGCGGTGCTGCACGACCAGGCCACGGGCGAGGCGCACATGCCGCTGCGCGCGCTGGTGAAGAACCCCGAGCACGCGCTGGTCATCGATTCGCTGCTGAGCGAGGAGGCCGTGATGGCCTTCGAATACGGCTACAGCACCGCCGAGCCGTCCACGCTCAACATCTGGGAAGGCCAGTTCGGCGACTTCGCCAACGGCGCCCAGGTGGTGATCGACCAGTTCATCACCTCGGGCGAGTCCAAGTGGGACCGCCTGTGCGGCCTGGTGCTGTTCCTGCCGCACGGCTACGAAGGCCAGGGCCCCGAGCACAGCTCGGCGCGCCTCGAGCGCTTCCTGCAGTTGTGCGCGCTCGACAACATCCAGGTCTGCACGCCGACCACGCCGGCGCAGATGTTCCACATGCTGCGCCGCCAGATGCTGCGCGCCACCCGCAAGCCGCTGGTGGTGATGACGCCCAAGTCCATGCTGCGCCACAAGCTGTCGGTGTCCACGCTCGACGAACTCGCCAAGGGCGGCTTCCAGGAGCTCATCGCCGACAGCACCTGCAAGGACCCGAAGAAGGCGCGCCGCGTCGTGGTCTGCGGCGGCAAGGTCTACTACGACCTGGTCGAGGCGGCCGAGGCCAAGAAGGTCACCGACGTGGCCATCGTGCGCGTCGAGCAGCTCTACCCGTTCCCGCGCGAGGCGCTGGCGGCCGAGCTCAAGCGTTTCGCCGGCGCGAAGGAAGTGGTGTGGTGCCAGGAAGAGCCCATGAACCAGGGCGCCTGGTACCAGATCCGCCACCACCTCGACTTCTGCCTGGGCAAGGGCCAGTCGCTGAGCTACGCCGGGCGCGCGCGCTCGGCCTCGCCGGCGGCGGGCCACCTGAACACGCACAACATCGAACAGGCGAAGCTGATCGAGGACGCCCTCGTCAACGCGCCCAACACCCACACCGCTGAATAAGCCATTCCTTTCCACGCACCCAGGACCTCGTCCATGAGCATCGAAGTCAAAGTCCCGGTCCTTCCGGAATCCGTGTCCGACGCCACCATCGCCACCTGGCACAAGAAGGCCGGCGACGCCGTCCGTCGCGACGAGAACCTGCTCGACCTCGAGACCGACAAGGTGGTGCTGGAAGTGCCCTCGCCGGTCGACGGCGTGCTCAGGGAGCTCAAGTTCCAGGCCGGCGACACCGTGACCAGCCAGCAGGTCGTGGCCATCATCGAGGAAGGCGCCGCCGCGCCGGCCCCGGCCGCCAAGGCCGAGGCGCCGAAGGCCGCCGAGGCCCCGAAG